>DATLHR010000236.1:0-8858 GCA_035539815.1 Kofleriaceae bacterium
CATTTCTGGAGCGAGGTTCCGCGGACGTCGTGAGCTCCGTGCGCGACGTTCGATGCTCACGGACATGAGCAACGCGCACGCCAGCCTCGAGCCCCGCGGATCGCATGAAATGCGCGGTCCCCTGTCGATGGTCCACGCAACTGATCGACCGATTTACATCGACGACCCGACGACTCCCAGAACGAGCAGGTAGTGTTTGCCGGTCACGAACACTTGCCGATGATGCTGTTGGAGGTATTTCCGGTAGAACGCGACGTCCTTCACGAGCAGCCCCAGCTCGGGCTGCCGGAAGTTCTTCATCCGCGCGCCGTACTCGAGCTCGCCGTCGACGTAGCGGCAGTTCGGCATGCCGAGCAGCACCGCACCCGTCGGTGCGAGGTGATCCTGGACGATCCGGCGCAACAGCTCGCGATCGTCGATGCCGGCGCTCTGCAGCGTGCTCATCGCGATCACGAGGTCGAAGCGACCGAGGCCGAGCGCGGCGAGCGCGTTCAGATCCGCGACGTGCAGCTGGGCGCGCGGGAAGCGCTGGCGCGCGACGGCGATCGCGGAGGCGCTGTGATCGATCCCGACGAGCGTCGCGTCCGGCAGGTGCGCGAGCAGCGCGAGCTCGTCCCCCGTGTTGACGCCGAGGTCGAGGATGCGGGGCGCCGCCGGCAGCGTCACGCGCTCGAGCGCCTCGGCGAAGTCGAGCACGAAGCCCGGATCCTCGAGCTTGGAGATCCGCGCGAACGCGGAGTCGGCGCCGTAGCGCTCGGTGGGGTCGTCGGCCGTCGCGCGCAGCCGAGCGCCGTGATCGAGCGGCTCGAACGTCAGCCGCACGAGCGGCGGCTCGATCGCGCGCGGTAGCAGCAAGCGCAGGCCCAGGCGCTCCGCGAGATCGACCCACAGCCGCAGCGGCCGGTGCACGTACCGCACGCCCTCGTGCTCCACGTATTCGCCGGGATAGTGGCCCCGACCGAGGTCCGGATCGACCACATCGATCACGCGCTCGCCGCCGGTGATCCGGGCGATGATCTCGCGCAGCGGCTCATCGCGGAACACGGCCACGCGGCGACGGTGCGTCACGCCGCGGGCGATGGCAAGTGCGGTTGCCGTGCTAGCGCGCGCCGCTGTGCGCGCGGGTGCGGCAATCGCGCACGTCAGGCGGCGGCGATCGAGAGGCGCTCGACCCACTCGTGCATCTGCGCGCCGAGCTGCGCCAGCTCGAACGCGTCGCGCGCTTCGGCGACGGTCTCGAACAGATACGACTCCTGCCACGCACGGTGGACCTCGAACAGCTCGTGCAGCATCGACAGCTCGCGCTCCAGCTCGTCATCATCGAGCTCGGCCCACAGCACATCGGCGAGGATGCGTTTGATCTCGCCGTGCTCCGCCACCAGCTCGCGCAGCACGTCGTTCGAGATCACCGTGGCCATGTTCGGATAGAACAGCTCCTGCTCGAGGGCGAGGTGGAGCGGCAAGAGCTCGGCGAGGTCGATGCGCGCACGGTGGCGGCTCTCAGGACTTCCCGAGGTCGACACCACGGCGAGCAGGCGCTCGATCTCGTCGTGCTGGGCGGTGAGCAGCTCGAGGGCGTCGGAGATGCGGTCCATGGAGCGCGCCCAATGCAGCGCGTGTGCCAGCGACGTATGGTCGCGGCGGGACGCGCCTCCGGATGCGCCCCGACGAGTCAGCGAAGATCACGGAGGACGGTGCCCGCGCCCGCGGTCGAGGCTGCGCCTGCCCGTAGCCTCGAAGCTTGCTGTCGCAGCTCGTCCAGCACATGTCGCGTTTCAGCGGTTCTGTCCATGCGACTTTGTCCGCCATGCGCCGTCCGGTAACCCCGATGCCACTCCGCACCCGAGTCTCCCTGGTCGCTGCACTGCTGTCCTTCGCCGCCTGCAACGGCGATAGCAAGCCCGAGGCGTCGGCGTCGAAGTCAACCGAGGCGCCCGCGCAGCCGGCGAAGTCCGCCGCCAAGGCGCCGCCCGCCGATGACGAGGCGACCTCGCTCGCCGCGAAGCCGACACAGCGCGTGATGCTCGAGGGCCTCGGCCTCAGCATCGAGGTCCCCGAGGGCACGACGGTCACGCCGCCGCGCGACGCCGACGAGAGCAAGCGCCGCGTGAACCTCAAGCAGGGCGACTTCATGGTGAACCTGTTCGCCGTCGACGAATTCAGCACGCCCGACTTCGCCAAGGCGAAGGAGGTCTACAAGAGCGACAAGCTCGTGGCGTGGATCCGCTCCGAGGAGACACCGACCGGCTGGATCACCTTCAAGGAGGTCGTCTCGGGCATGTACGACGCGAACCGCTTCGAGGTCGGCGTCCGCACCGTGGTGAGCGGCAAGAAGTGGGACTGCTCGATCTCCGCGAAGAGCAAGCCGCTCGCCGAGCTCGCGCTCGCCGCATGTCAAACGCTGTCCACGACCGACGCCGAGCAGACGACGCCCGCGGCTGCGACGACGACGCCTACCACGCCCGTCGCGAAGCCTACCGCCAAGCCGGCGAGCAAGAACGGCAAGCCGCCTGTGCAAGGTGCCGTCACCAAGGAAGCCATGGGGAAGATCGTGCATCGCGACTTCGGCAAGCTGCGCGCCTGCTACGAACGCGCGCTCGTGAAGAATCCCGACTTGCGGGTGACGGTGATGACGGCGTTCGAGATCGACGCGAACGGCAAGGTGACGACGGCGAGCTCCACCGGAGCCGACGCGCAGCTCAGCGGGTGCATCGCCGCAGTGTTCAAAGGGATGCAGTTCCCCGCGCCCATCGGTGGCGGCAACGTTCGCGTGAACTATCCGATCCGCTTCGAGCCCGCGTCCTAGGCCGTCGCGGGCCGCTTGCTCTTCTTGACCTCGCCCGCGCCTTCTGCCGGCGCGGCGATCTTCTCGACGCGCTGCTTGCGCGGCAGGAACGCGACGACGGCGTTGGGTACGAGGCCCCACAGCCAGGCGGTCCACACCGGCGCCTCGAGCACGCCGGCGAGCAACAGCAGCGCGACCAGGCCGAGCATCGCGACGCGCCCGCGCGCGTAGAGCTGGCGACGCCGCTCGGGCCCGAACAGCAAGAGCAGGTCGAACGGCATCAGGCACAGGCAGGTCTCGTTCCACCGCACGTAGGGCAGCGGACTGATGATCGCGAGGAACCAGTAGATCGTGCCGAGCAGCACCGGCGGGATCAGGGCGAACCAGAGGCCCGTGCGCTCGAAGCGACCGACGAGCCGGGTGATCCAGGCTGGCGCGGTGAGCAGCACGATGAACACGATGAAGCCGAAGCGACCGCTCGACTGCGAGTGCAGATCGTCGAGCCTGGCCTGCAGCTTCGCCTTCTCCTCGGGCGTTCGGTTCGGATCGGAGATCTGCTTCTCGAGCTCCTTGACCGCGAGCGGACCCTTGCGCTGGTAGAGCACCATCGGTGCGGTCTTCAGCGTCGGGTGCACCTCGATCGCCTCGCGCAGGTAGTCGGGGAGGAACATCCGCTCGTAGAACGAGGGCACCTGATCGCTGTTGCGGCCCATCGAGAGATCGGTCGCGAGCAGGGGCAACCACTGGCTGCCGCCGCCCTCACGCCCCAGGAACCCCTCGCGCGCGAGCTCTCGGAACGAGCGGCCGTCGGTCGTGTTCGGCATCTTGCTCAGCGACCGGTCGGTCGCCTTGTCGAGGATGTCGCGCACGCGGGTGGTGCAGTTGTCCCAGAGATGGTCGTACGCGTAGTACCGATGCTCGTCCGTGTCGTCGTGCGCGAGCGCCGCTTTCACTACGTCCACTTGCTCGCGCGTGAGCGGCAGTGGCTGGATCCAGATCGTGCGATCGGCGTAGAGGTAGACGAACATCATGTCGCCCAGATCGTCCCGCTTGACGTAGAAGCTCTGGGTGCCTCGGAAGAATCCCCACGCCATCTTCATCGGATGCTGGAAGTCGCCGACGCCGTAGTTGTAGCAATCGTGCCTCGGCCCTTCGCTGACGCACAACGCGATGTGACCGTGGCGCTCCCAGATCAGGCCGCCGACGCCCATGGTCACGAGCTCGACGACGGGCCCCTTCGCATAGAGCTCCGCATGGGCCTCGCGCACGCGCCGATAGTTCTCCTGAAACTCGCGCTGGCGCGCCTGCCACTCCTCGCGCGAGAGCTCGCGCCGCTGCGCCGCCGCGGGAGCTGCGAGCACCGCAAGAAACAGGAGGATCGATGCGACGAGGCGCGCGGGCACGTCTGCGAGTGTGTTGTGCCCGTCGGGTTTGCGCAAGGCCGGGCGGCCTCAGGACGCCGCGATCGCGTCCGCCAGGAACTGCGCGAAGCCGGGCGCGATCTTGTCGAGGTTGTTCGTGAACCTGACGTCGGCGACGTACATCGCGCCGAGGTTCTTGTGCATCTCCTTGCTGCACGGATAGAACCACCGGTCGATGTGCAGGCGGTGATCCTCGACGGCCGCTTGCACCGCGGCATCCGTCGGCGGCGCGCCCGCCTGCATGCGCTCGACGATGCGCTCGTTGATGGCCGCGCTCTCCTGCTGCAGGCGCTCCCAGTCGGCCTTGCGATACGACCTGGTGCGACGCGCCGACTCCTTGTAGGCGTCGGTGTCGCCCCAGCGCGCTTGGGCCTCGGCCTCGTACGCGGAGGGGTCGAAGCCATCGAACAGTTGCTTGAAGTCCTCGGGCTGCATCGGTGTTCCTTTCTCGATGGTCTCCAGCGCGAGCTCCACGGCCGCGAGCATCTCGTCGAGCTTGCCGCGCTTGACGATCAGTGCCTCGCGGTGACGGCGGAGCAGCTCCTCGCGCGAGGGTGCTTCGTCGATCGCCGCGCCGATCTCGTCGAGCGGCAAGCCGAGCTCGCGGAACAGCAGCACTTGCTGCAGCCGCAGCACGTCGCGATCGTCGTACAGGCGGTGACCGGCGGCGTTGCGCTGCGACGGGCGGACCAGGCCGATCTCGTCGTAGTGGTGCAACGCGCGCACCGTCACCCCTGTCAACTTCGCAAGCTCTCCGACCGTGTACGCCATGGCTGGTTACCTCGTGATGGGCACCCTAGGTCCCTCACGTCGCGTGAGGGCAAGCCCCAAACTACGTATAGTGGATCGCATGCCGCGTTGGGCGCTCTGACTTCGCGTCGACGGCGCGCTACAAACGGCCATGTTTTCAGTCCATGCGACGGCGGCTGGTTCACGCGCTCGACGCGGGACGCTCGCGACGGCGCACGGCACGATCGAGACGCCGGTGTTCATGCCGGTGGGAACGCGCGGCACGGTGCGCACGCAGTCGCATGCAGACATCGAGCGGCTCGGCGCGCAGATCGTGCTCGCGAACACGTATCACCTGATGCTGCGGCCGGGCGCCGAGGTGCTCGAGCGCATGGGCGGGCTGCACAGGTGGATGACGTGGCCGGGCGCGGTGCTCACGGACTCGGGTGGGTTCCAGGTGTTCTCGCTCGGCCGCGACGTCACGCTCGACGAGGATGGCGCGACCTTCCGCGATCCCGACGGCGGGCCCAAGGTGGTGCTCACGCCCGAGCGCTCGATCGCGATGCAGCGGATCATCGGCGCCGATGTGATGATGGCGTTCGATCAGTGCATCGCATCGACGAGCACGCACGCCGAGGCGCGCGCCGCGATGGAGCGCACGCACCGGTGGGCGCGGCGGTCGCTGGCCGCACGCGGCGATGCGCCGAACAAGCTGTTCGCGATCGTGCAGGGCGCGTGCTTCGAGGATCTGCGGCGCGAGAGCGCCGAGACGCTGGTCGGGCTCGACGGCTTCGACGGCTTCGCGATCGGCGGCCTCGCCGTCGGCGAGTCGAAGGCCGAGCGCGAGGACATGACGGAGCTGGTCGCGCAGCTATTGCCGCAGGATCGACCGCGCTACCTGATGGGGGTCGGCACACCGATCGACATCCTCGAGGCGGTGCACCGCGGCGTCGACATGTTCGACTGCATCTTGCCGACCGCGCTCGCCCAGCACGGCAAGGCGTTCACCTCACGCGGCCGGCTCGATCTGCGGCGCGGCGTGTACCGGTTCGCGGACGAGCCCCTCGATCCCACCTGCACGTGTGATGCGTGTGCGCGCTACTCGCGCTCGTTCCTGCATCACCTGATCAAGACCGAGGAGCCGCTCGGCTGGCGGATGCTCTCGGTCCACAACCTGCGCTTCTATCTCGACCTCATGCGGCAGATCCGCGGCGAGCTCGAGACCGGCACGTTCGCCGCGTTCTATGCGCGGCAGCGCGAGCAGCTGGTGCTCGGCGATCAGGACAACCCGGCTGCGCCGCCGCCGCGCGGCCGTACCGGCCGGCGTCCGATGACGCGCGGCGCGTTCGCGATCCGCACCTCGCCGCAGGGCTTCGCCAGCGTCGCGCACGTCACCTCGGGCGAGATCATGCACTCGGTCAACGCGCCCGACGTCGAAGCGCACGCGATCTACATCGCCCAGTCGCGCCTCCTCGCGCGGACGCTCGCCGGCGCGCGCCCGCTCGTCGTCTGGGACGTCGGGCTCGGCGCGGGTCACAACGCGATGGCCCTGGTCCGCGCCCTCGACGCCGCACCCGGCCACGCGCCCGTCGAGCTCGTCAGCTTCGAGCGCGACCTCGACGCCTTCCGGCTCACCCTCGACCACGGCAAGCTGTTCCCGCACCTCCGCCACGCCGCCCCGCACACGCTCGCCCATCGCGGCACGTTCACGCGCGACGGCTTCACGTGGACCATCCGCGAGGGGGACTTCCTCACCGCCTTCGCCGAGCACGCGTGCCCCGACGTCATCTTCTACGACCCGTTCTCGTCGAAGGTCGACGGCGAGATGTGGACGCTCTCCACGTTTCGCGCCCTGCGCGCCCACCTCTCCCGCCCGGCCGAGCTGTTCACGTACTCGAAGTCGACCGCGCTCCGGTCGTCCCTCCTCGCCGCCGGCTTCCACGTCGCGCGCGGCACCAGCTCCGGCCCCAAGGAAGAGACGACGATCGCGCTCGTGCTCGGTGACCCCGCGCTCGCCGACCACGCCCTCCTCGATCGCGGCTGGCTCGCGCGGCGCTCGCGCTCGTCGGCGCCGTTCGCGCCCGACATCCCCGCCGAGCAACACGCGGCGATCGAGGCCGCGATCCAGGCTCACGCGCAGTTCGGCTAGGGTCAGAGGTCGGGGCGCCACAGCGGCTCGGCGCGCCCCCACCATGCGTGGTAGGTGCGCAGCGCGCGCGCGATGCCGGCGAAGCCGCCGAACGCGCGGGTCTGCGAGGCGTAGCAGCGGATCGCCGCGAGCTTGCGGTGCTCGTGATCGTGGATGCTCGAGGTCGCGAACGCCCAGCGCGCGTGGCGCAGGGCCGGATGCAGGTAGGTCTCGATCGGCGGGCCGCGGCGGGCGAGCGCGATGGTGCGGAGGATGACGCCGAGCCGGCGGGCGCGCAGCGTGGGTGACTGCCAGCGCGGCCACGCGTGCTGCGCGGTGACGAAGTGCTTGCGGCGCATGGTGCCGGCGAGCGCGTAGAAGTCCTCGTAGAAGCGAACGCGATCGAGCCAGCCGTGCGCCTCGGCCCAGTCGGTGGCCGCGAGCATCGCCTCGACGTGATCGATGTGGTTGCCGATGCCGAGTGGGACGAGCACGTGATCGGGAGACAGCGGTGCGAGGGCCTCGAGTGCGGCGGTGACGCGATCGAGGGTTCCGAACCCGGCGCGGTCGTCGGGGGTCGAGAAGAACGACCAGCCGGTGAGGAAGGGCGGACGGAACGCGCGCTCGACCTGGTCGAGGCGGCGGACCTCGGCGCCGACCACCGCGCACGCAGCGTCGTCCTCGGCGCGGCGGGTCGCGTAGTCGGCGAACTTGCGCATCGCCGGCGCGAGCTCCTCGAGCGCGGGGCCGGTGGTGTACACGCTCGCGATGACGACGCGCGTCCCGGCCGACGTCCACGCCGCGATCGAGCCGCCGATCGAGAGCACGGCATCATCGAGGTGCGGCGAGATGACGAGGACCGTGCCCTGCACTCCTCTAGCGTAGCGCGCTTGCATTCATGCGCGCGCTCGTCGAGGGTCGGGGGGTGAAGGCCTTCGCTGTCCGGTTCGTCGCCTGTGTCGTGCTGGTCGCCGCATGCGGCAAGGGCGGCTCGTCGGGCCCGCCCGCGGCGTATCGGTTCCTGCCCGCGAATCCCGAGGTCGTTGTCCGGCTCGATCTGCCGCGCGTGCGAGCGTGGCCGCACTACGAGAAGGTCGCGGCGAAAGCGCTCGCCGGGGTGGACGGCGTGCTCGCGGCCACGAAGCAGCAGTGCGGCCTCGATGTGATCGGCGAGGCGTCGAGCGTGATCCTCGCCAAGCGCGGCCCCCTGCTCGCAGGTGACCTCACCGTGATCGCGAGCGGTCTGGCGAAGGACAAGGTCGCCGGCTGCCTCGCGAAGATCCTCGCCGCGAACACGCCGGTGAAGCTGCAGCTCGAGGACAACCTCGTGCAGGCGCGGATCGGCGACCGTCCGATCGCGTCGGGCGCGATCTTGCCCACGGGCGAGGTCGTGCTCGTCGCCCGCAACGGCGCCGGCATCGAGCCCGCGGCGTGGAAGACCGAGGTCGCGCAGGGCGCGGTCGCGATCCCCGCGTGGGTGGCGGAGCTGGACGCCGAGGCGCCGATCGCCGTGCGCACCTCCGACGAGACGCGCACCGTGATCGCGAAGGTCACCCTCGGCGATCCGCTCGTGATCGGCGGGCGCGTGATCAGCCCGAACGCCGAGGCCGCGAAGCGCGACGAGGCGAACCTCCGCGCGATCGCGTCGTACCTGCAGAACGGGGACGCGGGCGTCGCGCGCGTCGAACCCGTGGGAACCACCACGCACGCGGACCTCACCGCGCGCGGCAAGCAGATCGACAACCTCCTCGCGATCGCCGTGCCCGCCCTGTTTCCGGCCCCTGCGCCCGTCGAC
>DATLHR010000237.1:0-21522 GCA_035539815.1 Kofleriaceae bacterium
TCTTGTGGCTCGGCGCCTCGGCGAGGCGCGTGTTGAGCCGGATCGGCTCGAGGCACTTGTGCTTGAAGTGACCCTGCAGCGTCTCGAGCACCTCGCGGGCGAGGCGCGTGCGGCCGTCGTAGAACGTCGGCAACACGGCGGAGATGCGCACCGCATGGCCGAGGTGGCGCTCGACATCCTTGATCGTGCGCAGCACCTGCTTCACGCCGACCAGTGCGAGGTAGTCGCACGTCACCGGGATGATGACCTCGTCGACGTACGACAGCGCATTCTGGTTGAGGAGGTTGAGCGACGGACCGCAGTCGATGATCACGTAGTCGTAGCGGCGCGAGACCGCGGTGAGGCCGAGCCGCTTGGTCAGCGTCTTGCTGCGTGCGTCGGTGTTCTGACGAGCGAGCCAGATCTCCGCGGCGGCGAGCGTGGAGTCGGACGTGATCACGTCGAGGTGCTTGCGGACGGGCACGCTCGCATCGTTCGGCTCCACGCCATCGACGAGCACGTGGTAGAGCGACTTCTCGCCTGCCACGCCGAGCGACACGCCGACGTTCCCCTGCGCATCGGTGTCGATCAGCAGGACCTCGTTCGCGCGCTCGGCGAGCCCTGCGGCGAGGTTGACGGCCGTGGTGGTTTTCCCGGTGCCGCCCTTTTGGTTCAGGATCGCGATCCGACGCGCGCGCTTCGGGCGGAACGCATCCGCACCGAGCGCCTCTTCGCGGCACGGCAGCGAGCAAAAGAAGCGCTTGTCCCCCGTCGCCGATGCCGCAATCTGAAACACGAACGCGGGCCGGAACGCCTGCCCACACGCGCTACACGTCTTCTCCATGCCCTTATCGAAGCGGCATCCTCGAAGAGGGGGCAACTTTTCGTCCAGCGCGGCGCTATAGTGCCCGCGTATGTCGGCGATCGCTCGGCAGGTGGTGGCGACCGGAACGGACTCGGCGAAGGTCGCGGCGAAGATCGTCGACGAGCTCGCAGGTCCGAACCTGCGACTCGCGCTCGTGTTCGCCGACTGGCGGCTCGATCCGGAGGTGATGGCGCGGGTCACCTATCGCGGCTTGCGGGCCCCCGTCGTCGGTGGGACGACGACCGGGGTGATCGGCCGCGGCGTGCCATGCGATGAAGTCGCCGCCTCGGCGATCGGCCTGTACGGCGACTGGCTGCGCGTCGGCCTGGGGGTCGCTGCGGAGCTGCCGAAAGCGGCGCTCGCGCGCAGCCGGGATGCCGTGCAGCACGCGGTGACGATGCTCGGCACGACGGTGCACGCCCTCGACTCGAGCCGGCACGTCGGCATCTCGGTGGTCGACGGGACGTCCGGGCACGAGGAAGCGTTCTGCATCGGCTCGGCGGCGGCCGCGCCCAAGATCCGGTTCGTCGGGGGCTGCACGGCGACCGAGCTCGGGTCGACGCGGGACGCGCCGGTGTGGGTGAACGGCGAGGTGCTGACGGACGCCGGCGTGGTGATCGTCGCGGCGAGCGAGCTGCCGTTCCATACGCTCAACTCGGCCCACCTCGAACCCACGGATGCACGCACCGTGGTGACCGCCGCCTCCGGGCGGGTGATCGAGGAGCTCGACGGCCGGCCAGCGGTGCCGCGGCTGCGCGAGCTGGTGCGCCAGCTCGGCGAGACCCTCGACGAACCACGGCCGCAACACTCGCTCGCTCGCTATGTCGACGGGCTGCCCTACGTGCGCTCGGTGATGCGCATCGAGCGCGACCGCCTGCACCTGGCGAGCGGCGTGGAGCCCGGTCACGTGCTGCGCGTGATGCGCCCCGGCGATCTCATCGGGCAGACGACGCGTGACCTCGCCACGGCCTGCGAGCGTGTCGGCGGCGAGATGAGCGCGCTGCTCGCATTCTCGTGCGCGGGCCGACACCTCGAGGCGCAGGCGCGGTCACTTCATCGCGAGCTGGCCGGCGCGTACTCGCAGTATCCGACCGTCGGATTTCAGACGTCGGGCGAACAATCGGGGATGCTCCTCGTCAATCATACGTTGACGGGGCTGGCCATCGGTCAGCCGAGGAGCGAGCGATGAGCGGCGACGCGGAGGACCCACGGATCCAGGAGCTCGAGGCCGAGCTCGCCGCCGCCAAGCGCACGATCGACGTCCTGATCGCGCGGCTCGAGCGCTCCGGCACCGCGTCGCCGACGCAGGCCGAGCTGTTCGATGCCGCGGTTCGTCTCGGTAACGTCCTCGAGGAGCGCACGCGCGAGGTCGAGGATGCGCGCGCCGAGTTCCGTGCTCTGCGCGCCAACCTGGATCAGATCGTGCGCCAGCGGACGCGCGCGCTCGCCGAGTCCGAGGCTCAGCTGCGCACGAAGAACATCGAGCTCGAGCGGCAGTCGAAGATCAAGTCGGACTTCATCTCGATCGCGGCACACGAGCTGCGCACGCCGCTGACCAGCATCGTCGGCTATCTCGACCTGTTCTCCGAGGGCCGCTTCGGTGACCTACCGTCGATGCTCGAGCGCCCGATCTCGTCGGTGCGCCGCAACGCTCACCGCCTCAAGCGCCTCGTGGACGACATGCTCGATGTGAGCCGCATCGAGGCGGGCCGCATGGTGCTGCGGCGCGAGCCGGTCAACCTCGGTGAGGTGGTGCGCGACGTCGTCACCGAGCTGCTGCCTCTCGCGAATGCGCGCCACCAGCAGATCGAGACGCAGATCGAGCCGCTCGAGATGATCGACGCCGATCGCGACAAGATGCATCAGATCGCGGTCAACCTCGTCAGCAACGCGATCCGGTACACGCCCGAGCAGGGGCGGATCACGATCCACGTCGACGAGGCGCCGCGCGATCGCTATCCGGGCGGGTGGGCCCGTGTTCGCGTGCGCGACAATGGCGTCGGCATCGCCGAGGAGGATCGCCAGCGCATCTTCGATCCGTTCCTGCACGCGCAGCCCGCGAAGCACCACACCAGCGCAGGGCCGGATTCGGCCGGCCTCGGCCTCTACATCGCGCGCGGCTTGATCGAGATGCACGGCGGCCTGATCACCGTCGACTCGCAGCCCGAGGTATTCACGGAGTTCACCGTCCTGCTGCCGTTCAAGCATCAGGTGCGCGGAGCGACCGAGCCGCCCACGCGCTAAGCGCACGCGAAGCGCTACTTCTTCTTCTTCGCGGGCTTGGCGGGCTTCTTGGCCGGCTTTGCCGCCGCCTTGGCGGGCTTCTTGGCCGGCTTTGCCACCGCCTTCGCGGGCTTCGCGGGCTTGGCGGGCTTGGCGGGCTTGGCGGGCTTCGCCGCTGCCTTGGCCGGGGCCTTCGCCGGCGCAGCCTTGGCCGCAGGTGCCTTGGCCGCAGGTGCCTTGGCCGCGGACGCCTTGGCCGCGGGCGCCTTGGCCGCGGGCGCCTTGGCCGCGGGCGCCTTGGCCGCGGCGGGCGCGGCCGCGGGCGCCTTGCCCTTTGCCGCCGGCTTGTTGGTCTTGGCCTCGGCCTTGAGCTTCTTGTTGCGCTCCTCGGCGGTCTTGCTGGCCTCGTCCATGCGAGCCTGCGCGGCACCGCGCGCGCGCGCGACGGCAGCCTCGACCTCGGCCTTGCTACGGGCCGGCACCGGGGCGGCAGCGGCCTCGGGCTTCTTGCTGCGCTTCTTCTTCTTCGCCTCGCGCGGCACCGGGATCTCGCTGATGTCCGGCATCCGCGACGCGAGATCGCCGCGGTTGTGGACCAGGATCCGCGATCCGCCGTCACGGAAGATCACCTCGACCTTGTTGTCGGGGAGCAGCTCGGTCACGAAGCCGACGTCGAACGCCTTGTGGTGAACGACGTCGCCTTCCTCGTACGCATCGCGGATGGAGTAGGGGCGACAGTTCGCCAGGTCGCCGTCGGTCGCGCGAGCCATGGCGTCATCCCAGGTGGCGCGCTTGGGCGCGGACCTGCGCCCGGCCTCGGCGCCGCCTTCCTCGGCACCATCCCCCCGCGGCTTGCGGTACGCGTGTACCTCGCCGCAAACCACGCACTGGACGCGGCGAACCTCGTCCTCGTACATGCTGATAATGGTGTGGGTCGTGTCCGCCTTGCACCGTGGAGACGGGCAGTAAGCCTCGATCTCTCCGCCCACCTCGTCTGCGTCTTCTTCGAAGATGGAATCCATCGATGTCCTCTTCTGGACCTACTGCCTGGTGCGATCTAACTAGCCGAAACCACGATTAATCCGGAACTCCGGATTGAGGCTAGCTTTAGTCAGCCGTCTAACACACGATCCTGTGATCTAGCAACCTAGCGGCCTTACTAGTGTTATCGATAGGGCAGGATTTCGGCCCGTGCGACGCGTCCTGCTGTTGAATGCCTTGATCTTCGCGGTGTTGGCCGCGGCGGTCGCGCTCGCCTATTACGGCTACAGCTACACGAGCGAGGCGTCGTCCCGGGATCGCGAGCTCGCGCTGATGCAGGAGCTGGCGGACGAGAAGGTCGTCAACATCGAGTCGATCATCGACGACGCGGACACCAAGTTCCTGCGCGAGGTGAAGCTCGACCGCCTGGCCGATCTCCCCGCGCTGCTGCAGGCGACGGGCGCCGGGGTGGCCAGCGTGTTCGTGCTCGACGAACGGCAGGAGCTGATCCCGGACGGCTACCGCGGGAACCGGAGCGGCAAGGAAGGCACCGCGTATCGCGACTACTTCATGTCGCGCATCCTGCCCGAGCTGCAGCTCGACAAGCAGCCGCTCGGCGTGCGCGGGCATCTATTTTTGCGCGAGGCCTCGCCCGCGGGCGCCGATGCCAGCCGTTGGTACCTGTTCTCGTTCATGCGCCGGCAGTCCGGCGACCGGACGTTCTACGTGGTGATCGAGGATGACCTCTCGCACCTGGTCGGCCGCATGTTCCCCCAGTTCCTGCTCGTGCAGAACAGCAAGCGCCTGTATCAGGTCGTCGACGAGCTGGGGCAGCTCGTGTTCGGGATGCCGTTCACGGATACGAAGGACGAGCTGATCGTCGAGCGGCGCTTCCTGCTCACCGTCGATGGCTGGGTGCTGCGCGTCACCCAGAAGGACATCGCCGGCGAGAAGGCGCTCAAGCGCAAGAAGCTCGTCGACTCGATCCTGATCGGTGGCGCGATCACGGTGATCCTCGGTGGCCTCGGCTTCCTCGGGTTCGCGATCCGCCGCGAGCGCCGCCTCAACGAGCTCAAGAGCGAGTTCATCTCGAACGTCTCGCACGAGCTGAAGACTCCGCTCTCGATCATCTCGATGTTCGGCGAGATGCTCGCCGAGGGCCGCACCAAGTCGCCCGAGCAGGCGCACGAGTACGCCGAGATCATCTGGCGCGAGAGCGTGCGCCTCGGGCGGCTGATCGACAACGTACTCGACTTCGCGAAGATCGAGCGTGGCATGGGCGTGTACGAGTTCGCCGAGGCGGATCTCGGAGAGGTCGTCGACCGCGCGATCGAGCTGTCGGGGCGGCGTGTGGCGGCGGCAGAGATGCAGCTGTCGGCGGAGATCGAGCCGGACCTGCCGCCGGTGCAGCTCGACGCGAACGCGTTCACACTCGCGGTGCTCAACCTGGTCGACAACGCGATCAAGTACGCCGCGGACGGCAAGAAGATCCATGTCTCGCTCAAGCGCCAGGGCGATCAACTGGTGCTCGCCGTGCGCGACTTCGGGCCGGGCATCGATCCCGAGGAGCACGAGAGGATCTTCGAGCGGTTCTATCGGGCGCGCTCGATCCGGCTGAAGCCGATCCGTGGATCCGGGATCGGCCTCGCGCTCGTCCAGCACATCGCCCGGGCCCACGGGGGCAAGGCCTCGGTGACCAGCGCTCCCGGGCAGGGAGCCACGTTCAGCATCTCGCTGCCGACTGGTGGTAAAAGCTAGCCGTGGCCGCTGCGGAGGAAGAAGGCACGCGCAAGCGCATCCTCGTGATCGAGGACGAGCCGGACATCGTCCGTGGCCTGCGTGACGCGCTCTCGTTCGAGGGCTTCGACGTGGAGGCGCGTGGCACCGGCGCCGAGGGGCTCGCCGCCGCGATGGAATGGGCGCCCGACTGCGTGCTGCTCGACCTGATGCTCCCCGACGACAACGGCTATCGCGTGTGCGAGACGCTGCGCCAGCGCGACGAGACGGTGCCGATCATCATCCTCACCGCCAAGGCGCAGGAGACCGACAAGATCCGCGGCCTCGACGCGGGCGCCGATGACTACGTGACCAAGCCGTTCTCGATCGCCGAGCTGATCGCGCGCATCAACGCGATCTTCCGCCGCCAGGCGCGCATGGTCTCGCACACCGACGAGACGTTCACGATCGGCAGCTGGACGATCAACGCGCGCAAGCACACGATGGCCAAAGGCCGCACCAGCAAGCGGCTCACGTTCTACGAGCTCGAGGTGCTCAAGCTCTTGCGCGAGCGCTCGGAGGAGACGGTCTCGCGCGACGAGCTGCTCGAGAAGGTGTGGGGAATGCAGGCGTCTCCGACGAGCCGCACCGTCGACAACTTCATCGTCAAGCTGCGCCGTAAGCTCGAGGAAGACCAGAAGAGCCCGCGCCACATCCTCACGGTGTACGGCCTCGGCTACAAGCTCGTGCCGTAAGGGTCCGGGCGGAAGGACAGCACGTAACCGACGCTCAGCCGCTCGCGGACGCCTGCGAGCTCGAGCGAGCCCAGCACCGCGCGCATGCACTCGATCATCTCGGGCGGACGGGGCTCGCCGGGCACGGCCAGCACGTCGGCCTCGATCGTGGAACGATCGTCCGTGCTGGGCTCGACAGTCATCTCCAGCTCGAGATCGAGGGCTGGAAGGTCGAGCACGTCGAGCGACGCTTCGTGACACGCAGCGAGGTGCGGGTAGATCTCGACGAGCGCCTCCCGCAGCCTGCCGAGTGACGCATGATCGGCCGCGCCGCCGAGCACGCGCAGCGGACCGACGTGGCCCTCCGCGCCGCTCGTGTCCGCGTCGCCATCGCGCACGAGCTGCATCGACGGCGCGCGTGGCGAGGCGCGCTGGGGAGGCGTTGCGCGCGCCTCCTGGGCGGGTCGGGGGAGGTTGGCGAACGTGGGGATGCGGCCAGGCACGGTCGACGACGGTGCTTTCCGCGTGTTCATCGTGACGGCGACGGCGACAGCGAGCGCAATGATGATCAGCGCGATGGCGAATCTCACAGATCCCAGAAACCTCGACCGTCGCGGGGTTGCCGGGCTACTCGCACGGAATCGGGACGGTCTGAGGGGTCGGATGCGGATCGAGGTTCGGCAGCCCGCCGCGGCCGAGCTGGCCGTAGCCGTCGTAGCCCCAGCACGCGACGCCGCCGTCGCGCGTGAGCGCGCAGCCGTGCAGGTTGCCGAGCGCGAGATCGACGACGTCCGCGAGCAGCGTCGGCACCGGTCCCGGCGGGTAGTCGGTGGTGCCGGTCGCGAGCCCGCCGTACTGGTTCTTGCCCCAGCACCACACGGTGCCGTCGAGCTTGCGCGCGCAGATCGAGCCGCTGCCCATGCGCACGAGGTCCGCGTCGTCGAGCAGGTGCACCGGCGTGATCGACTCCAGTGGGCCGCCGAGCTGGCCTTGCGCGCCGTCGCCCCAGCACTCGACGCCGCCTTCAGCCGTGAGCCCGCAGGTCGTGGTGCCACCCGCGGTCAGCGAGACGAACGTCGCATCGCCCGCGCCGCGCTGAGGCGTCGGGCCTCCAGGCGAGCTGATTCCCATGGCGCCGAACACGTTGCGGCCCCAGCACACGACATGGGACGCCTCGTCGAGCGTGCACGAGTACTCGCTGCCGAGCGCGGGCAGCGCGGTCGCGACGGTGGTGCGCGCCGGACTGTACGTCGGCGCGTCGTGGCCGAGGCCGAGCTGGGCGTAGTCGTTGCGGCCCCAGCACCACAGCGCACCGTCGACCTCGCGCGCGCAGACGTGCTCGGCCAGGTTGCCGCCGGCGACCGCGGTCACCCGATCGATCGGCACGCGCGTCGCGAGCTCGCTGTGCGTGTTGGTGGCGTTGCCGATCTGTCCGAACGCGTCGCGGCCCCAGCACCACAGCGCGTCGTCATGATCGATCGCGCACAGGTGCTGCAAGCCGGACACGAGGTCCTTCGCGCCGCGGAACACCTCGCGTGGGACCGTGGCATCGACCTCGGTCCTGTCGTTGAGCTGGGCCGTGTTGTTCGCCCCCCAGCACCACACGGCGCCGTCCTTGCGGAGCACGCACGAGTGATGGCTGCCGAGGGCGAGCTTCGCGATGCACCCGGCGCCCCGCGTGTCCGCGTCGGGCGCGTTCGGCGCATCGGGCGACGATTCCGCGGCGGGCGAAGAGCAGGCGGCGAGTGCGAGGACGGCGAGCCAGCGCATGCGCGCGCCAAGAGCAATGCGCGATCCACCGGCAAGCGCGCGTGATCGCGCGAGCTGTGCGCGATGCGCGACAGATTCCTGAGGACCGACCGCGCGAGGGCCGCGGTTTTCAGGCTTGCCCTCGGGGCTCCTTCGCCTCAGTCGTCGTCGAGGTGGCCGGTCAGCTTGAGCTTGTTCTTGGCCGCCTTGGCGAGCTTGCTGCGCGGGCGCTCGTCGATGATGCCCTGGAGCAGCTCGGCGCCGAGCTCCTCGTTCGACGCGTCGCCGGACTCGAGCAGGCGGAAGCCGAGGGCGTAGAGCGCTTCGTCGGACAGGTCCTTCTCGCGCGCGAGCTGCTTGGCGACCGGGTAGCCCTTGGCGGCGAGCCGCGAGAACTGCTCGAACACCGGATCGTCGGTGCGCGTGGTGCGGATCAGGCCCTCGCCGGCGGCCTCGAGCGAGAGCAGCGCGAGGAAGAACCGCTGCTCGTCGTCGATCGCGGTGTCGATATCGGCGCGCGAGCGGAGCAGGGGCTTGAGGCTGCCGAACGCCTCGACGCTCTTGCCCTGCTTGCGCAGCCGCTTCGCGCGATCGAACAGCAGCTCGACGTGCTTGGCGGGCGCGATGTCGGCGATCAGCTCCGCCAGCACGCGCTCGAGGACGATCTTGTCGGCGGTCGCCTTGCCCTTGAAGTGCGCGTCCATGTAGTCGCGCACGCGGTCGACCAGCTCCTCGATCGCCTGATTCGAGATGTTGCCGCGGTGCGAGCGCAGCACGCCCGCGTAGCGGCGGGCGACCTGCTCGTCGGTGGTGGCGAGCAGCGCGCGGGTGACCGGCAGCACCGCTTCGGGGGCCTTGGCGAGGCCGCGGGCCGCGGCGTCGCGCGCCGTGGGCTCGTCGCCCGCGATCGCCTCGACCAGCGCCTTCACCGCCGAGGCGCCGCCGCCGGCCGGGATGCGCTCCATCGCGAGCTTCTGCGCGGACACGTTCTTGGACTTCGCGAGCGCGGCGAACGCCTTCGCGAGCGACTCGGGGATGCGCGCGCCGCGCAGCGTGTCGACGGCGGACTGCGCGACCGCGAGGTCGTCACCATCGGCGAACTCGATGAGCTCTTCGATCACCTTCTCGGTGCCGCGCGCCTCCGAGGTCGCGACGATGCGGCGCAGGCCAGCGATCGCCGCCAGGCGGATCGGACGCGGCTCCTCGGGGTCGGCGTACTTGAGCAGCATCGACTGGGTCGACGGACGCGCGAGGTATCCGATCAGACGCAGCAGGCTGCCGAGCTCGGCGACGCCGCGCGCGACGTCGGGATCGCGCAGCGGATCGGCCGCATGGCCGTTGGCGCCGTTGCTGCCGGTGACCGCGCCCTTCTTGGGCTTTGCCTTCTTCGCTTCCTTCGCCGCCTCGGCCGCGGCCTTCTGCGCGCGCGTCCACGCCTTGCCGAGCTCGCGGTTCGCCTCGCTCGCGCGCTCGACCGCGGCCTTCTCGACCTGGTTGGCGAGCTTCTCGTTGCCGCCGTCGAGCTCGACGCGCACGAGCTGCAGCGCCTGCTCGCCGAACTCCGGGTCGGGCAGCTGATCCAGCACCGCGTCGATCGCCGGCTGCGTCCCACGCTTCAGCAGCAGCTGCGCCATCACGCGGCGCGCCGACACCGGGCCCGTCGCGACCTCCTTGCGGAGCGTCGACTCGGCGGCCGCGCCCTGTTGCGCGAGCACCTGCGCCGCGCGCTCGGCGAGCACCTCGTCGCCCGAGTGCAGCAGCGGCACCAGCTTCGGCGCGATGCCACTCGCGCCCATGTCCGCGAGGCCCTCGAGCGCGATCTTGCGGACCACGCCGTCGGTGTCGGCGAGCCGCGCGGTCAACGCCGCCTCGACCGACTTGTCGCCCTTTCCGACCGCGGCCAGCACCGTCGCCGCCGCCACGCGCAGACCGACCTCCTTCGAGCCGAGCAGGTCGATGATCGCTCCTCCGAGATTCCTGGCCATCGTGGTCCCTCTTGGCGGGAAACTACCTCCGATCAGCCACTGGCGTCGAGCGGCGGTCCGCTCGGCGGACGAGGTAGGCGATGCCCGCGAGCCCGGCACCGACGACGAGCAGCACGAGCCAGGCCATGGCCGGGCTCGGGCGCGGGTCGTGCGCGAGCTGCGCGACGTGGAACGTCTTGCGCGTCGCCGCATCGGGGCCGCCCGACGCTGCGCCCGCGGGCTCGCGCGAGGCGAGCTCGGCGATCTGCGCATTCGCCTCGGCGAGGTCGCCCGCGTGGGGCGTCCACAGCGTGCGGGTCGCGAGCGCCGCGGACCGCACCGCGCGCCAGGCGGGCAGGGCATACGGCCGCCCCTTGCCGGCGGTCTCGACGAGGCGGGCGTAGGCGTCGTCGACGTGCGGCGCGAACGGCAGATACCACCGCGCGGCGCGCTCCCAGGCCGCGATCGCATCATCGACCCGGCCGTCGGCGGCGGCCGCGTCCCCCTCGGCGAGCGCCCCGCGACCGGCGACCACGACGCGGATCGCGACCGCCGCGAGCCCGACGATCACGAGCGCGAGCGCGAGCAGCACGCGCCGCTTCATACGAAGTCTCGACGGTGGAAGAGCAGGGTGGCGAGCGCGAGCAGCGCGACGATCCAGCCCACGCCGTGCAGGCTCGCCATGCCGACGTAGCCCCACGACACCATGTCGGCGTGCACGCTCACGTGCTCGCCGTCGATGGTGCGGCCCGAGACCGCGAACAGGTGGAGGTCCGGCACGATCTCGAGCGTGACGCGCGACGCCGCCTTGATCCATGGCGAGGCGTCACGCGCCGCCGCCTCGACGTCGGGCGTGAGCCGACCGATCGCCCACATCGCGAGCGCGAAGATGCCCGACATGAACGGCGTCGAGAACGAGGAGAAGAAGATCGCGATCGCGGCGACGGTGAGCACCTCGAACCACGCGAGCACGACCGCCTTGGTGACCGCCGACGACGCGCCGCCGCCGATCGCGATCATCGCGAGCGCGAACACCGCGACGAGGACGGTGAGCACGAGCCCCATGCCGAGGTACTTGCCGAGCACGAACTCCCAGCGCTCGATCGGCTTGCTGACGATCGCGTGGATCGTGCGCCGCTGGACCTCGGTATAGAGCAGGAACACGCCGAGGAAGATCGCGGTCAGCGAGCCGAACAGCGAGATGCCGGCGAGCCCGACGTCACGCGCGACCCGCGCGTTCTGGCTCGCGACCATCTCGCCGAGCACCAGCGCGAGGAGGTTCGCACCGACGACGAGCACGAGGATGCCGTACAGCACGCGGATGCGCGCCGCCTCGCGGAAGGTGTTGAGGGCGATCGCCCAGATCCGCCCGATCACGCGCGCGACTCCTTCGGTGCATCCGCCGCGGCCACCTGGCGCAGGAACAGATCCTCGAGCGTCTCGTGGCGCGGGGTCACCTCGAGGACCTTGGCGCCCGCGGCGTGCGCACGCGAGAGCCACGCATCGACGTCCGCATCGGCCGGCAGCATCAGCGACAGCTCGTCGGGCGTGCGGATGACGCGGCTCGCGCCCTCGGAGAGGGCCGTCGTGTCGATCTCGGCGGGCAGCCGCACGCGGACGTCGATCCCGAGCGTGGTCCGCTTCACCAGCTCCGCCGGCGTGCCGGTCGCCTGCAGCTGACCGCGCGCGACGATCGCGACGCGATCCGTGATCGCCTCGACGTCCGACAGGATGTGGGTCGAGAAGAACACCGTCTTGCCGCGGTCGCGCAGCTCGAGGATCAGGTCGCGCACCTCCTTGCGTCCGATCGGATCGAGCCCGCTCATCGGCTCGTCGAGCACCACCAGCTCGGGGTCGTTCATCAGCGCCTGCGCGAGCCCCGCGCGCTGCAGCATCCCCTTGCTGAACTTCTTGAGGTTCTGCGAGCGCGCGCGCCCCAGCCCCACGCGCTCGATCAGCTCGTCGGCGCGCCGCTTGCGCACGGCGGCCGGCATCCCGAACAGGCGGCCCGCCAGATCGAGCAGCTCGCCCACGGTGAGGTAGTCGTAGAAGTACGGCGACTCGGGGAGGAATCCGACCTTCGCGCGTGCGCGGCGGCTCGGGATGGCCTCGCCGAGGATCGTCGCCGCGCCGCCAGTCGGCCGGATCAGCCCCATGAGTGTGCGGATCGTCGTGGTCTTGCCTGCGCCGTTGGGCCCGACGAAGCCGAAGATGTGCCCGCGCTCGACCGAGAACGTCACGCCGCGCAAGGCTTCGACCTTCTTGCGCGCGAACGGCGTCCGGTACGTCTTCCGCAGATCTCGTACGTCGATGGCGAAGTCGCCCAAAGCCGCCGCAGGATAGCGCGGTCGGGTCAACGCATCGAGTACTGGAACGTCACCGTGCTGCACGCCGGGACCGCGGCCCCGTTGACCGTGTAGGGCCGGTAGCGCCACGTCCGGACCTTGTCGAGCAGCACCGCATCGTAGGCGGAATACTTGGTGGTCCCGATCATCGCCACGGAGGCCACGCTGCCTCGCGCGTCGAGGCACAGCTTCACCGTGCCGGCCACGCGATCGCGGCCGTCGCGCTGCATCTGGGTCTTCACCGTCGTTGGCGGATGGATCTGCGTGTCGCCCGCGAGCCGCAGGCCGGTGAGCACGGTCGGCGCGACCACGACCGTCTTCGGCGGCTCGCTCGCGCAGGTCGCCGAGCAGCCATCGCCCGCGGCGCGGTTACCGTCGTCGCACGCCTCGCCGAGCTCGACGGTGCCGTTGCCGCACACCGCCGGAGGACCATCTCCGCCGCTACCGCCGCAGTCGGGCGAGGTGCACGGCGTGCCGTCGCCGATGCCGGTCCCGGTGCCTTCGCCTTCGCCCTCGCCGGTCCCGTTGCCCTCCGTGCCGGTGTTCGCGACCGAGGTCTCGGCGACCGTCTCGGGCGGCAGCTTCGGCGTCGGCTGGGTGACGTCCTTGGTCAGGCGACGCTTCTTCGGGTTCTGCTTCAGCGGAGCGGCGGCCGCCTCCGGCGCGTGGCCACCTTCCGCGGGTGGTGCGCCCGGCATGATGACGGCGAGCGCCGTCGCCCGCCGCTCGAAGTCCAGGCGGTCGAACCGCCAGGCACCGAGCACATAGGCGCCCACGCCGAGCCCGGCATGAGCGATCAGGGAGATGGAGATGAGCCAGCGTCGCGACATGCAGGGCCCGACGCCGCAGGTCGCGATTCGATCTGTCAGGCCGGATCGCAGGTGCTGAACGCGCGCCGCGCCGGCGCCTCGCGGGTGTCGCAGGCGCCCGGCGCGCCGCGGTCGACTCGGCTATGGTGGAGGCCTCCGTGGTCGGCGCCCTCGTCGTCTTTTGCCTGACGTATCTCGTGATCGCGAGCCGTCAGCTGAACTGTGTGGGCCTCGATCGTCCGGCGGGCGCCGTGGTCGGCGCGGTCGCGATGGTGGTGGTCGGCGGGCTGCCGATGGATCGCGCGATCGCGGCGATCGATCTCCACGTCGTGATCCTGCTGTTCGGCGTGCTGTTGATCGCGGCGTACCTCGCCGAGGCGCGGTTCTTCCGGCTCACCGCGTACCTCGTGCTCACGCGCGCGCGCTCGGCGCGGTCGCTGCTGTTCGGGCTCACGTTCGTGGTCGGCGCGCTGTCCGCGCTGCTGCTCAACGACACCGTGTGCGTGTTGCTCACGCCGCTGGTGGTCGCGGTCGTGGTGGAGGCGCGGCTGCCCGCGCTGCCGTACCTGCTCGCGCTCGCCTCGGCGGCGAACGTCGGCGGCGTGGTCAGCTTCTCGGGCAACCCGCAGAACATGATCGTCGGCGCCGCCGCGCACGGCACGATCGGCTACGCGCAGTACCTCGCGTTCACGCTGCCCGCGGGCATCGCGTGCCTCGCCGCGAACGCCGCCGTGATCGCGTGGCTGTTCCGCGCCGAGCTGCCGGCGGGCCCGCTCCTCGAGCGCACACCACCGCGCCCCGCGATCGATCGCGTGCTCGCGATCAAGAGCCTCGTCGCGCTCGTCGTGTTCGCGGGCCTCGCCGCCGCCGGCGTCTCGCTCGCCGGGGCCGCGATGTGCGCCGCCGCCGGCCTCATGGTCGTCGCGCGCACGCCCCCCAAGCAGGCGTTCGCGCTCGTCGACTGGCAGCTGCTCGTGTTCTTCGCGGGGCTGTTCGTCGTCGTCGCGGGCATCGCGCACGCAGGCGTGCTCGCCGATCTGTTCGACCTCGTCGCGCCCACCGTCGCGCGCGGCGATCTGACGGCGGACATCGCGTTCATCGCACTCGTCGTCGTCGCCTCGAACCTCGTGTCCAACGTGCCGCTCGTGCTCGTCGCGGTCGGTTGGGTCCCGCACATGCACGATCCGACGTGGGGCTACATCATGCTCGCCGTCGCCTCGACGCTCGCGGGCAACCTCACGCTGTTCGGCAGCGTCGCCAACATCATCGTCATGGAGGGCGCAGGGCCGCGCGGCGAGATCGGGTTCTGGCGCTTCCTGCGCTACGGCTCGGTGCTCACGCTCGTCGATCTCAGCGTCGCGTTCGCGATCCTGTACGGCGAGCGCGCGCTCGGGGGGCTCGGGGTGCTCGGCATCTAGTACAGCTTGTTCACGTGGGTGCCTCGGTAGTAGTGGCCGAGGATCTTGTCGTACGTCTTGCCGGCGCTCGCCATCCCGATCGCTCCCATCTGGCACATGCCCACGCCGTGCCCGAAGCCGGCGCCGCGGAACACGAAGCTGTCGCCGTCGCGCTTCACCTCGAACAGCGTCGACTTGAGCCCACCGAGCAGGCGGCGGATCTTGAGGTCGCCCGTGACCTCGAGCTTGCCCTTGGTGCCCTCGAGGACGATCGTGCGGATGCGCCCCGACGAGCCGCGCTCCTTCGGCACCAGGCCGGTGAGCCGGCCGACCTCGGGATAATCGATCGCGATGCGCGCGGAGAGATCGTCGGCGCGCAGCCGCTCCGTCCACCGGAAGCGGCCCTTGCCGAGCTTCTCGTGGTTGCACCACGCACCATGGCCTCCGTCGAGGAACGCGTCGAGGTTGGCGTCGGTGATGCGCGTCATCCCGCCCTTGCCGTCGTCGGTGCGGCCGCGCAGCGACGGATCGGGCTCGCCGCCCCAGATCCAGTCGTTGTCCTCGGTGTGACCGCCGCACGAGGCGCTGTAGCGGATGTCGACGAGGCCACCGCCGTCGCGCAGCAGCACCATGCCGCGCGTCTTCTCGACGGCGCGGGTGGCGCGCGGATGCTCCTTGCCGGCGCCGGCGTAGACCTGGCACTGCTGCGTCGAGCACAGCAGGAATGGATCGGTGAGGTTGCGGCGTCCGATCTTCTGCAAGAGCTCGGTGCGCGCGGCGATCGCCTGCGCCTCGAGCGCGGCGTCGGGCGCGTCGGGGTACATCTCGGCAGGCACCAGGCCGGCGAGCAGCTTGTCCTCGGCGACCGCGTTGGCGACGAGCAGCGAGCCGTCGTGATCGAGCGTGACGTAGATCGAGCCCCAGTAGCGACGGTCCTCGCGGCCGGTCGCCAGCTGGCTGCCACCGGTGCCGGTCGGCACGTCGGCGACGGTGAGCGTCTCGGTCGTGCGCGCCGGTGCGAACCACAGCACCGAGGGGTTGCGGATCGTGGTCGCGCCGCTGCGCGCGATGATCGTGCCGCTCGGCCGGCGCACCAGCTCCTGGTGCACCGAGGCCGCGACCCCGTAACGCTTCGCGTGCTCGGCCGCGCGCGCGGCGCCCTTGCCGGCGGGTACCGGGTCGACGGCGATGCGCACCTCGCGCGTGTCGATGACCTCGCCGTCGACGCCGAACACGGTCCCGAGCTCGAATGCGCGCGGCTCGAACCCGCGGCTCTTCCACCGCGCCAGCGACGCGGCGACGCCGGTCGTGTCGTCGGGCGACAGCGTCTCGACCACGATCCACTCGTGGATCACGGCGGGCTTGGTCGCCTCGGCGGTGATCGTCCACGCGTCGCCGCCGCCGGTCTCGATCGCCGAGCCGCCCTGGCCCTCCGGGCGCACGACGATGCCGCCCTTCGCACGCAGCCGCACCTCCTTGCGGTTGCCCATGATCTCGACGGTGACGAGCGGGACGCCCCGCTCGGTGAACGACAGCCGCGTCGAGTACAGGATCCGCAGCTTGTCGCTCGCGGAGGTCTCGTCGGCGTACGCCACGCTCATCGCGCCGAACGCGAAGCAGAACGCGACGAGGAACCACCAGGCGGCCGAGGCCAGCGCGCGGAGCATGCCCGAGGCTAGGCGGGCCCTCGAGGGCGCGGCAACTAAACGGCCGTGCGCAGCTCCGTCGTCACGATGTGCCGGAGGTTCAAGAAGTTGATCATGAAGTGCGCCGCGATCGGCGCGCCCAGGTTCCCGGTGACCTGCGCGAGCGCGCCGAAGCCGATCCCGAGCACGAGCGCCGACGCGGTCCACGGTAAGAACCGCAGCTTGGGCCCGACGTGGAGCAGCGCGAACACCACGCCCTGGAGCCACACGCCCAGCCACGGCATCAGGGCGCCGCGGAACAGCAGCTCCTCGCCGATCGAGCTCGCGAGCGCGAGGATCATGATCTCCCGGCCGGTGAGCGGCCCCAACAGGTCTCGGAAGCTGGCGTGGAGGTCCTTGGCCCACTGCCACCGGCGCGTCGCGAGCCGGGTGAGCCCGACCACGGCGAGCCCGACCCCCACGCCGATCAGCGGCCCCACCGCGAGCAGCCAGCCGGGCGCGTCGCCGACCCGATAGACATCCGGGTTGCCACGTCCCGCCGCGAGCAGGACCGCGAGGATCGCCATCCCGCCGTACAGCCCGATGACCAGGCTCGCGCGCGAGAGCGGCGCGGCCGGGCCAGGCTGACTCGACGAGAAGGGCATCTGGGTCGGTCTACTATGCACTACGTCCTGGATCCCTTGACACCAGCGACGCGTGGCGCTACCAGTACGTTCCGTTTTTTCAAAACCGAATGCGCGGGTGGCGGAATTGGTAGACGCACTAGCTTGAGGTGCTAGCGGGTAACACCGTGGGGGTTCGAGTCCCCCCTCGCGCACGACATACGCAGCCGTAACAGGCTGCGTTTCTCGTTTCGGCGGCCGCCTGCTACCGCCGACGGCGGCGGCGACCGAGGAGCAGCGCGACGAAGCCGACGACGAGCGCGTTGGTCTTCGATCCAGGGCTCGCCTCACAACAACCACCAGGTTCACTGCCGGGGTCGGTGAGGCCTGGGTCGGTGCCGGCGTCGGGCGTTACGGCGCCGTCGGGCTCCGGCTGCGGCTCGGGCGGAAGCGGCGGGTAGAAGCGACCCTGGCCGCGCGCGGCAGCGGTGAACTTGAAGTTGGGCGGATAGAGGCCAGCCTGGCCATCGCCGAGCTCGGATTCATCGCAGTTGCGGTGGCCGAGGAGACAGCTGCCGTGCCAGCGCGTGAGGATCGATCGGTCCCACGCCTCCATGTAGTCGGCGTGGATCGTCGAGCCGTCCGGGTGGACGTGCCCCATGAAGCGATCGGAGGCGAGATAGGGGCCGCGACGCTTCTGCGTGTTCGTCATCGGATCGGTGAACGTCTCGAAGTCGCCCGCCATCAGCGTGTACTGCATCTGCTGGGTCATCGCAGGCAGCTGGATCGGATGAGAGGCGGGGCACGCGACGACGCCGGTGTTGTTGTTGCGGACCGGAGGGATGACGTGCGAGCGGTGATCGTCGGCGAGCGAGTCGCCGTTCCAGCAGCCGGGGAACGAGACGGCGAGGATGATCACGTCGCCGTCCTGGGTGCCGCAGCCGGCGTCCCACATGCTCTGGAAGTCCTTGGCGTCGCTGATGACGGCCGTGTTGCCGCGCAGACAGCGCGCATGCACCGCCTTGAGGTTGGACGCGATCTTCGCCGGATCGGTCTCGTTCATGTTGACGCCGGCGACGAGCTGCAGACCGACCGGGATCTCGTGCACCTGCTGGCACGCCGCCGTCGTCGAGTTCGCGCCCGCGCACGAGTTCGGCATCTTGTAGTAGGCGTTGAAGTAGTCCGGGATGAAGGTCTCGCCGTCCTTGGAGATCAGCGAGGGCATCCAGTACGCCGACTGATTGATCGCGTAGCCGACGCAGCGCGATGCATCGGGCGCGCTGCCGCGCAGCGACGTGTAGTCGGTGTCGCCGTCGACCGTTCCGTTGCCCGAGAACGTGTGGACGTGCCCCGCGAACTGCATGCCCGGGTAGACGATCGGATCGGTACGCAGCGTGTGCGTCGGCTCGCAGACGAAGCGAAAGGCGCCGACGTCGGCACCACTGTCCGCCGGGACCACCGAGGTGCGCAGGTAGTCATTGACGTCGAAGGGCGACGCGATCGGCGTGAGCTCGCCGGTCGGCGCCGCGAGCGCGGTTGCGGGCAACGACACGGTGGCGACCGCCAAGAAGACCGTCCTCATGATGAAGAGCGTCGAAGGAGCGCGCCCGCCGCGCAACGAAGATGATGAACTGAGCGGCGGTTAGTTTGAGGTACGTGACGTGCGCAACGCGTGGACCACCAACGCAACTGGCGGCGTGAACCGGGTCGTGACGCAGCCGTAACCGACCGCGGTTTGCCGCGCTCGCGTGGACGAGCCGGTGATATGACGCGCACCATGCGCTCGTGGATCCTGTTCGTGTTCACGATCGGATGTGGCGGCGGTAATGCTGCTGTGCCGGACGGCGGTGCAGATGCGGACGTCGACGGTCGCAGCACGTTGCGCATCCTCGTCGAGGGCTCCGGCCAGGGCAGCGTGGAGATCGACGGCGCACCCGCGTGCACGAGCGACTGCACGAGCGAGCACGCGACGGGCGCGCAGGTCACGCTCGTCGCGGCGCCCGCAGCTGGTTCGGCGTTCGGTGGGTGGGAGGGCGCCTGTGCCGGCGCCGATCCGTCCGTCACGGTCACGGTCACGGTCTCGAGCGACATCACGTGCACGGCGCGGTTTCTGACTCGGTACACGCTGTCGGTGACGAGCACCGGTGGTGTCACCACGATCGCGAGCGCGCCGGCCGGCATCGCGTGCCCGGATGCCTGCTCGGCGGAGCTCGTCGACGGTACGTCGGTCACGCTGACCGCGACGCCCGAGCGGGGCACCGGCGTCGTCGCATGGCATGGCGACTGCCAAGGCTCCGCGGCGACCACGACGGTGGAGATGACCGGCAACAAGAGCTGCGAGGTCGAGCTCGCCTGGAGCTCCGCGCACTGGGCTCGCACCTATGGCACGAACCTCGACAATCGAGCGTATGCCGCGTTGGCGACCTCCGATGGCGGCTACATCGCCGCTGGTTACACCGGCGCCGGAGCGGGGGGCTTGCACGACGGCCTCGTCGTCAAGGTCGACGCTGCGGGCGCGCCGCGCTGGCAGCACCGCTACGGTACGGTGAACAAGGACGAGCTCGAAGATATCGTCGAGCTCCCCGGCGGAGGCTACCTCGCCGTCGGGCGCACCTACGCCGCTGGCCGCGACATGGACGTCTGGATCCTGCGCCTCGACGCGAACGGTCAGATCCTGGGACAGACGACGTACGGCGCGGTCGGCGACGAGACCATCCATGGCATCACGTTGACCAGCGCGACCACGGCGATCCTCGTCGGCGAGCACGCGAACAGCGGCCTCGTGCTCGGCATCGACGTGACGACCGGTGCCGTCGTGTGGAGCAAGCTCGTGCGCACCGGTACGACCTCCATGCTCGACGCGGTCACCACGCTCGGCAACGGCAACGTCGTCGCCGTCGGCGCGACGAACACCAGCGCGTGGATGCTGGAGCTCACGTCCACCGGCAGCTTCGTGCGCGAGCGCAGCATCGGAACGAATGCAGCGTTCACCGCGGTCGAGCGCAACGGCACCGGGTGGATCGCGGGCGGCTCGCTCCTTCGGACCACCGGCACGTACAGCGACGGCTGGCTGGTCTCGTTCGACGCTGCCGGCGCGATCTCCTGGCAGAAGACCTATAGCTGGGGCGAGACGGTTCACGACATCGCGGCGGCGAGCAGTGGGTTCGTCATCGCCGGCCAGTCTCAGCGCGACGGCGTCGCGGACCTGTGGAGCGGCTGGTTGCTCGGCGTCGACGCGACCGGCGGCGTGCGGTTCGAACGGCAATACGGCAGTCCTTCGGCGAATAGCTCCGGCATGATGCTCGCCGTGGCGACCGGTAGCGGTGAGCGCGTGCTCGGCGCCGGTTATCACAACGGTTGGGGCGCCGGTTCCTCGGATGCATGGATCGCGTCCGTCGACGCGATGGGAGCGATCGGCGGCCAGGTGTGTCCTTCCTACGTCGCCGCCACGCTGACGAGCACAGTCGCGACGCCCAGCGCAGCGTCGACGACCACCACCGCGACGGAGACCGCGTTGACGTCGCCGACGAGTGCCACCGGCGCGGCGACCCTGGATCAGCTGAACGGCACGATCGAGAACGTGTGTTTCGACTGAGAGCGCAGTCCGCGGTGAAGTGACCTGGCAAGCGCTACGCAGATCCACGTTCGTGGTCCGCCGAGGTCGGCTGGCATGCCACGAGCACGATGCCCGATCATGGGCCCCGACGGGGGTGTACCCGACCGAGGGTGATTGGTGCGAGCCTGCCGCAAGCGCTCGGCTGTCCGAGATGTGTCCGACGGGCGTGTACCCGAGCGAGCGTGATTGGCGCGAGCCTGCGCGCGAGCGCGGTCCCGATCTTCCCTCACGGCGTGAACACCTGATGAGTCGCGACGGCCCCGAACGCCTGTCGCGTGGCACCGCCGGGGACGTAGAGGCGACCGTCCCACGCGGCGGCGCCCATCCCATGTCGTGGGATGGGCATTGGTGCGAGGGCTTCCCAGCGATCCTCGCTGGCGATGTAGACCTCGGTCTCCGAGAACACGCCCGATGGCGCCGCGGCGTTGCCCTCACCTCCGACCACGAAGATGCGGCCATCGATCACGCCGCACGCGGTTCCGCCGCGCGCCGTAGGCATCGCCGCGCGTGACTGCCACGAACCACCGGCGGCATAGGCAAGCACGCTATCGCTCGTTCCCTCGATCGAGCCGCCGCGTCCACCGATCACGTACAGTGCGTCACCGACGACGCCGCCGCAGCCGTGATCGCGCGGCTCGGGCAAGCTCGGCAGCGCCGTCTCCCACGTCGCGGTAGCCGTGTCGTACGCAGTGACCAACGCGACCGCGCTACTGCCGCGCAGCCCGCCAGCCAGGTAGATGCGTGCGCCGATCGCACCGATGATCGCGGCGCCGCGCTCCGTCCCTGCCGGCATCGACGCCAGGTCCGTCCACGCGCTCTCGGTCGCCGGAGCCCAAGACCAGGAATCGCCGATCGCCGTGAAGGTCGTCCCCGCGAGCGCACCGAGCACGTAGATC
>DATLHR010000238.1:0-3081 GCA_035539815.1 Kofleriaceae bacterium
TAGGTGCGCCAGCCGAGCGCGGGCAGTTGCGCGGGGAACGTCACCGCGATGCGGTCGCGACCGATTTTGCCTGAGGTGAATCCAAGCTGGCAGGGAAGCTCGTTGTCGTCGGCGTCGGTGATCCTGACGTCGACGGGCTCCGACCACAGGCGCTTGTCGATGTCGTGCCAGAGCTCGAAGCGAACGTTTCCATGGAGCTGCCATGCGTGCGGGTTCGCGACGACCAGTGCCTGTCCATCGCCGCGGGTGTCGATCGCTCGGGCGATGCGCTGCACCGCGAAGCGCGAGGCCCGCTTCGCCGCCGTTAACGCCGCGCCGTATTCCTCGATCGCGTCGTCGAGCGCCTCACGGATCGCGACGCCGCAGAGGATGTCGTGGAAGTGGTTGAAGCACACGTGCTCCCACGCCGTCGCGAGCTCCCGGAGCGGGTAGTCGCATCCGAGCAGAACGGTCGCCATCGACGAGAGCGCTTCGGCGGCGACGAGGCGTGACTCGCTTGCGCGGTTGAGCCGCTTGATCTGCGAGTGCGCGGAGTAGCACCCGGGCGCATCGATCTGCAGATCATCCGTCCAGCGCGGGATCTCGCGGGCCTCGCGTGTGGCCGCGACCTCCGCGAAGAACCGGTCCGGATCGCTGAAGACGAGCTCCGGCATGGTCGGGTCCGCGTCGATCGCGATGATCTGCGCGATGTGCTCGCGCGTCGGACCGCCGCCGTGATTGCCGACGCCGTAGAACAGCGCCCACGTGTCCCCGAAGCGCTCGAGCGCCGCGCCGCCCGCCGCGAGTGCTGACGAGCCCGTGAGCGCCGCGTTGCCCGCCGCGAGTGCGGACGAGCCCGTGTGCGCAGCGTCGCCGGCCTGCGCAGTCGCGCCGGTGTGCGCCGCGACGAGATCGGCGACCTTCTTCGGCACCGTCGTCTCGTACATGTTGTAGTGCAGCGGCACGCGGTACGCCAGCACCGACGAGCCGTTGGGAGAGCGCCAGTCGAGCAGGGGAGAGGGGAGACTCAACTCGGTGGGATCGGGTCGACAGAAGATGTAGCCACTCATGCCCGCGCGAGCCAGAAGCTGCGGCAGCCCCAGCGAGTGGCCGAACGCGTCCGGCGAGTAGCCCGTGCGCGCCGCGCGGCCGAAGCGGCTCAGGAAGTAGCGCTGCCCGAGCAGCGCCTGACGGACGAAGCCCTCGCCCGACGGCAGGTTGCAGTCCGCCTGCAGCCACCACCCGCCGACGATCGTCCACGTGCCCTCGTCCACCTTCGCGCGGATGCGATCGAAGAGGTCGGGCTCGACCTCCTCGATCCACCGGTAGACCGCGGCCGAGCCGCACGTGAAGACGAAGCCGGGCGTCTCATCCATCCTGTCGAGCGCGGACCGGCACGTTGACAGGAACGCCTCCATCCCTTCGTCCCACGTCCACATCCAGGCGGGATCGAGGTGGGCGTTGCCGACCATGTGGATGCGGAGATTGCTCATGATGTCACCGCGATTCGAAGCGCCACGTGGCCGCGGTCGCCAGCGCGGCGGCCACGACGAGGATGCCGGAGGCGAGGATCGGGCTCGCCCCGTGCAGCGATTTCCAGAGCACCTGCGTGACGGTCGATCCGGGCTTGATCTCGAGCTCGAACTCGATGTTGTTCTTCAGGTGCAGTGCGACGCCGACGAGTCCCGCCAGCGCCGTCACGACCATCACGATGCGCAGCGCGCGCAGCAGGGCGCGACGCTGCGCGACGAGCACACCGACGACGACGGCCAGCCCCGCCGCCGAGACGGCAAGCGGGATGATCTGAAGGACCTCCTCGGTGTGCTCGATCAGCAGCAGCTCGACGATCGTGCCCGCGAAGATCGCCGCGGCAACCATGAGCAGGAATCGGCGCAGTCGCTCTTCGCTCGTCATCTACTTCGCGGCGACGTAGGCGCGTGCGAGCTCGATCTCCGCCGGTCCGGTGAACTCCGCGAGCTTCTCGAAGAACGCCGACTCCGACGCGTACGGCCGCGCGGTGACGATCTGGTTGGCCTCGCTCATGGTGATGCCGGGAATCTGCGCGATCGTCTCCATGTCGCTGCCGTTGATGTCGATCGGCACGAACAGGTACTTCTCGTAGCCGGCGACGACATCGGGCTCGACGTACTTGCCGATCTCCTTGCGGAACTGCTGGATGCTTGCGTACGGACGGTACTCCTCGAACTCATGCACCATCTTGTCGCCGACGCCGGGAATCGTCCGGAGCTGCGCGTCGGTCGCGGTGTTGACGTTCATCTTCGCGGCAGCCGTCGCGCCTGCGGTCGCTCCGGCAGAGTCGACACCGCCAATGGCCGAAGAGTCCGCACCAACGACACCGTCAACGCCCGATGCGTCACCCACGGCGCCCGACGACTGCGACGAGTCGGTCCCCGAGCCGTCACCGACCTTATCCCCGCCGCCCCCACAGGACGCGAGCATCGAACCAACAACAAAGCCGAGAAGAGCGAGTCTGAACTTCATGTGGCACTATCCATTAGTGTTACTACGAATCATCCCCTCTCGAGAGGGGACGGCCTTGAGCCGTGCCTAGCACCGCGGATCAGCACGAATCATCCCCTCTTGAGAGGGGACAGCCTTGAGCCGTGCCTCGTGCACGGCTCAAGGCAGGGGAGTGTCCCAGCCCGCATCGATCGCGTGCGGTCGGAAGGCGGGATCGATCGCTCCCGGCACCATCAGCGCTCGCGCGGCGACGGCCTGGCCGAGCTCGCACGCGTGCTCGAGCGTCGCGCCGCGCAGAAGGCCCGCGATGACGCCGGCGTCGAACGCGTCGCCGGCGCCGGTCGAGTCGACGACGTGCACGCCCTCGATCGCGGCAATGCGTCGAAGCTCCCCGTCGACGAGGATCGCGCAGCCGTTCGAGGAATCCTTCATGACGATGGTCTGCACGCCCGCCTCGGCGGCGGCGCGCAGCGGCTCGATCACGTCGCGGCCGCGGTAGGCCGTCTCGAGATCCTCGCGCGACGGCAGGTAGACGTCGACGAACGGGAGGATCGTCTCGACGCGGAACTGGTACTCGTGCGCGCCGCCCCAGAGTCGCGGGCGATAGTTGCCGTCGAAGAC
>DATLHR010000239.1:0-7589 GCA_035539815.1 Kofleriaceae bacterium
CGGCGACGAGCGACTCGAACGCGGCGACCGACTCCACCTGGGTCGAGCGATCCTCGGCGTGCTGGAACGGCATCAACGCGATCATCCGCTGGTGAAACGTCAGCTCGTGCGAGCGGCCCGCGCGGCGCAGCTCGCGCGCGATCTCGAGCGCCGCGTGGTCGGCGGCGAAGGCGCGCGCGAGCTGCGCCGCGCGGGCCGCTCGCACGAGCTGACGTTTCACCAGCGGATGATCGCGTTGATGCCGTTCCAGCACTCCGAGGATCGCTCGACGCAGGTCGAGTCGGTCGCCGCCTTCGAGTCGCGCGTCGCCGAGGCGGCGGAGCTGCGCGCGGGCGACGACGTCCTCGGCACGTTGCGCGGCGCCGCGGACTTCGCGCGCAGGCACAAGGCCATCATCGAACGCTTCGGTCGCTACCCGCACCGCAACGAGCTGCTCGGCCGCGCGTCCACGCCCGAGGAGCTCGAGTTCCTGCGCCAGCCCGGCTCGCGGTTTTGAACCGCGCGCGCCACCTGTAACATCGGAGCTCGATGAGCTCTCCCATCACCATCGCGCGCGCCCTGCACGCCGCGCTCGAAGCCGGCCGGCACGGCGAAGCCCTGCGCGAGCTGTTCACCGACGACGCCACCACCCTCGAGCACCCCAACCTCATCAAGCCGCGCGGAGCGACGGTCTCGCTCGCGCAGATGCTCGCCGCCTCGACCGCCGGCGCCGGGCTACTCGCCCAGCAGCGCTACGACGTGCGCTCGGCGATCGAGGTCGGGGACACCGCGGTGCTGCGGCTGACGTGGACGGGGACGATCGCGCGCGAGGTCGGCACGTTCCGCGCGGGACAGGTCCTGACCGCGCACATCGCGCAGTTCATCACCGTGCGGGACGGGCGCGTCGCAGCGATCGAGACGTTCGATTGCTACGAGCCGTTCGCGTGATCAGAGGTGCGTGAGGAGGCCGTGCATGCGGGCCTCCTCGACGAGCCGCCACAGCGGCTTGAACGCGTTGCGCGGCGTGGCGACGAACCGCTCGGCGTGAAAGGCCTCGAACAGGAGTCGGCGGCCGTGCTCCTGCTCGCACAGGGTCAGGATCGCATTGCCGAACACGCGGTGCTCTTGCTTGCTGAGCAGGCCATGGCCGCAGATCGCATCGTTGGGGATCTCGGCGGTCCATTCGATGATCCGCACGGGGCGCTCGGGCGCGACGTCGACGAAGGCGGCCCGCCGGATCGGCTGACCGTCGGGTGGACGGATCGCGTAGGTCGCCCCCACGTCCGCGCGGCCATCGAGCACCGCACGCACCACGTCCGCGTGTGACCTCGCGTAGAGCTCCTCGGAGAACAGCACTGCCACGTCGATGCCGCGCGCCGCGAGCTCGAGGCGCGGGTACAGATAACCCGCGGCGGAGGTCTGATCGACCCACGCGACGCGCTTGCCGCGGAGGTCGTCGATGGTGTGCAGCGCGCTGCGGGCGTCGACGAACAGGACACCGCGATAGGTGGTGAGGTCGCCACGCACGGGCGACAGCAGCGGGCGGAGCTGGATGTGCTCGCCCGCGAGCACGACGAGCGCCGGCGACATCCACGCGTACTGGACGCGATCCTTCTGCAGCGCATCCACGAGCTGCATGTACGAATCGGGATGAAACGCGGTGACGCGCTCACGCAGGATCGCGCCGAGCGCATCGCACACCGCGGCCAGCGCCGCGCGACTGTCGCCCGGCGTCGCCGACGGCACCACCGCGACCGTGATCGGCATCCGCTCCCCAGTCTATCCGAGGCGGCGCGCGGCGCGGTACAAGGGAGCGTGTCGTCGTTGTCGCTCGCCGAGCCGCTCCACGCGCCGCGGGCGGTGTGCAACCGCTGCCGCCGGCCGGCGAGCGTCTGCTACTGCGCGGCGCTCCCCCGGCTCGACACCTCGACGAAGATCGTCATCCTCCAGCACCCGCGCGAGCGCGACATGCCGATCGGCACCGCGCGCATGGCGAGCCTCTGCCTCCCGCGCGCCGAGCTGCACGTCGGCGTGCGGTGGGGCGAGCACGGAGCGCTCGCGCGCGCGCTCGGCGACGCCACGCAGCCGCCGATCCTCCTCTACCCGGGCCCCGGCGCGAAGGACATCCTGCGCGAGCCACCCCGCGGGCCGGTCACGCTGGTCGTCGTCGACGGCACGTGGTCGCAGGCGAAGAACGTCGTGCGCGACAACCCGATCCTGCACGCCCTGCCCCGCTACGCCTTCGCGACGCCCGAGCCGTCGCACTACCGCATCCGCCGCGAGCCCCGCGCCGAGTACGTCTCGACGATCGAAGCCCTCATGCACGTGCTCGGCGCCCTCGAAGGCGAGCCCGCCCGCTTCCGCTCGCTCCTCGATCCGCTCTACGCGATGGTCGACGCCCAGCTCGCCGCGCAGGCCCGCGAGGGCCGCCGCCGCGTGCGCGTCCCCCGCGCGCCGCGCCCACCGCGCCGCCCGTTCTCCGACGACGTCATGCGCCGCTACGACGATCTGGTCGCCGTCGTCGGCGAGGCCAACGCCTGGCCGTACAGCGCCGGCACCACCTCACCGCGCGACGAGCTCGTGCACTGGGTCGCCTACCGCCTCCGCGACGGCGCCGTGTTCGACATGGTCGCCCGCCCCGAGCGCCCGCTCTCCCCTACGACCTGCTTCCACACCGGCCTCGACGAGGCGAGCCTCCACGCCGGCGCCCCGCGGACGGACGTGTTCGCGCAGTTCGCCGCGTTCACGCGCGACACCGACATCGCCTGCGCCTGGGGCCACTACGGCCCCTCTCTCGTCGTCGACGCCGGCGGCCCCCTCCCTCGCGAGCGCATTGATCTGCGCGCCGCCGCCCAGCGCTTCACCAACAAGAAGCTCGGCACCCTCGACGAGTTCGCGCTCTCCTTCGGTCCTCCGCGCCCGCCCCTCGCCGCCGGCCGCGCCGGCCAGCGCCTCGCCATGCTCGTCCAGATCCTCGAAGCCTGGCGCCCGCGACCGTAGGCAACCTTGCCAGTAGGCAACCTTGCCAGTAAGCGACCTTGCCAGTTGCGAGTTCAACTGGTCAGCGCAACAGCCGCGTTGAGTGCGCCCGAGCCGCCGCCGTTGCTCCAGGCACGAGCGGCGCGCTCTTGGGCGCGACGTGCACGACCGCCGACGTGCGGGTGATGCAGCCGCGACTGCGTCGACGATGCCGGCACAGCATCGGGCCGCCGTCGCTGATCACGCATCGTTCGCCGCCGTCGCCGCTGGGGAACGCGTGAGGCCGCAGTGGCTGCCGTGGCCGCCCCGCTTGTGTTCCGCACGAGACGGCGATCGGTGCACTGGTGGTTGACGGTTGGTCGCTCTGCTTGATTGCCAGTCTGACAGAAACTCTCCGAGGAGATCCCGGCGGCCTCGTCGTCGACAGCGCACAACAGCAACCACCGATGGACTATCGATCTCTCATTCGATATCGAGTGAGCATGGCGATGAGTGTCGAGGAGCTTGGGGAATGGATCGCAGAGCAGGCTGCTCACCTCGATGCGGCGACGCATCGGCTGCTCACCGCCGTGCGTGAGTTCGATGTCTCCAACGTCTGGTACAAGCAGGGCGCGCGGTCGTGCGCCGAGTGGCTGTCGTGGCGCGTCGGCTGGAGCCGACAGACCGCGCGCGATCGGGTCCGCGTCGCGCAACGTCTTGGCGAGTTGCCGCTCGTCGATGACGAGCTGCGGCGCGGCGTGCTCTCGTACTGCAAGGTCCGCGCGATCGCGCGTGTGGCGACGCCATCCAACGAGGCAGCGCTGGTGGAGATGGCGAAGCACTCGACCGGTGCCCAGCTCGATCGCATCTGCCGCAAGTACGCCGCCGTTCAGCGCCAAGGCGTGGATCCGGATCCGCGCTTCGACAGCGAGGAGCGCTACGTCTCGCGGCGCGAGCTGGAGAATGGCTTTGTCGAGATCAGCGCCCGCCTTCATCCCGAGGAGGCCGCCGCCGTATGGGCGGCGCTCGATCGGATCGTGAAGGAGCGCGCCCACGAGCGCTCGGGCGCCGAGGTTTCCGCGGAATCCGCGGACTGAGTAATCCCCGCGAATCGCTGGCTGTCTGATCAGTAGAAGCGCGCGCAGCGCCTTGCTTATCTCGGCTTGCGAAGACTGAGAGGGGGCAAGACGTGCGCGCGTTGGCGATCGTACAGGAGCGAATTGCGAAGCGGTTGGGCTTCATCCACGTGATGCGGCTGAATGCACTTTGGCGTGTGGTCACCGCACTTCTCGTTGGCGAGCGGCTTTGGCTGACCGCGCTAGGGCGATCCATGCTGGGCGCTGCGAGGCCGAAACACGCGATCAAGTGCGTCGATCGCCTCTTGGGAAATCCGCACTTGTTCAGAGAGCGGTTCCGAATTGCGGCCGCGCTCACCGAGCTCGTGATCAGAGGGACGAGTCGTCCGATCATCCTCGTCGATACGGTCGAGGTTCGGCATCGGTACGTGGCGATCACAGCGGCACTCGCGATGGGAGGGCGAACGTTGCCGATCTGGTCGATCGTTTCCACGCATTACAAGGTCAAGCTCGGCGAGTTGCGGCGTTTCCTCGACGGACTCAAGAAGGTCCTCCCTGCCGGCGCTTCGCCGATCCTTGTTACCGACGCCGGATTCGAGCAGCCTTGGCTTCGCCTCTTGGATGCTCTCGGTTGGGACTACATCGCGCGGGCTCGCGGTCAGACACAGGTCCGCATCGACGACAAATGGGTGGCGCTGGCGACGATTCGCGCGAAGGCTGGCCGTCGCGCAAGGAACCTCGGAACTTGCGGATTACCCAAGCGCGATCCCGACGACCGGCGGATCGTGCTGTCGAGGGTTCCAGTGAGCAAGCACCGCCAGATCTCGACGAGGCAAGGACCAGCGAGAGGAACGAACTATCACGCGTATCGAAAGAACGCGTACGAGCCGTTGGTTCTCGTTACGTCGCTGACGTCGGCTCCGGAACAGGTCGTCGAGCTCTACCGACTGCGAATGCAGATCGAGCAGACCTTTCGTGACCTAAAGAATCATCGATGGGGGTGGTCCATGCGGCACTGCCTCTCTAAGTCCCGCGACCGGATCGAGATCCTGCTGCTGATCGCGTCGATCGCCATGCTCGTTCAGCACCTCATCGGCGTCGCAGGTGAGCTCACGGGACTACAACGGGCTCACCAAGCAAACACGGTGCGGGATCGACGGGTCCTGTCAACGTTCTTCCTTGGCGCTCTCCTCCTGCGAAGAGCTCAGGTGTTCGAAATTCGCGATCTTCTCCACGCGTTGCGAGAGCTGCGTCGACGCATCCGTGGCGCGCGAGACTACGCGTGATCTATGGGGATCCATCAGTCCGCGGATCCGCGGAAAGGCAGGTGCCATCGCTGGTGATCGCGATCGGGTCGGCGGCGCTGGTCGCCTCGCGAAGCGACTCGGCATCGGCCGTGATGACCAGCTCGACCGGCGAACGGTTCGGGCTGGCACCACGTAGCACTTCCTCGGCGAGTGCGACCAGGGCATCGGCGCGGCCGCCCGGGCGCGAACCGCCGACTCGACCGCCCGCCGCTGGTACGGCGATGCGAGCGCCGGCTCCTCCGGTCGAGCGTGCATCGGCCGGTTCTCCAGCGTGGCCCTGCTCGGTGTTCGCTTGCTTGGTGAAGCGCTCCTTCATGATCCGATCGAGCGCGGCCCACACCGCTGCGGCCTCCTCGGGATGCAGTCGCGCGCTGATCTCGACGAAGCCGCTGTCGAGCTCGCGACGCGAGACGTACCGGTGCTCGGCGTCATACCGGGCGTCGGGCTCGGTGCCCTGGCGCTGGACCGCGGCGTACTTGCGGCAGATGCGCTCGAGCTGCGCCCCGGTCGACGACCTGGCAAGCTCGATCAATGCGGCCTCGGTGGCGGGCGTCGCCACGCGGGTCATCGCGCGGACCTTGCAGTACGAGAGCGCACCGCGGCGAAGCTCGTCATCGATCAGCGGCAGGTCACCCAGCCGCTGCGCGACACGGACGCGATCGCGCGCGGTCTGCCGGCTCCAGCCGACGCGCCACGACAACCACTCCGCACATGATCGTGCGCCTTGCTTGTACCAGCCATCCGCCGCATCGAACTCGCGTACGGCGGTGAGCAAGCGGTGCGTGGCCGCGTCGAGGTGCGCGGCCTGCTCGGCGATCCACTCTCCCAAGGACTCCACATCCTGCGCCATGTCGAGTCGATAGCACGCGCGATTGCGATTCTCGACGAAGTGCTTCTGACGGGCTGTGTCGACGAGGACGACGCGCTCGGTGATCGTGAGAGGTGAAGTCAGATCACGAGATCGCTGTCCTCGATGAGGGCCCCGGAAGATCGATCGTCCACGGTGACGGTGGATCACGCCTGGATGCTCGCGCGTGACGCGCCGGTCCTTCAGGCGAGCGCTCGCGTGCTCGATCGGAGGCGGCGACTTCAGCGGCTGCGTGGAGCTCGTTCGCGCACGCTGCGTCGACGAGCTTGCAGCCACGTGGTCGACACACGTGCTCGAGGCATGAAGGGGCGTGCGGCGGACGTTCCGGTTGTCGGCCGCGCCCGCGCTCATGAGAGCGCGTGAGGGGCGCGGGATGAGGATCGGAGAACACCGCGTGGATCGCGACGCGCCTGCCGGCCTCGCGTCACGTGCGCGTCGCTTCGCGCCGACGCGGAGCCCTCGCGACCACCTCGCCGCGGCTTTTCGCGGTCGGTCGCGGAGGCGGGCCACGCCGCGCTCGCCGGCGTCGCGCGTGGATCGCGTCGGCGCTGGCACGCGCGGTCGCGCCGCGGTGCGCACGGCCTAGACGTGCCTCGGCGAGGTCCGCACCTGTGGCGGGTCGTGTCCAAGGCGCTGGCGATGCACCACGCGGATACGCTGGCGATGCACCTCGCGGATACGCAGTGGCCGCGACCGAGTGCTCCTTTCGGCGATTCGTGGGGCAGTCGGCTCGATCGCGTTGCTACCGCAGCTTGGTCTTCAACCACTCCTCTTGACCGGCGACCTGGCGGGTGGCCACGTTGACGCGGTTGTAGAGGTTCACGACCGAGACGTGCAGCACGATGGCGGCGAGGGTCGGCTGGTCGTAGTGGCGGGCCGCTTCGTCCCAGACCTCGTCGGAGACGCCGCCCTCGATCCGCGTGATCTGCTCGGCGAGGGCGAACGCCGCGCGCTCGGCGGGGGTGAAGAACGGGGACTCGCGCCACGCGGGCAGGGTGAACAGCCGCTCGGGCGTCTCGTCGATGTCCTTCATCAGGACGTGCAGGTTGAGGCAGGCCGCGCAGCCGTTGATCTGGCTGACGCGGAGGTGGAGCAGGCCGAGCAGCTTCTCGGGCGCGCTGGCTTTGGCCAGCTGGCCGAGGGCCATGAGCGATTGGCCGGCGTTGGGGACGAGCATCGCGGGATTACGGATACGTGCTTCCATGACAAGTCTCCTGTCACGACGGCGTCATGCCGTTCGTCATCTGGTTGACGAGCGGCGGGGCCGAGGTGTGACAGGGAGCGGAGCGATTTCAGCGCGCCTTCGCCTGGAAGCGACACGCAGCGTGACCGAGCACCACGTCACCATCGACGGTGCCCGTCGGCGTCGCGACCCAGTCGTGCTGCACGCGATCGTCGAGG
>DATLHR010000240.1:0-3528 GCA_035539815.1 Kofleriaceae bacterium
CTTCGAGCAGCACGCCCGCGAGCTTGCGACCGCCGACGAGCGCGTCGTTGGGCCACTTGAGCTCGGCGGGCACCCCGACCGCGCGGGCCGCGTCGCACAGGCCGATGCCGATCGCGCGCGTCATCGGCGGCACGTCGACGCGCGGCAGCGGCGGCCGCACGATCGCGGACAGGTACACGCCGGCGCCGGCGGGCGACACCCACGGGCGCCCTTCCCGCCCCCGCCCCGCGCGCTGCGCCCGCGCGATCACCACGGTGCCATGGCGCGCTCCGGCCCGCGCGAGCCGCGCGGCCTCGTCGTTCGTCGAGCCGCACTCCTCGAGCTCGATGCGCTGGATGCCGAGCCACCTCAACTGCGCACGTCCAGGCCGATGTCGACGGAGGGCGCCGAGTGGGTCAGCGCACCGACGGAGATGAGGTCCGCGCCGGCGCGCGCGGTCGGGGTGCCGGCCGAGCTCAAGTGGCCCAACGACGCGCTCGTCGGCGGTCGCAAGCTCGCGGGCGTGCTGCTCGAAGCGCAGAGCCAGGGCGCGAAGCTCGAGTCGGTGGTCGTCGGCATCGGCGTGAACGTCCGCGCGCTCGGTCCCGAGGCTCCGGCCGAGATCGCGGCGCGCGCCATCTCGCTCGAGGAGGCCGCCGGCACCGCGATCGATCGCGAGGCCTTCATCGGCACGCTGCTCGCTCACGTCGAGCAGTGGATCGATCGCTACGTCGCCTCGGGCGTCGAGGCGATCATCCCCGCGTGGACGCAGCGCATGGCGCGCGGGCTGGTCGCGCGCGCGATCATCGATGGCGAACCCCAGCTCGGCGAGCTCGCGGGCCTCGATGGTGACGGCGCGCTGCTCGTGCGTGACGACGCCGGTGCGATGCACCGGGTGCGCTCGGGCGATGTGGAGCTGGTCGCACAGGCCTGCTAAAGACACGGGATGAGCCAGACCAAGGCGGTCGCGATTTTCGGGGCCTGCGTGCTCGCCGCAGCCATCGGTCTGTTCGTGCTCATGCGCGATGGTGACGAGCCGGAGGGCGCGTCGCCGCCGCGCGCTGCCACCGCCGAGCCCACGAGCGGCGCGAAGCCCCCACCTCCGCTCGCCCCGACGCTCGACAGCGGCAGCGGTGACAAGCCCGTGGTGACCTCGAGTGACTCGCCGCGCTCGCCCGCCGGCGAGGTCGCGGAGTACGACGTCGGCGGTCGCCGCGTCCGCGACCACCGCGCGGGCGACCATGCCCCGATCGACATCCCGCCCGCGGTGGTGCCGCCCGAAGGCCGCCGGATTCCGTCGACGCTCACGCAGGAGATCGGGCAGCGCGTGCGCGCCAAGGTCGCCGAGTGCGCCGCCGCGATCCCCACGGAGGCGCGCGGCGACAAGCCTCGCGTCGAAGGGCTCGTCGTCATCGCGATCAAGGACAAGCAGGTCGTCGTCACCAGCTCGACCATGCAGATCCGCAACGTCACCGGCGACTCGCTCGCCGCGGCCAAGCAGTGCATCGAGGCGGGCGCGATGACGGTGACGCAACCGACGACCGAGCCGGACCTCGAGACCTACGACATCACGCTCTCGTTCGCGTTGTAAGCGTGCCCTCAATTAATTCAGCCGCGACGCGTGCACGTCGCAGAGGCGTCACCATGCAAGGACGTGTCACGAGGTCGGAGTAAGAGACGCTCCTAAGCCATAGTATCGCTTGCAAGTAGGCGGTTGATGCACTCCACCTCGATATGTATATTCCGGCGCCCCATGAGCCGGACCTCGATGCGCCGCCTGGTCGCCTTGCTCGCGTTGTCGGCGAGCGCGCTCGTCGCGGCGGGGTGTGACCAGCTCGACGGTCGCAACAAGACCCGTCACGGCAATCGCCTGTTCAAGGCGAGCAAGTTCGTCGAGGCCGCGGTCGAGTACGAGCTCGCGCTGAAGAAGGTCGACGACCCGACCATCCATTACAACCTCGGCCTCACGTACATGAAGATCGCGCGCCCCGGCTCGGACCAGCCGGTGCGGATCGGCGTCGCGGGGACGACGGAGTGCAGCCTCCTCAAGGGCACGCAGCCCGAAGATGCGCGCGTGTGCGTGAAGAACAATCCTGCCGAGGAAGATCGCCGGTTCGAGGATTGCGACGAGAAGGACGCGAAGACGGTCTGCGCCTCGAGCTACACGTGCAAGCAGGTCACCCTGTGCACGATGACGCCGGCGGCGATCGCCGAGCAGTCGACGAATCACTTCCAGATCTGGATCAAGGCGCAGCAGCCCGACGCCGTGATCGAGCCGAAGCTCAAGGCGGCCGAGGAAGCGCTCGCCAAGGCGCGCGAGAAGGCGGACGTGAAGGAGCTCGACGAGGCCGAGAAGCGCGTCAACGAGCTGCGCGCCAAGGACGACACCCGGACGCTGATGACCCAGCAGTGGTGGGACTCGCAGCAGTACCAGCGCGCCACCGACTTCTGGAAGGGCTTGCTCGCGGAGCGGCCGAACGACTTCGGCATCCTCGGGACGCTCGCGGGCACGGCGAACAAGGCCGGCGACTGGCGCTCCTCGATCGAGTGGTACTTGAAGGCGGCGGACGCCGCGCCCGACATGGACAACCAGGTCGCCAGCTACCAGGCGGTTGGATACATCGCGTTTGCCTACCTCAAGAAGGGCACGCTCACGGCCCCCGAGGTGATGGAGGCCTCCGACCGCGGGATCGCCGCGCTGCAGAAGGCCGCCGCCCTGTCGCCTAAGACCCCGAGACTCGTGGGACTTCAGGGCTCTCTGTTCCGCTACCGGTCGCTCGCGCAGGGCTCGTCGTGGGCCTGGCTCGCCGATCGTGCAAGTGCCCAAGATCTCCAAAGCTTCGCGAACGTTCTAACGAAAGAGGCGAAGAAGGCGCAGGAGCAAGGCACTGCCACTCCTTCCACCCAACCCCCTGCGTCGCCCACCGCCACCGCCCCCAAGGCGGGCGCGGGTGGCTGATTCGCCCAGGAGCTTAGAACCATGGCGAATGACGACGACGACAACCTGACGACCCCGTTCGTACGCGACGAGGTGCCCGCGAAGGCAGAGCCCGTGAAGGCAGAGCCCGCGAAGGCAGAGCCCGCGAAGGCAGAGCCCGCGAAAGTAGAGCTGGCGCCTGCCGTCGCCGTTGCGGCGACCGATCCGTACCGATCGCCCGGGACGCCAGCGCCGCGCGCCGAGGGCGCAGGGATGTTCGGCAACTACGCCGCCGCGAAGAACCGCAAGCTTCCCAAGTGGGCGGTGCCGCTGCTGACCACGGGCGTGATCGTTCACCTCGCCGTCTTCGTCGCGCTGTGGATCGACTCGATCTGGCGCATCGAGATGCTCGATCGCCCCAAGCTGACGCAGAAGCTGTCGATGGCGCCCGAGCCTCCGCCGCCTCCGCCGCCTCCGCCCGGTGGCGCGCGGCCGCAGACGGTCCAGATCAACAAGCCGAAGACCAAGGTCAAGGACATCGTCCAGCCGGTCAAGATCGAGAAGCAGGAGCAGCAGAAGGTCGAAGAGGCCGGTGACCCTGCGGGTGAAGAAGGCGGCGTCGAGGGTGGCGT
>DATLHR010000241.1:0-7433 GCA_035539815.1 Kofleriaceae bacterium
GTCCAGCTGCACCCGATGCCGCCGTAGCTCCCGCCGTAGCCGTAGCCGACGTGGACATGCGGGACGTAGACGACGTCGGTCTCGGTGTACACCGGCTGCGCCGATTGCACCTCGGTCGCCGTCAGCTCCTGCGAGACCAGCACGCGATTCGCGCGCTGCTCCGGTGGCGTGGCCGCGATCCGCTGCAGCTCGCTGCGTGGGATCTGGTAGCTGTTGGCCGCGCAGCCGGTCACCAGGAGAGCCGACAGGAGCACCGCGACGAAGCGCATGGGGCGAGTATCTCAGCAAACGACGTGCCCGGGGCGGGCGGCGAAGCGTCGACGGAAGTGACCGCGACGCGGGCCGGATCGTGTGGCGTTCAAACCACACTGATGTTGGTACGATTCGATCGTGCAGCCGGTCGACATCGCGGCGATCGCCGATGAGCTCGATCGCGAGATCGCGGTGACCCCGGCGATCGATCGGTTCTGCTCGTCGAGTGCCTGGATCCTGGCCGCCAACGCCGCGCTGATGCCGCCGCGCGCGGGGTTCTCGTTCCGGGGGCAGCACGGCTTCCTCGTGGCGGCGCGCGGCGTTCACCCCGCTGGGTTTCCGTACATCGAGCCGATCGAGCTCGCGTGGGGGCTGGCCTCGCCACTCATCGGCCGCGATGCGCAGGCCCTCGCCGAGGAGGTGGTGCCGGTGCTTGCCGCACGGCGTGACTGGCAGCTCGCGATCTTCGCGGGCATGACCTCCGATGGGCCGCAGCGACGGGCGCTCGATCGCGAGATGCCCGGGCGCTGGGAGCGGCGCCGCGGTACTCCGACGGTGCGCCACGTCGCGAGCCTCGCCGGCGGCGTCGATGGGTTTCTGTCGCGCCGCTCGCGCGAGCTCCGCAAGTCGCTGCGCAAGAGCCTGCGCGCGGCCGCCGAGCAGCGGGTCACGTTCGAGTCCGTACGCGTGAGCGCCGCGGAGGCCGACGCGCTGTACGATCGCATCCAGGCCGTCGAGGCGAACAGCTGGAAGGCGCGCGAGGGCGTCGGCATCTCGACCGGTCAGATGCGCGCGTTCTACGGCCACATGCTGCCGCGGCTGTGCGCGCTCGGGCAGCAGCGCACGATGTTCGCGCGGCTCGACGATCGCGACGTCGGCTACATCCTCGGCGCCGTCGCGCTCGGCGAGTACCGCGGCCTGCAGTTCTCGTATCACGACGACCACGCGGACCTCGGGCTCGGCGGCCTGTTGCAGTACCACCAGATCCTCGCGCTCTGCGAGGAGGGCGTCGAGCGCTACGACCTCGGCACCGAGATGGACTACAAGCGCCGGTGGGCCGAGGACGTGATGGAGACCGAGATGCTCGTCGTCGTGCGTTAGTGCGCCGGCTCGCTCGGCGGCTCGCTCGCGCCCTCACCTTCGGGCGGAGCGCTCTTGGCGGCGCGGCGTGACGAGATGATCGAGGCGAGCACGCCGGTGCCGATGATGCCGGCGATCGCGGCCAGCGAGACGATGTGGGAGACGTGATAGTGGTCGTGCGCGATCATCTTCGCGCCGATCAGGATCAGCAGCACTGCGAGCGCCAGCTTCAGGTAGTGGAACTTCGCCATCGCGCCCGCGAGCACGAAGTACAGCGAGCGCAGGCCCATGATCGCGAAGATGTTCGACGTGACCATGATGAATGTCTCCTGCGAGACGGACAGCACGGCCGGGATCGAGTCGAGCGCGAACACGATGTCGGTCAGCTCGATCGACACGAGGCACACCGCGAGCATCGTCAGCGCGAAGCGGCCATCCTTGCGCACGCTGAACTTGCCGTCGTGCATGCCCTCGACGACGGGGACGATGCGGCGCAGCAGGCGCACGACGCGGTTGTTCTTGAGGTCGGGCTCCTCGTCCTCGTCGTCGCGCAGGAGCTTGATGCCCTGGAACGCGAGGTAGGCGCCGAACACGTAGAAGATCCAGCTGAACTTGTGCGCGAGGTACGCGCCGCCGCCCAGCATGATCAGGCGGAAGACGATCGCGCCCAGGATGCCCCAGAACAGCACGCGGTGCTGGAACTGCGGCGGCACGCGGAACTGATGGAACAGCAGCGAGATGACGAAGATGTTGTCGACCGACAGCGCCTGCTCGAGCAGGTACGCCGAGACGTACGTGACCGCGGCTTCACCGCCGAGGCCGCCCGAGACCGCGACCTCGGTCAGCTTGCCATTGGCCCCCTTGACCTGCTTGAGCAGCGAGGCCCCGAGCCATCCGTTTTCATAGATGAGGTACACGACCCCCGCGAACGAGAGGCCGAGCGTCACCCAACCGATCGTCCAGTAGGTGGCCGACTTGAGGCTCGGCGCGTGCGCCTTGCGGTTGAGGACGCCCAGGTCGAGCGTGAGGAGCATCGCCACGAGGGCGAAGAAGCCGACCCAGAACCAGAACATCGGGCCTCGAACCATGCCTACTGGATCGAGGCATGGCAAGGCCGTACGGCCACTTACCCTTGCCCGTTTCAGCCGAGCGTTGCGAGCAGTCGGGAGGCCTGCTCCGCGGGGCGACCGAGCCCGAGCTTGCTGAACAGCATGATCGCGTCGCGGATCATGTCCTTGCCGTCGGAGATCTGGCCGACCTCGACCTTGTAGCGGCCGAAGGCGAGCAACGCCTTGCCGAGCGCGGACTCGTTCCGGATGCTACGCGTGATCTCGACCGCCTTGGCGAACGCGAGCGCGGCGGGCGCGAGCGCGTTGTGCTCCTCACCGGCGTCGTACAGGCTGGCAGACAGCACGTCGCCGAGCGAGAGAAAGGCCTGCGCCTCCTGCTCGCGCAGGCCGGCCTTCTTGGCGACCGCGAGCGCACGCTCGGCCAGCTCGCGCGCCTCGGCGAAGTGGCCCTGTTGCTTCTCGAGGAGCGCGAGGTGACGACAGACCTCGGTCTCGAGCCCGCGATCCTCGATGTCCTCGATGATCTCGAGCGCGTTCTCCAGGCGGCTGCGCGCCTCCTCCTGCTTGCCCTCGACGAGGCTCAGCTCGCCGAGGTTGGTGAGGATGAGCGCCGAGAGTGGGAGGGCGCCGATGCTCTCCGCCTCGTCGAGCGCATCGGCCCAGCCCGCGCGCGCCTCGATGAAGTCACCGACCTCGAACGACAGCGCCGCGAGGTTGTTCGCCGACACGATCTGCCCCCAGCGATCGCCGGTGGCCTTGCGCAGCGCGAGCGCCTCCTGGTGGCAGGTGAGCGCCGACTCGTACTGACCGCGATCGAACTGCACGTCGCCGAGCCGCGATAGCGAGGTCGCGATCGCGCGCTTGTCACCACTCTTGCCCCGGCGCGCGAGCGCCTCGGTGATCTTGGCGTGCGCCTCCTCGTAGCGGCCGAGCATGTGCAGCGACTTGCCGATATCGTCGAGCGAGCCGGCGATGCCGCGCTGATCGTTCGCGCTGCGGAACAGCTCGTGGCCGCGCTCGAGGTACTCGAGCGCGAGCTTGAGGTCGCCCTTGCGGCGCCACACGCGGCCCATCTTGTTGAACGCGACCGCCGCCTTGGTCTTGCTCGCGGCGACCCACGACAGGCGCAACATGCGCTCGAACGCGCCGAGCGCCGCCTCGAAGTCACCGATCAGCTCGTAGACGGAGCCGAGGTCGTGCCAGATGTGCAGGCGCGCCGCGAGGTCGCTGCCGGGGTGCGAGCCGAGGCAGGCGAGGGCGCGGTCGAACAGCCGGATCGCGGTCTCGTTGGCGAACTGCGCGCGCGCAGCCTCGGCGGACCGCCGGTAGCGCGTCGCTGCCTCGCGCGCCTCCCCCGCGAGTGCGAGGTGCCGCGCGACCTCTTCCTGCGCCGCGGGGCTGCGGCCCTCGGGGTGAAGCTCGAGCCAGCGCGCGACCGCGGCGTGATAGGCGCGGCGCTTGGGCTCGTCGATGCCCTTGTAGACGAGCGACCACAGCACCGGGTTCGCGATGCGCAGCTCGCGCTCGCCCGCGATCGACGACTGCGGGACCTCGACCAGCCACTCGCGCTCGATCAGCTTGCCGATCGCCGCGACCACCGAGACGCGCGAGTGGTCGCCGCTCGCCGCGATCTGCGCGAGCGTCGGTCCGTCGGGATCGATGGTGCCGTCCGCGAGCGCCGCCACCGACGCCAGCGAGGTGTTCGACCGCTCGAGCGCGAGGATCGCGTCGAGCCACGAGGTCTCGCCGACGACCGCGGCCATCTCCAGCACGCGGCGCTCGGTCGCGTCCATCACGCGCATGCGCGCGGCGACGACCTCGTCGTACGACGTGGGGAGCGTCATCGCCGCGAGCTGCGCGGCGTCGACGCGCCAGCGGCTGAGCAAGCCGCCGGGGCCTTCGCGCACGATGCAGTCGCTTTCGATGAGCAGGCGAACCAGCTCGTGGATCGCGCGTGGCGAGCCGCCGAGCGTGCGCGCGTGCGCGAGCAGGGCAGGCGGGACCTGATCGAGCTGCTTGCACAGCTCGCGCATCAGATCCTCGGCCTCGGCCGGCGACAGGGCGCCGAGCTCGAGCTTCGTGGGAGCGATCTCGCCATCGCCGAACGCAGGGTGGCGCTCGTAGAGCTGCGCGGTCGCCGTCCCGACGAGCAGCACGCGCGAGTCGTGCAGGCCATTCGCGAGGTAGTGCAGGAAGTTGATCGTGTCCTGCCCGCACATCTCGAGGTTCTCGATCACCACGATGACCGGGTGGCGATCCGCCTCGGCGGACAGCATGCGCTTGAGCGCCATGAACAGCCGCGCCTCGAGGCGCTGCGGCGCTTCGAGCAGCGGCGTGACGACGGGACTGTCCTCGAACGGGACGCGGAGCAGGTGCGCGATCAGGTGCGCGACCTCGGGCACCTGCTGCGCCTTGACGATCTCGGCGACGCCCGCCTGGATCTTGTCGCGACTCTCCGCGGGATCCTCGCCGGGGACGAGGCCGAAGCGCGTGGTCAGCGCGCGCGCGACCGGGCCGTACGCGTGCGCGTTCTCGTCGGCGACGCCGGTGACCGCGACCGCGGACGGGTGCTTGGTGCGGATGCGCGCGACGAGCTCGGTGATCATCCGGCTCTTGCCCATGCCGGGCTCGCCGATCACGACGGCGAATCCGATCTCGCGGCGCGAGAACGCCGTGTCCGCGAGCTCCTGCAGCTTGGCGACCGCCGCCGCGCGCGCCGAGCCGGTGAGCTTGGCCCGCATGTCGTACGCGGTCGTGGTGCTCACCGCGGTGCGCTCGCCATCGCTGCTGTCGTTGACCTCGGTGCCCAGATCGCCGAAGTCGGCCGGCTCGAACGTCGGCGTCTTCTCGGTGCCGCCATCCACGGCGGTCACCGAGCCAGGCATCGGCGTGTTTTCCCAGGTCACCGGCATGGCGAATCCATCCGCATCGTGGCGGCTAACCGCAGAGCTTTCCATGACAAATCCACACGTCCCCCAACAGGCGCGCGGACCCTAGTGTGGTTCGATGTAGTTGTCAATGCATTACGGGGCGGCCGGGGCGGCCGGGGCGGGGCGGATGGCGCACCGACCTGGCAACTTCTCGCGGTAATTCGCAGTCCGGCGAGCGACCGTCTCGGGGATCGGCCGCGGCGTCTTCCCGTTCTTCAGGAAGTAGTGGAGCGAGACCGGCACGATCGGCTCCTCCTTCGCGGCGAGCCGGCGGCAGTTCTCGGCCTCGAGGTCGTCGAGCACGTCGGCGATGATCTGCGCGGTGATCGGCTTCACGTCGTGCATGAGGACGACGCCGCCTCGTTGCTTGACGATCATCGACATCACCTTCTTGCGCAGGTGGTCGGCGTTCTTCGCCTTCCAGTCGAGCGTGTCGACGGACCACCGCACGTCGGTGAGGCCGAGCTTGGCGAGCTTGGCGGAGCCGACCTTGTTGAACGCGCCGAACGGTGGCCGGAACAGGCCGATCGGCCGACCGGCCTCGGGCGCGAGCGTGCGCAGCGAGTCATCGATCTCCTGGTCGAGCTTCTTTGCGGACGCCTTCTTGAGGTTCGGGTGGCTCACCGAGTGGCTGCCGACCTCGAACCCGCCCTGGACGATCCGTGCGAGCAGCTCGCGGCTCCTCGCACCGTGCTTGCCGACGAGGCGCTTGGTGACGATGAAGAACGTCGCCGGCACGTCGTACTTCTCGAGCGCGGCGATCACCGCCGGTGTCGTCTCCGGGTTCGGGCCATCGTCGAACGTGAACGCGACGATGCCCTTCGCCTCATCGCCGTCGATGCGGTCCGCCTTGCCGAGCAACGGATCGTCGGTGAGCGACTTCAGGTTCTTCGGATCGAGGTCGGCCGCGGCGAGTGCCGTCGCACCGACGAGAATACAGAGTGCGAGGCCAACGGAGCGCACGCGTCGACACTATCACGCGTGCTCGCGGTGGCCACTTGTTCGCCTCCGGCGAACCGGGTCGCGTATGGTCGGGCGATGCACGTGGTCTCGACCTCCGCGCTGCCGATCGATCTGGTCGCGCAGATCCAGGCCGCCCTCCCGGGAGCGACGGTGAGCGTGCCCGCGGAGGGGCACCTCGGGCTCGCGGGCGTCGACGTACGCGAGGCGGACGCGCTCGTGTGTCTGCTCAAGGATCGGATCGATGCGCAGATGCTGGCGGGCGCGCCCAAGCTGCGCGTGATCGCGAACTGCGCCGTGGGTGTCGACAACATCGACCTCGCGGCGGCCGAGGCCGCGGGCGTCGCGGTGGCGAACACGCCCGACGTGCTCACCGAGGCGACCGCCGAGCTCGCGTTCGCGCTGATGCTGGCCACGGCGCGCCGCCTCGGCGAGGGCGAGCGGCTGGTGCGCTCGGGCCACTGGCTGGGCTGGGGGCTCGACCAGCTGCTCGGCGTGCAGCTCCTCGGGAAGACGCTCGGGGTCGTCGGGTTCGGGCGGATCGGTCAGGCGATGGCGCGGCGCGCCCGGGCGTTCGGAATGGACGTCATCTACACCCAGCGGCACGCGGTGAACGTCGAGGGCGCTCTGCGCGTCGAGGTCGACGAGCTGTTCGCGGCCGCCGACGTGATCAGCCTGCACTGTCCGCTGACCCCCGAGACGCGGCACCTGGTGAACGCCCGGCGGCTCGCACTGGCCAAGCCGACCGCGGTGCTCGTCAACACCGCGCGTGGCGGCTGCGTCGACGAGGGCGCGCTCGTCGAGGCGCTGACGGCCGGACGCCTGTTCGGGGCCGGGCTCGACGTGTTCGAGGGCGAGCCGCGGATCGCCCCGGCGCTCCTATCGTGCCCTCGCCTGGTCTTGGCGCCGCACATCGGATCGGCTACCACGGAGACCAGGACGGCCATGGCTCAGCTCTGCGCGGATGCGGTGATCGCGGTGCTCTCCGGGCGGCGCCCGGCGAACCTCGTCAACCCCGAGGTCTGGAAGTAATGGCCTCGCCGCAGATCTTGCTCGTCACCAGCGCGGGCGCACCGTCGAGCGCGGTGGTCCCGGTGCTCGCCGCGATCGAGGCGGCCGGCATCCGCGAGCGCGACCGCCG
>DATLHR010000242.1:0-5624 GCA_035539815.1 Kofleriaceae bacterium
CGACATATGCGATTCGTCCGGCCGACGGACAGCCGATCCGCCGCGCTGCGTTCGTCGACGTCGCGCCCGAGCGCCCCGTGCGCATCATCGAGTGGACCGCCGAGATCCCCAACGATGCGATCTGCGGTCACGGCCTGCTCAGCAAGCAGGAGCATCGTGTGTTCAGCAACGCGATCCTGACCTTGTGCGAGCAGGAGCACGGCCGCCGTCTGTTGTTCGATGCGTTTCACGCCGAGCGCTTCGTCACCACGCCGCGCAACGCGTTCAAGCCGCTGTGGCGCCTCGTCGAGGAGGCCCGCATGCACGGCCTGCTCACGCACCTCTGATCAGAACCGCGAGCCTGGCTGCTGCAGGAACTCGAGCTCCTCGGGTGACGACTCGCGGCCGAGGGCCTCGTTGCGGTGCGGGTAGCGGCCGAAACGCTCGATGATGGCCTTGTGCTTGCGCGCGAAGTCCGCGGCGCCGCGCAACGTGCCGAGGACATCCTCGCCCGCGCGCAGCTCCGCCGCCTCGGCGACGAGCGACTCGAAGGCGGCGACCGACTCGACCTGCGTCGAGCGATCCTCGGAGTGCTGGAACGGCATCAACGCGATCATCCGCTGGTGAAACGTCAGCTCGTGCGAGCGGCCCGCGCGGCGCAGCTCGCGCGCGATCTCGAGCGCCGCGTGGTCGGCGGCGAAGGCGCGCGCGTCGTCGCGGTAGAGGTTGCGCGAGAACTGATCGAGCACGACGATCAATGCGAGCTCGCCGCGCGCATGGCCTCGCCACGCCACGAGCCGGCCGTCGACGGCCTCGGCGTGCAGCGCGCCGAACTGCCGCCGGATCTCCTCGTCGAACCGAGCGTCCTTGCGCAACCAGCGATCGTAGATCTCCGCGGTCGGGGAGGGCGCCGGGCCGAACCAGAACTCGATGACCTCGTCGACGCGCGCGTCCATGCGGACAGGCTACCCCGGCTCGCGGACGTTGCGCAGGAAGTCGGCGACCTCCGCAAACCGTGCATCGAGGAACGTGCGCACGTCCCCGCGCACGCCCTCGGCATCGAGCGCCGCTGTCATGCAGCGCAGCCACGCGTCGCGCATGGTGATGTCCACGGGCACGCGACCGTGGCGCATGCGCAGGCGCGGGTGGCCGTACTGCTGCACGTAGTCATCGGGACCGCCGAGCCAGCCGATGAGGAACAGCGCGAACCGATCGCGCGGCCCGCGGGCGACGCTGCCGTCGGCATCGCAGGCGTGCAGGTGCGCCAGCTCGGGCTCGAGCTCGCTCATGTAGTCATAGAATTTCTCGACGAGGGCGCGCACGCGGTCAGCGCCGCCGAGGAGGTGAAACGGGGTCGCGTCCACGGTCACCGCGTGACCGCGAACACGACGATCAGCGCCGCGATCACGACGAGCGCGATCCAGAACGTTTTGCCGCTCAGGGTGTAGTGGTCGGTGGCCGCCCGCCCGAACTCTCCCAGCTGACGCGTCTCGGAGGGCGTCCCGGGCCGCTCGGGGCCGAGGTCCATCATCGTCATGGCCGAGGGTGTAGCACGCTCGTCGCTGCGACACCCCGAGACATCGGCATTCGGGGCAGCCGGGCTCTGGAACGTGCGCTAGTGTCGCGGCCCATGAGACGCCTGCTGCTTTCCCTCGCGCTCGCGTGCGCCGTTGCGCCAGGTGCGGCGCGCGCCGACGAACCGCGGATCGCGTACCAGAAGTTCGAGCTACCGAACGGGCTCGAGGTCTACGTGATCGAGGATCCGAAGGCGCCGACGGTCTACGAGGTCCTGTGGTTCGAGGTCGGGTCGAAGGACGAAGTCGCCAACCGCACCGGCTTCGCGCACCTGTTCGAGCACCTGATGTTCAAGGGCTCGGCGCACCTGCCCGACGGCCTCATGGATCGGCTGCTCGAGGCGGCGGGCGGCTGGTCGAACGCGTTCACGTCGAGCGACATGACCGTCTATCAGAACGTCGCCGCGTCGAACTTCCTCGAGCAGATGCTGTGGATCGAGGCCGACCGGTTCGCCGGCTTGCTCGACACGTTTGACAAGCCCAAGCTCGACAACCAGCGCGACGTGGTGCTCAACGAGCGCCGCCAGAGCTACGAGAACCAGCCCTACGGCATGGCCGAGCTGCTGATCCAGGAGGCGCTGTGGCCCAAGAATCACGGCTACCACTGGTCGACGATCGGCTATCCGGCAGACCTCGAGGCCGCGAACGTCGCCGACGTCGCGAGCTTCTTCCGCATGTACTACGTGCCGAACAACGCGACGATGGTGATCGCCGGCGACGTGAAGTTCGCCGACGTGAAGCGCCTCGTCGAGAAGTACTTCTCGTTCATCCCGAAGCAGGCCGAGCCCGCGCGCCCGCAGTACAAGACGCCGCCTCCGATCACCAAGGAGATCGTGCTCACCACGACCGACGACGTGCAGGTGCCGCGCGTGTACTTGAACTGGCGCGGGCCCGCCGGGTTCACGGCCGAGGAGCCGGCGCTCGACGCGCTCGCCGCGATCCTCGGCGACGGCAAGTCGAGCCGGCTGTACAAGCGCCTCGTCTACGACGAGAAGATCGCGCAGAACGTGAGCGCCTCGTTCTCCGGCGAGCAGCTCGCCGGTACGTTCCAGATCGTCGCGACCGCGAAGCCCGGCGTCGATCCGAAGCGCCTGATCAGCGTGCTGTCCGACGAGGTCGCCAAGATCTCGGCGATCGCACCGACGGACGCGGAGCTCGAGCGGGCGAAGAACTCGCAAGAGGCGAGCTTCCTGAACGGCCTCGAATCGACGCTGTCGCGCGCGATCCAGCTCGCGAGCTACGACGTTCAGGCCAAGGATCCGGACTACTTCGCCAAGGACCTCGCGCGTCGCCGCGCCGTGACCACCGCACAGGTGCAGGCCGCCGCCGCCAAGTTCCTCAAGCCCAGCGCTCGCGTGACGTTGACGATCAAGCCCGGCAAGAAGCCGCAGGAGAAGAAGTGATGCGCCGCTACCTCCTCACGCTCGCGCTGCTCGCCGTCGCGGCTCCCGCTCACGCCAAGCGTGCGCCGCAGCCCGCCGCCTCGGTGTTCGACAAGTCCGGCATCGCCGACTGGACCAAGCCGCCGCCGCCGACCAAGGAGCCGACGTTCAAGCCGCCGGTCGCCAAGCGGCTGAAGCTCGCGAACGGCATCCCGCTGCTCGTGATCGAGAACCACGCGCTGCCGATCGTGTCGATGACCGTGCTCGTGCGCGGCGCGGGCGCGGCGGCGGATCCGGCCGGCAAGGGCGGACTCGCGGCGTTCTCGGCGGACCTGCTCGACGAGGGCGCGGGCGGACTCTCCGCGATCGGGATCGCCGAGGAGACCGATCGCCTCGGTGCGTCGATCGGCATCGGCGTCGATACGGATGCGGGCTACATCTGGGTCAGCACGCTCGCCAAGACGCTCGACCCCACGCTCGATCTCCTCGCGAAGGTGATCACGCAGCCGGCGTTCGACGACAAGGAAGCCGAGCGCGTGAAGGGCGACCGCGTGACCTCGCTCGAGCTGCGACGCGACCGCCCGCGCGAGGTCGCCTCGTTGATCCTCGACGCCATGCTGTACGGCGCGGGCTCCCCGTATGGACACCCGACCTCGGGCACGCGCGAGGGCTTCAAGACGCTCGGGGTCTCCGATGCGCGTGCGTTCTACAAGGCGCGCTGGACGCCGGGCGCGCTGACGATCGTCGTCGCGGGGGACGTCGAGCCCAAGGCGCTCAAGGCGAAGCTCGACCAGCAGCTCGGCGCGTGGAAGATGCCGGGCGCCCGGAAGCCGCCCGCGCCGGTGACCACGCCGGCCAAGCCCGCGCAGCGCCTGCTGCTCGTCGATCGCAAGGACGCCGCGCAGTCCGATGTGCGCATCGGGCTCGTCGGGCTCGCCCGGAAGGACAAGCGCTACCCGGCGTTCGAGGTGTTCCGCACCACGCTCGGCGACGGCTTCACGAGCCGCCTCACGCAGCGTCTCCGCGAGCAGCTCGGCATCACCTACGGCGCGTCCGCGTCGCAGGACTACCGCGTGGCGCGCGGTCCGTTCGTGATCGGCACGGCGATCGTCACGCCCGCGACCGGTCAGGGCGTCGGCGAGGTCCTGAAGATCGTCGACGCGCTCAACACGACGAACATCCCCGCCGACGAGCTCGAGAAGTCGAAGCAGAACATCATCCGTGCGCTGCCCTCGATGTTCGGGACGAACGCGGCGACGGCAGGTGCGTTCGCCGACCTCGCGCTGCACGGCCTCCCCGACAACTACTACGTGACCTACGCCGCGGCGATCCGCAAGGTCACCGCGAAGGACGTGAAGGCGGCGGCGAAGGCCGTGGTGCCGACGAACAAGCTCGTCGTCGCGATCGTCGGTGACCTCGCGAAGATCAAGCCCGACCTCGACAAGCTCGGGCTCGGCGAGCCGGTCATGCACGATCTCTACGGCGTTCGGCTCGAAACGAAGGCCGAGCTCGACGACCGCCAGCAGCGCAAGAAGCAGCAGCTCGACCTCGAGGTCAGCCGTCGCCGGCACGCCGAGCAGCGCTAACGGCAATGCTGGTCATTTAGCGGCTGTCGTGAACGTGCACGTGCTCGTCCACCACGACGAGCGCCGATCGCATCGACGGCTGAGACACTGCTCTGCTGGGCCGGTTCCCCGCTACTTCGCTTCGCGCACCTGCGCGACGCTGGCGTTGGTGCGCGCGTGCAACCACGCGCGCAGCGGCTCACCGGCGGGCGGCTCGGTCTCGGGATCGAGCTTCCAGATCCTCGCGCGATCGTCCTCGGCCGTGGACACCACGCGGCCATCGCGCGTGAACACCACCCCCTTCACCGCCGTGCGGTGGCCGCGGAACGTCTGCAGCGGCGTGCCATCGATGTTCCACACCCGCACCGTGCCGTCGATGCCCGCGGTGGTGACCAGCGTGCCGTCGTGGCTGACGTCGAGGTCCTTGATGCCGTCGCCGTTGCCGGCGAGATCGACCGTCGGTCCGTCGGGGATCGAGAAGACGAACACGTGTGGGTCGCCGCCGCCGGAGACCACGTGCTTGCCGTCGGCGGTGAACGCGAGGTCGCGCACGACGTCGGTGTGGGAGCCGAGCGTGCGCAGGCGCTTGCCGTCGATCGTCCACAGCGTGACCACGCCGTTCTCGTCGCCAGCGACGAGGAGCTTGCCGTCGGGGGAGAGCGCGAAGCAGCGCAGCTCGGCGCCGGCGCCAGGTCGCATCGCGCCCCGGTGCGTGATCGCGTCGAACTCTCCGAGCTTGCCGTCGAAACCGCCGACGATGATGCGGTGCTCGCGCGTCCACACGACGGGGCGCAGGCCGTGGGTGTGCCTGAAGATCTTGCGGCCTGTGGCACTCGTCGTGTCCCACAGCCACACGGTGCCGTCCTCGCTCGTCGACACCAGCTGCTTGCCGTCGGGCGAGAACGCCACGCCGCGCACGGTGTCGCGGTGGCCAGCGAGCTTGCGGCCGGTCGCGCTCGCGAGCTCCCACAGCCACACGCTGCCGTCGGACCGATCGAGGCGATCGAGGTCTCACCCGACGGCACGTACGTCGCCTCCGCGGGCACCGACGGCAGCGTGTGGCTGTGGGAGCTCGCGAGCGCGACCGGCCGCAAGCTCGCTGGCCACCGCGACACCGTGCGCGG
>DATLHR010000243.1:0-12983 GCA_035539815.1 Kofleriaceae bacterium
CCCGCCAGGTTCATGAGTGGCGCGGGGCGGGATTGAACCGCCGACCAAGGGCTTATGAGACCCCTGCTCTACCGCTGAGCTACCGCGCCGGAGGGCCGTGAAACTAAAGGTTCGGTCGCCTACTGGCAAGCTCTCAGGCGCGCGTTTGTGCGCGGAGGACCGTACGGCGAAGCCCTCAACCTCCCAAGGAAATCAGGAACATGGGTAGCGTCATCGCGGAGCCTGGGGTATCGTGCCGAGGACTCGGGGATCGTCTAATGGCAGGACAGCAGCCTTTGGAGCTGCTCATCAAGGTTCGAATCCTTGTCCCCGAACCAAGCCCCGCGGAGGGCTCCTGGATTGGCAAAGGATCATGAAGCTCGACAAGACCTGCTCGCTGTTCTTCGCGACCAAGATCGATAGCAAGCTTCGCGAGGGGCTCGCGCTCTCGAAGCCCGGCGACAAGAAGTACTTCGACGGCAGCTCGGAAGAGTTTCTGCGCGTCATGGAGATCGGGGACGAGAAGGACAAGGAGCGCTGGATCGGCAAGATCATCAAGCCCGGCCCCGCGGTCACCGAGGTCGACGACATCCAGCGCAACATCCTGTCGATCCTTCGGCGCGTGGCGCCGAATGCACGGATCCCGGCGTCGGCGGTGAAGATCTTCGTGCTGCAGGGTCACGGCATGGCGGCGGTGATCGAGGACGAGCCCGAAGCCGAGGAGGGCGAGTCCGAGGACGCGCTCGACCGCGGCCCGTACATCACGTACTGAGCCGCGCGCCCAGTGAATCGTGGATGACGCCGGCAGCGTCGGTCCACGCGACGGGCATGGTCTCCGAGAGCTGGAGAAACCGCGGGCCGGTCGCGTCGATCGCGATGAGGCCCGCGGAGCCGCCCGTGATGGTGGCGAGATCGCCGAGTGACGCGGCGATCGCGTCGATCAGGGGCTCGCCGAAGCGCACGCGCATCGCGAGATCGTGGGCGAGCGCGACGCGAATGATCGCTTCGCCATCGCCCGTGGCGGAGATGGCGACGCGCGTGTCGGCCCACGTGCCGGCGCCCGCGAGCGGCGAGTCGCCGACGCGGCCGGGGCGCTTGCCCACGATGCCTCCGGTCGAGGTCGCGGCGGCGAAGCGGCCGAGCTGATCGCGGGCGACCGCACCGACGGTGCCTCCATCGCGCTCGCGCGCGTGGGGCGCGAGGTGCTCGGCCAGGCGTGCGCGTGCGCGATCGGTGACGAGCGCGCCCGGCGGGGCAGGGGCGAGACCCGCGGTGCGCGCGAACGTCCATGCGGCAGGGCCCGCGAGCAGGACGTGCTCGCCGGCATCGAGCACGGCGCGCGCGAGTGCGATGGCGTTGCCGAGATCGGGCACGGCGGCGACGGCGCCGACGCGCTGGGTCGCGCCGTCCATGAGCGCGGCATCGGTCTCGACCGTGCCGTCGCGCGTGAGCGCGGAGCCGGTCCCGGCGTTGAGCGCGGGATCGTCCTCGAGGACGCGAGTGGCGGCGACGACGGCATCGACAGCGGAGGCGCCGCGAGCGAGGAGGTCGTGACCTGCGGCCGCGGCGGCGCGCACGCTCGCGCGCAACGTGGCCTGGCGCTCGGGGGCGATCTTTCCGGCGCCGCCATGGACGATGATCATCCGCGCAGCGTAGCGCGACCCGAACGCGCGTCGACGGCGCCGAGCGCGGGCTCGGGCGCGCGGCGCCACGCTAGGCTCGAGTTACTCGAGCGCGAGCAGGGGCTCGCCAACGGTCACGTCGGCGCCGTCGGAGACCAAGAGTGCCTTCACCCGCGCGCGCTCGGGGAGCCCGGCGCCGCCGTAGGTGACGCGGTTGAACGTCTTCATCACCTCGAGCAAGCACACGGTGGTGCCGGCGGCGAGCTCGGTGCCGACCTCGACGAACGCGGGCTTGCCGGGCGCGGGACGGACGTAGAAGCGACCGCTGGTGGGCGCGCGGAACACGAGCACGTCGGTGGTCGCGGTCGCGGCGGTTGCGGTCGCGCTCGCGGCGCCTGCGAGCTGCGCGCGCGTGTCGAGGGCAAGCAGCAGATCGCCATAGCCGACGGGGCGTGGCGCGAACGGGTCGAGCGCGACGCCCGGCGCGCCCGCACCGGCGGTGGCGGTGTTCGTGGCGATGCCCTGCACGTCGGGGGCGACGAGCGCGATCCGTCGGCCCAGCACGTCGAGCTCGCCGATCGCATGGCCGGCGAGCACCAGGTCGCCGTGTCCGACCGCCGGATAGAACTGTCCGGGCGCCGGACTCTTGAGCTCCCATGCCTCTCCGGCGCGGGTGGCGAGCGCCGCCAGCGACGGTGCGTGCAGGCGCGTCATCGGCGACCTCCCACGCCGGAGACCAGCGCCCGCAAGTCGTGCATCGACCAGATGCGCGAGTTCTTCACGCGGCGATAGCCGGTGTTCTGGTACGCCATCTCGACCAGCGCGCTCAGGTACGCGCGCAGCTCGCCGAGCTCGATGATCTCGTCGGTGTCCATCTGACGCGCGGCGACGAATGGATCCATGTCGCCCTCGATGCGCGCCTCGGTCTCCTTCATGCCCGCCTCGATCTTCGCGCGCTCGACGGGATCGGTGGTCATGATCTGGAAGTCGTCATCGAGCTTCGTGTTGAACGCGGCGATCGCGAGCGTGCGACCCTCCATCACCGAGAGGCGCGACAGGCTCGTCGAGAGCTGCACGACCGGATCGTAGGGCAGGCCGCTCATCGCGTAGTAGCCGGCGCCCGAGGCCTTGCGCAGCAGCACGGTGAACATCGGCGTCGTGTTCGTGGAGTTCGTGTAGATCAGCGAGCTGCCGTACGCGAGCAGGCCGTGGGCCTCCGCCTCGGTGCCGATGTCGAAGCCCGAGATGTCCTGCAGCCAGATCAGGGGGATGCCGTCGTCGTTGCATGCGCGCGAGAACGCCGAGATCTTGGCGATGCCGCCGCGGTAGAGGATGCCGCCCGGTCGTTGCCGGCCCGGATGTTCGGGATCTCCGACCAGGCCCTGGCGGTTGATCACGAACCCGGCGTACAGCCCGCCGAGGCGCGCGACGCCGCAGATCATCTCCTCGCCGACCTCGGGCATCACCTCCCAGAACAGCGATTGATCGACGAGGCGCGCGAGCACCTGATGCGCGTCGTAGGCCTCGCGGTGATCCGCGGGGAGCAGGCCCGCGAGCTCGGCCGCGGGGAACCGAGGATCGAGCGCCGCGAGGTCACCGCGATAGAAATCGGCGCCGCTCGACGGCAGGCGCGCGACGTCGCGGCGCAGACACGCGAGCAACGTCTCGTCGTCGGGAACGCGGACATCGGCGCAGCCGGACTGGTGGACGTGGACCTCGGGGCCGCCGATATCGAGGGACGTGAGCTTCTGGCTCTTGGCCCCTTTGATCAGGGCGGCGCCGGCGATCACCATGTACGCCTGCTCGGTCATGTACACGCGGTCGGAGATGATCGGCATGTAGCCGCCGCCCGCGATGCAGTCGCCGAACACGCCCGCGACCTGCGGCACGCCGTGCGCCGAGAGCAGGCTGTTCATCTTGAAGATGTGGCCGGCGCCTCGCGCCCCCGGGAAGCTCTTGCTCTGCTCGGGCAGGAACAGCCCGCTGCAGTCGACGAGGTAGATCGTCGGCAGCCGCAGCCGGAGCGCCATCATCTGCGCGCGCTGGATCTTCTCCGGCGTGCGCGGCCACCACGCACCAGAGGCGACCGTGTTGTCGTTGGCGATCACCATCACCCAGCGACCCTCGACGCGCGCGAACGCGGTCACCACACCGGCACCCGGCGAGCGCTGGTCGCCGGGGAACACCTCGCCGTAGTTGACGAACGTGCCGACCTCGAACGTGCGCGTGCCCGGATCGATGAGGCGCGCGATCCGCTCGCGCGCGGTGAGCTTGCCCTTCTTGTGGACGCGCTCGACGTAGCCCGCGCCCCAGCCGGCCTCGACCTCCTTGCGGCGCGCGCGCAGGCGATCTTCGAGCGCCGCGAGGGCCGTGCGCTGGTCGGCGACGGTGCGCTCGTCGACCAGCTTGGTCAGGGGATCGCCGATCGGGACGAGCGGGACGAACGCCATGCGAGGGCGACGCTACGACACGCGCACGTGGTGCGTCGAGCACGCACGCGACGTTCTTGTCGAGAAGCTGGTCAACGAGCGCGTGCCGTCGGGATCCGCGGGTGCTATCAGGGCGGTGCCGCCAACGGGATCGCCGACCAGCATCGTCGTCAGGTTGCCGCGGCGGCTTAGATCGCGCGGGTCTCGAGCGGGGTCGTGACGAGAAGCTTCGGCCCTGGCACCACGCGCAGCTCGATGTCGAAGCGCGCCGAGCGTAGGTTGCCTTCGCGATCGGCGACGACCGCGAAGTAGCTGTCGCCGCGCAAGACGTAGATCTCCGGCTGGCGCGTGATCGGATCGACGATCCACATCTCGGGGATGCCGCACATCGCGTAGAACGGCAGCTTCTCGCGGGTCTCGTCGTTCGGCGACAAGATCTCGATCACGAGCTCGGCACGCGCGTCTACGCCTCGCTTCGTCACGTACTCCGGCGCGACGAGCGTGATGTCGGGCGTGCGGTAGTTCCGTTCGCCGTCGACGCGCGCGAACACCGACAGGTTGTGGAACGTCTTGAGCCCGAGCGACCTGGCGAACGGCTTCAGTACATCCTCGAGGTCTCCCTCGAATTCTTGATGAAAACTGGAAGGTGCCGGCACGAGATGGAGCACTCCGTTCCAGACCTCGTCCCACCGATCGTTGCCGCGGCGTCGACGTTCTTCGAGCCAGCTGGCGTCGGGTTCGAGCAGCATCGCGCGCATCGACGCCATTGTAGCAGTCAAGGTCATGCGGCGCGCGACTGCAGCCGATGTGCCCACTCGCAAGCGAGCGAGATCATGGTGTCGCGGCAATCGAGCAGTCCGAGCTTCGGACATCTGGGGGCTGTAGTCATGATGGCCCAGCTCAGCCGGCAGGACCTCGAGCGGCGCTCGTCAGAGGATCGCCGTTCTCGCGGCCAAGTGCTTTCTCGCTCAACGAGCTCGCGCCGTTGGGATCGTCGGATCGTCGACTCGCCGCGTCCATCGTTCGAGAAGTAGGGCGGCGACCGCCGTCGGGATGCACGACACGAAGACGATCTTGCGCTCGTCACCCGTCGCTCGAACTGTGCAGCCGCCATCGCGATCGCTTCGCGTGGTTCGCCTCGACCGTGACCCACCGACGAACGCGGTCCGATCATCGACGTCGCCTCAAGGAGGCCAGCCGGGGATCGAGCGCGTGTCGTAGCGGCCGGTGCGGAAGGCGTCGCTGCGCAGAATCGCCGCGTGCATCGGGATCGTCGTCGGCACACCTTCGACGTGGAATGCAGCGAGCGCAGCGAGCATGCGCTCGATCGCGTCGGCGCGATCGCGGCCGCGCACGATCAGCTTGGCGAGCAGCGAGTCGTAGAACGGCGGCACGACGTAGCCCGCGGTGACGTGGGTGTCGACGCGGATGCCGTCTCCGCTCGGTGGGCGCCACGCGGTGATCGTGCCGGGCGCGGGTGCGAAGTGGTTCGCGGGATCCTCGGCATTGATCCGGCACTCGATGACGTGGCCGCCAGCGGCGAGCCCGCGATCGAGCTCGTCTTGCGTCCACGACAGCGAGCGCCCGGCGGCGATCTGAAGCTGCGCGATGACGAGGTCCTTGCCGGTCCGCTCCTCGGACACCGTGTGCTCGACCTGCAGGCGGCAGTTGAGCTCCATGAACCGGAGCGTGTCGCCGTCGAGGAGCATCTCCATCGTGCCGGCGCCGACGTAGCCGATCTTCGCGGCGGCGCGCGCCGCGGCGGCGCAGGTCGCGGCGCGCAGGTCGGCGCTGATCGCGGGCGACGGGCTCTCCTCGATCAGCTTCTGATGGTTGCGCTGGACCGTGCAGTCGCGCTCGCCGAGATGGACGGCGCGGCCGTAGCGATCCGCGAAGATCTGGATCTCGACGTGGCGGCCGGTCTCGATCAGGCGCTCGAGGAACACCCGGTCGCCACCGAACGCCGCACGCGCCTCGGCCTGCGCTTCGGTGTACGCCGTCTCGACCTGCGCGGCGGTGCGCGCGATCCGCATGCCGCGTCCGCCGCCGCCGTTCTCGGCCTTGAACAGCACGGGATAGCCGGTCGCGTCGGCGACGCGCCTGGCGTCGTCGACGTCCGCGAGCACGCCGGCGCTGCCGGGGATCACCTGCATGCCGGCGGCGCGCATCGCGGCCTTCGCGCGCGTCTTGCTGCCCATCAGCGCCGTCACCTGCGGCGGCGGTCCCACGAACGTGACGCCGTGCTGTGCGCACAGCGTCGCGAGCAGCGGGTTCTCCGAGAGGAAGCCCCAGCCGGGATGCAGCGCGGAGCAGCGCGCCTGTACCGCGGCCTGCACGACGCGCTCGACGTCGAGATACGACTGCGCGGCGCGCCCGGGGCCGAGCACGACGACCTCGCGGCCGTGCGTGTACGGGGCCTCGCGATCCGCCTCGCTGACCGCGAACACCGGCGTGACGCCGAGCGCATCGCACGCGCGCGCGACGCGCACGGCGACCTCGCCACGGTTCGCGATCAACAGCCGATGGAACAGCGGCGGGGCCATTACTTCTACTTCGCGAAGCGCGTGAGGCAGGCCTCGGCGCTCGACACCTCGAACTTGCCGCTCTCTTCCATCTCGATCGACTTCACGACGTTGTCCTCGAGGACGATCAGACCGCGGCGGGCGCGGAGGCCCATGTGCGGGCCCGAGAGATCGACCTCGATGCCGAGCGCCTTGGTGAGCACGGCCGCGCCGTCGGCGAGCATGACGATCTTGCCGAGCGCGTCGTGCTCCTTCGCCCACGCCTGCATCGTCCACGCGTCGTTGACCGAGAGGCACGCGACGAGGTCCACGCCCTGCGCCTTGAGCTCGGGGAGCTTGGCGACGTAGCCGGGCAGGTGCTTGGCGGAGCAGGTCGGCGTGAACGCGCCGGGCAGCGAGAACATGACGACCTTCTTGCCCGCGAACAGCGCCGACACATCGGCGTCGGCTGGGCCCTCGGGGGTGGCCTGCTTGATGGTGACGGACGGGAGCTTCTGGCCTTGGCTGATCATGGCGATCGCATACCACGATCTACGTCCGCGTCGCCTTCACCGCTGACGCACAGGCCGGCCGCGAGCGCACAGGCGCGGTCGAAGCGCTCGCGCTCTCCTCGCATCGCCGCCTCCGCGATCACCCACGCGATCTCGAAGCATCGCCCGTCACGCGCATGATCGAGCAGCTCGGCGCAGCGTGAGTCGAGCCTGGCGGCGAACCTGTGGAGGATCTCGTCGACGCCGACGATCGCGTGCACGCGACCGGCGCGGTCGACGTCGAACACCGCATCGAGCGGTGCCCCGGCGATCTCGGCGACCAGGCTCGGGTACTGGACCGGCACCGCCCACCGTGCCCGCGCTTGCCCGGGCGTGTTCTTGGCTTCGCCCGCGTAATGCCGTCGCGTGGCCACGGCGCCGCCGGCTCGCAGCTGCGCCGCGAGCGCTGGCCTCGCCGCCTCGAAGGCACGCACGTAGCCCTCGTACGGCGCCGCGCCACGATACGGATCGACGACGAGCGAATCCCACCCCACGCGATCGAGCTTCCAGCTCGCGACCTCGCGCTCGCACGCCGGCGGCGCACAGCCCGCCATCGCCGCGAGCCGCAGCTCGAGGGTCTCCAACGGTGACGACGGGGGCGGCGGCGCGGCGGCCTCGCGCCCACACGCCGCAACAACGAGGAGACCAACCGCGGACGGGACCCGATTCTCGCGACGGCGGGTCGGCGTGGCGAACGGTGAAGCCGGGGACGGGCCCGGGCTGTTCTCGAAGGCGGAAAAAGCGGACGGTCCCCTGTTCGTGCGCATCAGCTCGGGGCGTCCAGGCGGGTCGGGCGGCGCGGGCCCGGTGCATCGTCGGCGAGCGGGCGTCGCGCGGGCAGGGGGAGCCCGCACAGGAGCTTGATCGCGACGGAGGCGGCGGTGGCGCCGAACACCGAGGGCACGAACGCGACGGAGCCCTCGACGCGGTTCTTGTGCTCGCAGTCGTTGACGCCGTTGTGCCCGCCCGGGCACACGCAGCGGAACGCGCCGTCGTCGTACGCGAGAGCGTGCGGCGCCTGGGGCGGCTCCTCGGAGTACACCGCCCACACGCCGGTGGGCCTGGTGCAGTCGAGGTCGTGCTTCTTGCGGAGGTTCTTGCGCAGGTCACGCGCGAACGGATCGATGCGCGTGTCCGCGAGGTCGGAGACGCGCACGGCGGTGGGGTCGAGCCGCGCGGCCGCGCCCATCGACGACACGAGACGTAGCTTGTCGCGCACGCACGTCGCGATCAGGTGCATCTTGGCGGCGACGTTGTCGATCGCATCGATCACCACGTCGGGCTCGGGGACCAGCAGGCGCGCGGAGGTCTCGGCGCTGTAGAACTCGGTGCGCGCCTCGATCGTCGCGTCGGGGTTGACGAGCTTCAGGCGCTCCGCCATCACGACGACCTTCGGCTTGCCGAGCGTGGGCTTGAGCGCGTGCAGCTGGCGGTTGACGTTGGTGACGCAGATGCGGTCGTAGTCGACGAGGATCACGCGCCCGACGCCGCTGCGCACGAGCGCCTCCGCGGCGAACGAGCCGACACCGCCGACGCCGAACACGGTCACCGTGGCCGCGCCGAGCCGCGCGACGCCTTCATCTCCGAGGAGGCGAGCGGTGCGATCGAACCGGCGGTGCGTCATCGGCGGATGATAGCTGCCGACTACCAGCTAGCAAAGACGCGGCGTGCGTTCGCCGCCGTCAGCGCGGCGGCGTCCTCGACGGAGATGCCGCGCGCGGCGGCCAGGCCTGCCACCACCGCCGGCAGGAACGCGGGCTCCGAGCGCCCCCCGCGGTGGCCGTCGGGCGCCTGGTCGGGCGCGTCGGTCTCGACGAGCAGCAGCTCGGGCGGAATGGAGCGCGCGGCCTCGACCGGGCGCCGGGCGTTCGCGTAGCTGATCGGGCCCGCGAACGAGAACGCGAGGCCGAGCGCGCGATACACGGGCACCAGCTCGGCGCCGCCCGAGTAGCTGTGCAGCACGCCCTCGACCGGGCCTTCTTCGCGCAGGATCCGCGGCGCGGCATCATGCGCGCGCAGCACGTGGATCACGAGAGGCATGCGCAGCGCACGCGCGACGCGGAGGTGCGCGCGGAACAGCCGCTCCTGCAGGTCGAGCGAACCGGTGCCGCCGTCGAGACCACACTCGCCGACCGCGACCGCGTGCGCCTCCGTGATCGCGTCGGCGAGGCGTTGCTCGAGGTCGCCGGCGAGCTCGTCGGGCGCCAGCTCGGGGACGATCTGAGGGTGAATCCCCAGGGCGCACCGAACGCCTGCGCCGTGGGCGCGCGCCGCGAGCTCGGCGAGCGCGGGCCACGTGCGCGGCCGGATCGCGGGCACCAGCATTCCGCGGATGCCCGCGGCAACCGCGCGAGAGAGCACGGCGTCGAGGTCGGCGTCGAACGCGGCCGTGTCGAGGTGGCAATGCGTATCGATCACCACCGTCGATCGTAGCGTAGGATCCGATCAGTGGCGCTCGAGCTCGTCAGGCGATGGAAGGCGTGGGTCCACGCGAGCGACACGATGTTCGCGCACTGGTTGCGCGCCGCCCACGAGGCGCTGCTCGGCGAGATGCCGGTGCTCGCCGCCGGCACGGCGCTGTTCGCGTTGATCTCCACCGTACCGCTGCTCGCCGCGGCGGTCGCGCTGTACAGCCTGATCGCCGATCCCTCGCAGATCCAGGATCACCTGAGCGGCCTGTCCCGCGTGCTGCCGGCGAGCATGATGTCGTTTCTCCACGATCAGCTGCAGATCCAGGCGCATCGCTCGACGGGGACGGTCGGGCTCGCGCTCGGCTTCAGCGTCGTCGTCGCGGTGTGGTCGTCGCGCGGCGCGGCGCGCGCGCTCGTTGATTCGCTGAACCGCGCCTACCGCGTGCGCGAGCTCCGCCGCCCCGCGCAGCGGTTCGCGCTCACGCTGTTGATGGCGACCTCGACGATGATCGGGCTCTTGCTGCTGTTCGCGCTGGTCGTCGCGCTGCCCGGCATCTTCGCGCTCACCGGGCTCGAGGGGTACGCGTTCGCCGAGTGGCTGCGCTGGCCGACGCTGATGGCGCTGCTGTTCCTCGCGCTGCTCGCGCTGTACCGCTACGCACCGTCGCCGCGGCCGCTCGGCACCAACCGGCACCTGTGGCCCGGTGCGCTGGTCGGGACGGCGATGGTGCTCGTCGTCTCGATCGGCCTCTCGCAGTGGGTCACGCGGGTCGCCGCGTACGACATCATCTACGGCACGTTCGGCAGCGTCGTGATCGTGCTCTTGTGGTTCTACTTCTCGACGATGGCGCTCGTCGTCGGCGGCTTCGTGAACGCGGAGCTCGAGCGCCACGCCGGGGCGCCCGCCCCGGATCGCTCGATGTACTGACGCCCCGAAAATGGCGAAGGCCACCGCGCGGGTGACCTTCGCAAGCAAAGCTAACGCGAGTGGAGAAGCTTCAGATCGCCTTCGAGCCGTGGAACTTCGCGGTCGAGAGCGGCGCCGGCGAGCCCGAGTACTTGACCTCACCCGTCCACACGCCGGTCTGGATCTCGTCCATCTTCGAATCGCCGTTGCGGTCGACGCCGCGCGCCGTGCCGGTCAGGTTGAACTCGAGCGCCGAGGTGTCGAGGCTGTCGAGGTAGCCGTAGAGCGCCTGCGGGGCGAGGTGGAGACCGGTGTTGCACGCGCTCTCGAACGTGCTCGCCGAGCCGATGTCGACGGCCTCGTAGACCCACTGGCCGACGGCCTGGCAGTTGACGACGTTCTTGAGCGCGTCCTCGAGGGTCGACGCCGACGGATCGACCATCGGGATGACCGCCTGCTCGAGCGCGAGCTTGACGAGCGCGCCGTACTTCATCGGCACCACGTGCGGCTGCACCGTGAGGCGGCCGGCCTGGTCGAGCGCGACCTGGACGTTGGCGACCGTGATCGGCTGGATGCCGTGGTCGGTGAACGCGATGTCGAGCGGGACGTTGTCGATGACGAGGTGGAGGCCGTTGATCGTCTTCGTGCCGCGGCCGCCCGCCGTGATCTCCAGGATCTCGTTGGTGCCGAAGTGGTGCGTGACCTGACCGAACGCGTCGCCGAGGTCGATGATCTTGTCGACGAACTCCGGGGTGAGCGCGCGGACCTTGTCATTGACGTAGCCGGCGACGAACGGGATCGAGCCGTTCAGGGTGTTCTTGATCGAGCCGTCGGGCAGCGCGTTGACGAGCTGCTCGATGATGAACTTGGACGGGTCCTCGGGGTCGTCGGTCGCGTTGATGAAGTAGTTCGCGACCGTGCCGGCCGTGCCGGGGAGGTTCGTGGCGAGGTCGAAGTCGCTCTGCACCGTGAAGCGACCTTCGGGCGTGAGGGGCACCGGCAGGTCGTCATCATCGGGCTGGTTCACGTCGTCATCGCCGGTGATGGGGCCGGGCGCCTGAGCAGCGCAACCGGTGGCAGCGGCGATCATGAGGGCGAGGAGCGAGGCGTTGGTGGACAGGTTGCGCTTCATGGTGGCGTTCTCTTTCTCGTCGAGGATTGGTTGGTGAGTCGTAGTGCAGCGCATGTGCCACTCGAGGGCCCTCTGCGATCAACGAGTTGCAGGCGCGATGGCAACTACAGTGGTCGGGCTTGTGGCGACCTCATGGTGTCGAGTGGCCACCAGGAATCGATCACTTGCGCGTCGCGGATCGGGCGCCGAAAAAAAGACCGGCCGAGGCACCATTGCCTCGGCCGGCCAGCCATCCTCGACGTCCCGGGCTCACCACCCGTTCCGCCGAACTGTTTGTCAGCTACATGCGCTCGCCGAAGAACGTCGCGGTCGAGAGCGGAGCGGGGGTGCCGCCGTAGCTGAGGTTACCGGTCCACTGGCCGGTGAGGATCTGGTCGATCTTGCGGTCGTTGTTGCTGTCGACCGCGCGCGCCGCACCGGCGATGCCGAACTCGAGCGCGCTGCCGTCGATGCCCTCGATCTGCTGGTAGATCTGGTTCGCGGCGATGACGAGGCCCGCGTTGCAGGCCGTCGTGAACACGCCGGAGCCGGGCGTGAACCCGATGTAGTCATAGACGGCGTCGGAGACGATCGGTCCGACCGCGGCGCAGTCGATCTTCGCCGCCAGGAGCTCCTGGAGGTTCGACGCCGAGGGCTCGAGCATCGGGATCAGCACCTCGTCGACGCCGAGGCGCAGGACCTTGCCGTACGGCAGGGGAACCGTGTGCGCGGCGATCCCGAAGCGGTTCGAGGCGTCCATCGTGATCTCGACGCCCGGAACCACGACGTTCTCCATCTGGTGATCCGCGAAGTTGATGTCGCTCTCGACGTTGTCGATCTTGAAGTGGGCGCCGAGGACGGTGTGGGTCGAGGTCAGCGCACCCGCGGTGCCCGTGACGTCGAGCGTCTCGTTGGTGCCGAAGTTACGCGCCATCTGGCCGAAGTCGTTGCCGAGCTGGATCGCCGTGTCGACGAAGTCGGGCGCGAACTCGAGCAGCTGGTCGTTGAGGTAGCCCGCGACGAACGGCTTGGCGCTGCTGAGCGCGTTCTTGATCGTGCTGTTCGAGATCTGGTCGATCATCAGCGTCAGCAGGTAGTTCGCCGGGTCGTCGGCGCCATCCGTCATGTCGATGCGACGGGCAAGTACTCGATGCGCAGCAACTATGACCTCGCGACCAACGCCCCCGGCAAGGTCGGCGACGTCGTCAACACGATCATCGACATGACGGATGGCGCCGACGACCCGGCGAACTACCTGCTGACCCTGATGATCGACCAGATCTCGAACAGCACCATCAAGAACGCGCTCAACAGCGCGAAGCCGTTCGTCGCTGGCTACCTCAACGACCAGCTGCTCCAGTTCGCCCCCGACTTCGTCGACACCGCGATCCAGCTCGGCAACGATTTCGGCCAGATGGCGCGTAACTTCGGCACCAACGAGACGCTCGACGTCACGGGCACCGCGGGTGCGC
>DATLHR010000244.1:0-30562 GCA_035539815.1 Kofleriaceae bacterium
CGTGGGCGCGCGATCACCTGCCGCACCACTACGATCACCACATGGGCGATCAGGACAAGAACTTCGGCGTCGTGTGGTCGTGGTTCGACGTCGTGATGAAGACGCGCGAGGTGTTCGTCGGGACGCCGAAGGAGCGCGCGCTGCATGACAAGCACGCCGAGCGCGCCGCGACCGCCTCCGCCGGCGCGATGCTCCGCGCGCAGCGCCGCAATCCGGTCCGCCGCTGGATCGCGGCCGCCGTACGCCGCGCCGAGGAGCTCCGCGCGACGCGCTAAGCCCTGGTTAGCGCCGGTCGCCGGGCTTCACGGTCTCGAGCACCGTCTGTCCGATCGCGAGCTCGGAGCGCGAGGTCTGCGGGCGCTGCTCGACGCTGCCCGGCATCAGGACGCGGTGCTCGTTCGACGGCAACACGGTCTCGATCGCCAGCTGCGATTGCCGCCGCTGCGCCCACCATGCTTGGGCCTGCGCTTCGGTCCACGCGCACTCCGGCGGGATCGGGATCGCCTTGAGCATCGCGGCGACCGTGCGTGCATCGGCCGGCCGCTGCTCGCGCTCCTTCGCCAGCAGGGCGCTGATCACGGCCTCGAGCTCGGGCGGGCACCACGAGTGCATGACCGACGACAGGCGCGGAATCGGTTCGTACAGGTGCTTCTGCAGGACCTTCGCGTCCGCCTTGTCGCGCGGGAACACCTCGTTGCCGACGAGGAGCCACCACGCGACGCAGCCGAGCGCGTAGAGGTCCGCGCGGCCATCGCACGGCATGCCGAGGATCTGCTCGGGCGACATGAAGCCCGGCGTGCCGAGCATCGCGCCGAGCTGCGTGAGCTTCGGTGTCTCCATCGTGGGCCGCGAGGCGCGCCCCGAGGGCGGCGGCGGCGCGGGCGGCTCGTTGCCCGTCTGCACGATGCCGAAGTCGAGCAGCTTGATGATGTCGACCTCGTCGGCCGCGCGACACAAGAAGAGGTTCGGCGGCTTGATGTCGCGGTGGAGCAGACCGGCGTCGTGCGCTTCGGCCAGCGAGGCGCACGCCTGCAGCATCAACTGGATCACGCGCGCGGCCGGCTGCGCACCGTCGGCGACCACGAGCGACTCGAGGTCGAGCCCGTCGAGCAGCTCCATGACGTAGTAGAAAACGCCGTCGTTGGTGACGCCGTAATCGAAGATCGCGATCGTGTGGCGCGAGCGCATCGACGCGAGCACCTGGGCTTCGCGCCGGAACCGCTCGCGGATCTCCTGCTCGTAGTCGGGATCCTCGAGGGCCTCGGGGCGGATCAGCTTGATCGCGGCCGAGCGCGCGAGCAGCCGGTGCTCGGCGCGCCACACCTCGCCCATGCCGCCGGTACCGAGCTTCGCGACGAGCCGATAGCTGCCGAGCTCGCGCGCGCGAGCCTCGGCGGTGCGCGCCTCCTCGCGCGACACCGCGACCTGACGGCGCATGCGCACGAGGTTCCACGCGAGCACGAGGCCGAGCGCGACGGCGAACGCGAGCGCGCCCGCACTCGCGAGCAAGCTCGACCGCTCGAGCGAGTGCGTCGAGGCCATCAGTGGTGCGACGGGCACCAGCGTCGCGACGTGCCAGTCGAGTGGCGCCACGATGCCCGCGCGGATACCGCCGAGCGGCGCGATCGACGCGAAGTAGGCGCCATCCCGGGCGTCGAGCTCGACGAAGGTCAGCGTCGTCGCGCCCGCGCTCGGGCTCGCGAACAGCGCCTCGAGCGCCGGATCCTTGAAGTCCTCGTGGCGCAGCAGCTTGTCGGGCGATGGCGGCGCGACCCTGCCGGCCGCCGGATACGCGAGCATCGTGCCGTCGCGCGTGTACACGACCGAGCGCGCCTGATCGAGCGCGGGCCGCGCGACGAAGTCCGACAGCGCACCGACGTCGAAGTCGACGGTGAGCACCGCGCGCAGCTGGCCGGTCGCATCGTAGACGGGCTCCGTGCACGAGATGCCTGTCTGCGTGCTCGCGAAGAACGTGTAGGGCGCGGTCCACGCGCGCGCACGCTTCGCCTCGGCGAGCTTGTAGAAGCCGCGGGTGCGCGGGTCGTAGCTCGTGGTCTCGTCGCGCAGCGACCTCAGCGCGCCGGCCTCGACGACGAACCGCGACACCTTGGTCGTGCCGTCGACGATCCGACTCTCCTGCACCTCGAGCGTGCGCTGCTCGTTGAGGTACGCGCCGCGGAACATGCCGTCGGGAAAGCTGAGGCTCGCGTAGGCGACGCCCGGTCGTCCGACCATCAGGTCGTGGATCCGGACGAGCACCTCGTCGCGCGGCGCCGCGGGATCTGCGAGCACGGCGAGCCGCGCGAGCAGCGGATCAGCCTGATCGAGCGCGAACGCCACGTCGCCCTGGATCGCGGTCGCCTGCTCGGTGAGCTGGCGGCGCGCCATCGACATCGACGCCGAGCGCGTCGCATCGCGACCGACGAGCAAGATCAGCACGCCGACCGCGATCACGAGCAGCGGGATCGTGATGAGCACGCCGATCGGCGAGGCCAGCGCGCGCCCGATGCGCACGGCGCGTGACTCGTGCGCGGTGGGGCGTTGGCGTGATGAGATCGACCTAGCCACGCGACTCGTACACGTTGCGCGCCGGCAGCTCGAGCGCGGTCAGGAACCCGCCTTTGCCGCACGCGGTGTCGAGTCCGACGCACGCCGGCCCGGCCCACATGTCATCGGGATCGTCGGGCGTCCACGTCGACAGCTCGTTCGGCAGCGTGCGCGTCGTCGTGTGCCCGAACACGACCAGCTTGCCGCGGTAGTTCTCGAAGAAGTCACGATCGCGCAACCACAGCAGTGCGCGCGGGGGCGTCACCGCCGACGGATGCGGGAACTCCTTGTTCATGCGCTTGATGCCCGCGTGCACGTAGATCGCGTGCTCGTCCTCGTAGAAGAACGGCATCGCCTTCATCCACTCGATCACCTCGGGCGGGAAGAAGCCGCCCTCGATCATCGCGAGCAGCTCGTCGCTGGTCGGCACCTCGTCCTCGTCTGGGATCGGCAGGCCCTTGAACGAGCGATAGCACTCGAGACAGCCGTTGCCGCGCGGCAGCACGAATTCGGGCCAGCCGTTCTCGATCACCTGCAGCCACGCGTCCTCGTGGTTGCCGCGCAGCGTGATCACCTTCGCGGGGCCGCGCCCCGCGAGCTCCCGCACGCGTGCGACGACCCCCGCCGAGTCGGGACCGCGATCGATGTAGTCGCCAAGGAACACCATCGTGTCTTGGTGGCTGAGTGGCGGCAGTCGTCGCAGTAAGATCTCCAACGCCGCGAGATCGCCGTGGATGTCCCCGATGGCAAAGGTCCGACCTGACACCACCTCATCGTAGTGTAGGAATCGTCCACGATCACGATGTGTGATGTCGGTTCTGCCGACCATCACGTTCGTGTTGTTTCCTCTGCTTGTCGTGGCACGAGCCGTGGAATGATGGGGAGCATGTCGCCACGGGTGTTCCTCTCGTTCGCCACGGTGCTGGTCGCTGGAACTGCCTACGCGCAAGCACCCGGTCAGTACGCGCCGCCCTCGGCGCCCGGCTACGCGCAGCCGCCGCCGCAGACCGTCGCCGTCGTCGCGCCGCCCGCGCGCGTCGAACGCCGGTGGTCGATCGGCCTCGCGGCCGGCCAGCTGGAGCTGACGCCCGACGGCTACGACGAGGCTCGCCAGACGTTCGACCTGGGTCAGCTCGCGGTCCGCTATCGCCCGTGGCGTCACCTCGAGCTCGAGCTCACGCTCGGCGGCGGTCACGAGTATCTCGAGGGCGGAGAGGAAGGCGACTATGCCGTCGCGATGGGGACGCTCGCGGCGCGCTATCGCTTCAACCCGCACGAGTCGTGGAACTGGTGGCTGCTCGCCGGCTTCGGTCAGACGACGGTCGCGCCGCGTACCAGCACGCAGCAAGACATCGACGCGGCGGCGCGGGCGCACGGCACGCTCGGCGTCGGCATCGAGAAGCGATGGACGCGCTTCGCGCTCCAGTTCGAGCTACGCGCGATCGCGACCGGCCCGACGCAGGCCGAGCTCGACGCCGAGACGCAGTACGGCTACATGCCCGGCCCCGGGCTCTCCGGCGGCAACTTCACGTTCGGCGCGAACTACTACTTCTAAGCCTACGGCCTCGCGGGACGCGTCGTCGCCTACCGCGAGCGACAGCGCCCGACGACGTGGAAATCATCATCCACCACGCGGCAGGCCGGGATCCCTTGGTCATCGGGGGGCGGTGGGGTAGGCACGACGCATGACGTACGTCCCTCCCAAGGTATGGACCTGGGCGAATCAGCCCACGGGACCGAACCTCAACCGCCCGACAGCGGGCGCGACGCAGGACAAGGAGCTGCCCCTCGGGACGCACCCGTTGCAGCTGTACTCGCTGGCCACGCCGAACGGGCAGAAGGCCTCGATCATGCTCGAGGAGCTGCTCGCCGCCGGTCACGCGGGCGCCGAGTACGACGCCTGGCTGATCGACATCAACAAAGGTGATCAGTTCGGCTCGGGGTTCGTGGCCGTGAACCCCAACTCGAAGATCCCGGCGCTCCTCGACCGCAGCGGTCCGACCCCGATCCGCGTGTTCGAATCGGGCGCGATCCTGCTGTACCTCGCAGAGAAGTTCGGTGCGTTCTTGCCGACGAAGCCGGCCGCGCGCGCCGAGTGCCTGTCCTGGCTGTTCTGGCAGATCGGCGCCGCACCGTTCGTCGGTGGTGGGTTCGGGCACTTCTATTACTACGCGCCGACGAAGATCGAGTACGCGATCGATCGCTACGCGATGGAGACCAAGCGTCTGCTCGACGTGCTCGATCGACAGCTCGCGACGCGCGAGTTCGTCGCCGGTGACACGTATACGATCGCCGACATCGCGGCGTACCCGTGGTTCGGCGGGCTCGTGCAGAACGAGGTCTACAAGTCCGCCGAGTTCCTCTCGGCGCACGAGTACACGCACGTGGTGCGGTGGGCGAAGACGATCGCCGAGCGGCCGGCGGTGAAGCGGGGCCGGATCGTCAATCGGGTGTGGGGCCCGCCGGCCGGCCGGCTCGCCGAGCGCCACGCCGCCTCGGACTTCGACGGCAAGTAGTCAGTCTGCGTCGGCGGTCGCCTGCACGGCGATCCGCGCGAGCTCGCCCCACTGACGCCGCGCATCGTCGTCGAACTGCGTCGTGTACGTGAGGTGGATGAACCCCGCGCGACCGCGACCGCGCGCCTGCATCTCGCCGATGCCGGCGAACATCACGTTGTTGCAGATGTAGCGACCCGGATCGGTGCTGTACTGCACGCTCTCGCCGGCCTCGACGAGCGCGCGCTCGATCGCGTCGATCGGCAGGAGCGTCGCGCGCGTCGGCTCCGCGTTCGGCGAGATCAACGCCGCCGCGCGACGGATGCCACGGTTGTCGGGGGCACCGCCTGCGAGCTCGCCGGTGTCCTGCAGGTTGTACGACATGCGCTCGAGCGCGTTGTTCCAACCGCCCTGGCCGAAGCTGATCACGGTGTCGGGCTGACAGCGCCGGATCGCATCGGTGACGAGCGCCGCGGCGCGGTCGTACTCGACGGGGAGGATGAGGCGCATCACCTGGGCGCCACGCAGCGCGCTCGGGTCGAGCGACGTCACGGCCACCGCGGAGACGTTCTCGTGCCAGCCGTCGGCGGGGAACGGCTGAAAACCGGTGAGGAGGAACCGCTCGCCGCTCGGATCCCCCTCGTAGACGCACGGCGGTGGCGTACGGCGCAGCTGCGAGCGCGCGGACACGCCGCGTGAGTGCGCCCTCAGCTCGGTGACATCGCCGCGGTCCGGCAGCAGATCGCCGACGGCGACCGACACGAGCGTGCGGAACTCGGTGGTCGTCCGCGTCGCCTTGCCTTGGGCGAGCAGCGCGTCGAGCTGATCGAGCAGGTCGATGCCGTCGGCGGTCAGCACCTCGAGCGGCTGGCCCTTCGGGAGCTCGAACGTCAGACGATCGGCGTCGCTGTAGATGCCGGAGCCGGGCGCGATCACGAGGTGAACGCGCTGGGGAAACACCTCGAGGTATTCGAGATCGACGACAGCGCCGTCCGCGATCTCGAGCACGACGCTCGCAGCGGGCGTCTCGCTCGCGTGCTCGATCGGCAGATCGAACCACTGATCGTAGGCGCGCAACCGGCTCACGGTGAGCTGCTCGGAGGCGAGCGCGTCATCGGTCGCCGTGCGGGTCGTGACCGTGACGATGGCTCCGCTCGCCGACGCACGCCGCACGCGCACGCGCGCGCTGATCGTGAGGTCGCCGGAGGTGGCGTGCTCGGGCAACGCGATCTCGCAGGTGCCGCGCAGCTCGCGCGCGTCGCCCGACAGCGGGCCCGCGCACGCGATGGCCGAGGCGGGGACGACCTTCGCGTTGAGGGGGTGGCCGGCGGCGTCGAACTTGCCGTCGATGAAGTCGCGGAGCAGACCCTCGTTGGGGTGCGCCGCCTCGTCGCCCGGGAGGTCGGTGCACGCACCGAGCACGGAGGCGAGCGCGAGGGTGGCGACGCGATACTTCACGGGGGTCGCTGAAGCAGCGGACGTGCCACGGCTCACCCTCGCGATCACCGCAACTTGCAGACCACACGCCTGGCTAGTCGACTAGCCGGACGGTCCCGTATCCCAGCTGGATGACCTGTCCGCTCACGTAGATGGCGCGATCCGACGCGACCCGGAGCCCGAGCTCGGACGGCCGCTTCACCGCATCGCCCTGGCGCAGCGTCACCTCCACCGGCAGCGCGCGACCGGTCGCGAGCATCCAGCCGCCGAGGTTGGCGCACGCGGAGCCGGTCGCCGGGTCCTCGATCACCGAGCCATGTGACGTGAAGAAGAACCGCACCGTCCACGCCGGCGTGTCCTCGGCGACCAGGTACGCCATCGCTTCCTGGCGCGACGGCGCGTAGCCCCACCGCGCGAGCAACTCGGGCACCGGCTGCGCCGCATGCACGAGCTCGGCGCTGCGGATCGGGATCACCAGCTGCTCCGTGCCGGTGTCGACCCACAGCGGCGTGTCGCTCACGGCGTCATCGGGCAGCCCGACCATGCGCGCGAGCTCCGCCCGGCTCGCCTCGACGGCGCGGGTCGTCGGCGCTCGGGCGGCACGCAGCGTCCACCGCGTGCCCTCGCGCGTCACCGGCACGCGGCCGGCCTGCATCTCGAACGTGACGCTCGCGCGACCCCGCGCGACAGCGACGACGGAGGCCGTGCCGAGCGTGGGATGCCCCGCGAACGGCATCTCGTACGACGGCGTGAAGATCCGCACGTGCGCATCGGCGTCGCCGGCCGGCGGCAGCACGAATGTCGTCTCGGACAGGTTCAGCTGTCGCGCGAGCGCCTGCATCTGCGCATCGGTCAGCCCGCGCGCGTCCTCGAACACGCACAGCGGATTGCCCGAGAACCGATCGTCCCCGACGGTGAAGACGTTCACGATGCGGTACGCGTAGTCCATACCATCGGATCTATCGCCGCCCGCGCGGACGAACAAGGCACAGATGGCGAGGCGACGAGCGACACACGCCAACGTCACTGCTACCGTGTGTCCTCGATGACCGGGGCAACGCGTCTCCTCGTGTTGGCACTCACCGCGGCCGCGTGCTCGCCGGCGCCGGCGCCACCGCAGATCGCGTCCCCCGTCGCGGTGCATGCGGCGACGGCGCCGGTGGCCGCGCCGACCGTGCGCCTGCCGCGCACGTTCTTGCCGACGAGCTACGACGCGCGTCTCGAGATCGATCCGTCACGCGAGGACTTCGCAGGATCGATCGTGATCGCGGGTGACCTCAGCGCCTCGTCCTCGACGATCCTGCTGCACGGCAAGGGCCTGGCGATCCGCACCGCGCGCGCGCGGAGTGGGGGCAAGGACGTCGCGCTCACGGTCACGCCGCGCGGCGAGGACGAGCTTCACCTGCAGTCCGCCGAGCCGCTCGCGCCCGGCGCGTGGACGCTCGCGATCGACTACACGGCCTCGTTCGAGCGCGTCAGCACGGCCGGCGCGTTCAAGCAGACCGTCGCCGGCGCGAGCTACGTGTACACGCAGCTGGAGGCGATCTACGCGCGGCGGGTGTTCCCGTGCCTCGACGAGCCCGACAACAAGGTCCCGTGGAAGCTCACGCTCGACGTGCCCGCGAAGCTCGTCGCGGTCGCGAACACGCCGATCGCGCGCGAGACCGCGCTCGACGCCGACACGAAGCGCGTCGAGTTCGGGGTCACGAAGCCGATGCCGAGCTACCTCGTCGCGTTCGGCGTCGGACCGTTCGAGATCGTGGAGGCCGGGCGCACGCAGCGCGGCACGCCGGTGCGCGTCGTGACGCTCGCCAGGCGCGGCGCGGATGCGGCGTACGCGGCGCAGACCGGCGCGCGCATCGTCGATCTCGCCGAGGAGTGGTTCGGCACGCCGTATCCGTACGAGAAGCTCGATCTCCTCACCATCCCGCTCACCGTCGGGTTCGGCGCGATGGAGAACGCGGGGCTGATCACGTTCACCGAATCCTTGATGCTGCTCGACGGCCGGGCGTCCAAGCAGCGGCAGCGCCGGTGGGTGCTCGTCGCGGCGCACGAGATCGCGCACCAGTGGTTCGGCAACCTCGTCACGATGCAGTTCTGGGACGACATCTGGCTCAACGAGGGCTTCGCGAGCTGGATCGGAGCGAAGGTCGCCGACAAGTTCGAGCCCACGTGGCAGGAGCAGCGGGGCGTGCTCGATCGCCGCAACAAGGCGCTCACCGCCGACAGCCTCGTGAGTGCACGCAAGATCCGGCAGCCGATCGCGACGACCGATGACATCTTGAACGCGTTCGATCGCATCACCTACGACAAGGGCGCGAGCGTGCTCGCCATGTTCGAGGCGTACGTCGGCCCGGACAAGTTCCAGCGAGGCGTACGCGACTATCTCGCCGCGCACGCGTGGGGCAACGCGACGTCGGCGGACTTCGCGGCGGCGATGAGCAAGGCCGTCGGGCGTGACCTCGAGACGGCGTTCGCATCGTTCCTCGATCAGGCGGGCGCGCCCGAGCTCACGGCGACGCTCGCGTGCCGCGCGGGGACGCCCACCCTCGAGCTGCGCCAGCAGCGCTTCGTGCCGCCGGGAGCGCCGGCCGCGACCGGCGGGCCGTGGAGCGTGCCGGTGTGCGTCGCGTACGATCGCGACGGCAAGCGGGCGGAGGCGTGCACGCTGCTCGATCGGCCGACCGGCGCGCTGCCGCTCGACGCCAAGGCGTGCCCGCGGTGGGTGATGCCGAACGCGGACGGTCGGGGCTACTACCGGAGCGTGTACACCACGCCGCAGCTCATCGCGCTGCGCGACGAGGCGTGGCCGCAGCTGTCGTCGGTGGAGCGCCGCGCGATCCACTTCGAGGTCGCGGCCGGCGTGGCCGCGGGCCGCGTGTCGCTCGCGCTCGCGCTGTCGTTCGTGCCCGCGCTGCTCGCGGAGCCGGACCATCACGCGATCGCGGCGGCGCTCGTCACCCCGGTCGAGCTCGATGCGTGGGTGCCCGACGCGCTGCGCGCGAAGTACGCGTACTGGATGCGCACCGCCTTCGGTCCCGCCGCCGCGAGCGTCGGCCTCGCGGCGAAGCCGAGCGACGACCTCGACACCGAGACCGCGCGGCGCGCGCTGGTGCACGCCGTCGGCTGGATCGCGCGCGATCCGGCGCTCGCTGCCGAGGCGGTGCAGCTCGCGCGCAGCTGGCGCGATCTTCCGCAGGGCATCCGCGGGTTGGTCCTGCAGCTCGCCGTCGACGCCGACGCATCGTTGTTCGACAAGGTGCTCGCCGAGGTTCGCAGCGAGACCGACCGCGAGCGGCGCAACGAGATGTTCGATGCGCTCGCCGCGGTCCGCGATCCGGCGCGTCAGGCCAAGGTGCTGGCGCTCGTCCTCGATCCCTCGCTCGATCTGCGCGAGACCGTCGGCATCTTGCAGGACACGACGACCGAGACCGGGCTCGCGGCAGCGCAGGCGTTCTTCCGCGCCCACGCGGCGGAGATCCTCGGCCGCATGCCGAAGGACGCGACCAAGGACGGCGTCGGCGCGCTGAGCGCCCTGTTCACGCGCACGTGTCGTGCGGATCAGCGCGACGCGATCGCCACCTACGTCACACGGGAGCTCTCGCACTACCCCGGCGCCAAGCTCCTCGTCGCGCAGTCGATCGAGACGATGGACCAGTGCATCGCGCGCCGCACTCGCATCGAGCCCCAGCTGCGCGCCTGGCTCGGTGGGATCAAGCTGCCGAAGACCAAGTAGTGCTGGGGCGCGCGATCGGGCCTGCGAAGATCGAGGAGCCGGTCATGAGCTACCCTGGTTCATGACGGCCGCGAGTCCCAACGCTCGACGAGACGAGCTGCTCGGGTGGATCTCGAAGACACGCCGGACGCAGCGCAAGCTCACGTACCTGATCGGCGCGATGATCCTCGCCTCGTCGGTGTTGCTGTTCTGGCGCCTCGGCGTCGGACTGCTCGCGCTCGGGCTCACCGCGATCGTCGGCATCACCGGCTTCTGGATCACGTCGAGTCACATCCTCGATTGGAGTGATCGCCTCGCCGCACTCAAGCAACATCGCGGCACGACGGGACGAACGAGCGTGTAACCGCCGGCGCGGCGAGCGCCACCAGCGCGCGCGCCACTTTCGTTCGCGCGGTCCGGGAGCTTGGACATGGTGAGCCGGCCCGATCGCGAGGCGCACCGACGACGTCTGCACGGCGCGCTACACCGCGGGATGCGAGCAATCCTGGTGGTCGCGATCGCGGGGTGGCTGGCGGGGAGCTCGGTCGCGTTCGCGCACGCCAAGCTCGAGCGGTCCACGCCGGTGAGCGGCGCCGTGCTCGACCGCGCTCCCACGCAGGTGATGCTGCAGTTCGACAGTGATGTCGAGCGGCGGTTCTCGAGGTTCACCCTGCGGCTACCCGGCGGTGAGAAGCGCGCACTGGCCGCGCCCAACGCGAATGGCAGGACCCGAGAGCTGAGCGTCCCGCTCGGTGCGTTGGCGGCTGGGGACTACGCGCTGGAGTGGAGCGTGGTGTCGCGCGATGGTCATCGCGTCTCCGGCACGCTGCGCTTCACCGTGCGGCCCGGATGAACGAGCACCTCCTCGATGGAGTGCTGGTGCGCAGCGCCGTCTACGTCGCACTCGCGCTCGCGGTGGGACCCCTCGTGTGGGTCGGTTTCGTCGAGCGAGGGCTCGCGCGCTGGGCACGCTGGCGGGTGGTCACGGCGCTCGTCCTGCTCGTCATCGCGGCGATCCTCGGCGTCGTGCAGGCGATGCTCGCGTTCGTCGAGGACTGGTCGCTCACCGGGGCGGCCGAGGTGATGCGAGATACCGCGTATGGCCGCATGCTCGTGCTACACATCGCGATCTCGTCGAGCCTCGCCGTGGTCCTCGCGCTGCGGAGGCCGAGATGGACGCTCGCGATGGCGGTCGCGACCACGCTGACGATCACGCTCCTCGGTCACGCCGCCGTACAAGCGACCGTGCACGTGATCGTGCAGCTCGTCCACGCCCTCGCGGCGATCGCGTGGCTGGGCGGGATCGGTGTGCTCCTCGAGCGCGTCGCGCACCGTACGGCCGCCGTCGAAGCGCTCGCACGGTTCGGCCGGTTCGCGGCCGTGATCGTGGTCGTGATCGCGGCAAGTGGCATCGCGCGCGCCGCGAGCTTCGAAGCGGCGCGCGCGCTCACATGGAGGATCTGGCTCGGCGTGCTGGCGCTCAAGCTCGTGTTCTTCGCCGGCGCGCTCGCGGTCGCGTTTGCCCACCGTCGGGGTGGGTTCGGTGGGTTGCGCGAGGCCGAGACGCCCGCGCGGTGGCGCCGCTTTCACACCCTGCTCGTCCTCGAGGGATGGACCATCGCATGCGCGCTGTTGCTCGCGGCCTTGCTGTCTCAGCTACCACCATCGTGACCGGCGGCGCCGCTCGGGCTCGGCCATCGCCTCCATCCCACCCGCGGCCTCGAGCTTGGCCGTGACCTCGCGGACGCGCGCTTCGGAGACCGAGCGCACCGCGACGAGGATCTCCTCGCGCCCGCGCGAGCGCGCCGACGGACCCAGTGGCCGGCGCCGCATCAGAGAGCCGAGGATGGCGCCGAGGATGAGACCGATCATCATCGCGACGTTTGGTCCGAGGAACTGCGTGATCGACAGCTCGCGAGCCGGCGGCTCGAAGCCCGGGAACACGAGGATGATCTCGAGCGACAGCATGACGCCGACGAGCAAGCCGATCAGCGCTCCCGCGATGGCGAAGCGCACCGTCTGCGAGCCAAGGCGTCGCGCGCGGCCTCCATAGTGGGCCTTGTTGGCCTCGGGGGAGACGATGACCTCGACGAGATCGCGCGGTACGCCGGCTTCGACGAGATCGACGACCACGCGCTCGACCTGGTCGGGGGCGGCGAAGAACGCCGAGGTCACCTGGTGCATCTCTCGCGTCATCGTTCACCCACGGTCGAGCGCAGCTCGGTGGCGGGCATCGGGCTGGGCGCCTGCGCCGTCTCCGCCCGCACGCGCGCGACGAGCTCGGCATCGATCGGCGAGACGCCCGACTGCTCGCGCAGATAGGAGATGACCTTCGCGATCTCCTCGTCGGTCATCAGGCTGCGCCAGGCCGGCATGTCGCCCCGGTAGGTCTGGCCGGCGACGACCAGCTCGCCCGTGAGCCCGAGCAAGATGATGCGTGCCGTGATCTCGGGCGGCCCGATGACGTACTCCGAGCCGATCAGCGGCGGGTACGTGCCGGCGAGCCCTCGTGCGTCGGGCTGGTGACAGTTCGCGCACCGCGACTCGTAGAGCTCTTTTCCGGTCGCCGGCTTCGCGAGCTCCGGCCGGGCCGGTCCCCCGGTGGGAGGCGGCAGCCATCCATCGTGCACGTCCGACGAGAACCGACCGCCGTGGCGGCCCAGATAGAAGCCGCCGATGAACAACGAAACCACGATCAACGCCCACAGCCACCACGGCGCGGGCTCCTCGCCTTCGCTCGGCTCGGCCGCCTCGCGGTGGAACGGACCACGGCGACGAGGCTGGCGGTGCATGGCTTCGACGTCGTTCGTCGGATCATCCTCGGGCGCGGTCATGGCTCCTTCTGAACCGACGACAGCGCCGGTGGAAACGAGCGGTCGAGCGAGAGCAGGTAGTCGACGAGCGCGCTCGCCTCGGCGGTCGCGACGACGAGCTTGCCCGCAGGCGCCTGACCGGACGGGAGGGTGACGACTTCGTCCAGCGGATCCGCGCGATCCTTGACCACGAACAGGTACCGGAACGACGGCATCACCGACCAGGGCGCGACGAGCCTGGGCTGATACAGGTGTATCAGGTGCCACTTGCGGTCTGGCAGGCGGGTCGCGACGTTCAGCAGATCCGGCCCCGTCCGCATCGTGCCGAGCAGGTGTGGCTTGTCGTAGGCGTAGTCGCTCATCACCGACGGTCGCCCCCAGCCGCGGCGCTCGTCGTTCGTGAACGCGGGATCACGCACCTGCTGGGAGTGGCAGTAGACGCAGCCCTCGCGCACGTAGATCAGGCGGCCGAGCGCGACCGTGCCCGCATATGGCTTCAGCTTGGCGCTCGGGGTGATGTCCTCCAGGCTGGTCGCGGGAACGATGACGAGGATGACGATCGCGAACACGAGGATCGCGACGGCGCCGACGAGCAAGAGCGCGATCCGGGTCACGGACGCCCCTTGCCGGCGAGGCTGATCTCGATCGGGCGCGGCCGATGCCACGACACGCTGCCGGGTTGTCCCTTACGGCGGTACGCGAGGACCACGTGCGCGACGAACACGCCGTGGGCCGCCGTGAGCATGAAGCCTGCGACCGTGCGCACGACGAGCCACGGCCTCGCCGCCTCCGCCGAGGCCTGAAAGGGCTGCTTCGGATCGAGCATCGCGAGGCCCTGCTGGACCCCACCGATCGATAGCGCGATGACGTACGCGGCGATGCCACCGATCGCGAGCCAGAAATGGATCGAGATCAGGCGACCACTCGGCCACTCGCCACCGGTGAGACGCGGCACGATGTAGTACATCGATCCGAACATCACCATCGTGACGAACGCATACAGGCCGACGTGCGAGTGGGCGATCGTCCAGTGCGTGAAGTGGGTGACGCGGTTGACCTCGGTGAAGGCCGTGAACGAGCCCTGCACGGAGACCGCCGTGTACGCGATCGCGCCGACCACGACGAACCGCAGCGTCGGCGAGTAACGGAGCGCGCCGAAGCGTCCGACCATCGTCATGTGGTGGTTCACCGCGACGGCGGCGACCGGGATGATCATCATCATGCTCGCGACGATCGAGGTGGTGATCATCCACGTCGGCAACGGCCCACCGATCAGGTGATGCATGCCGTTGAGCGAGTAGAAGAACGCGAGCGACCAGAAGCCGAGCAAGGACAGGCCGTAGGAGTAGATGGGCCGGCCGAGGACCTTGGGGATGAAGTAGTACACGGCGCCGATGCAGATCGGCGTCAGCCAGAACCCGAGGACGTTGTGGGCGTAGAACCAGTTGACCGCGGCGTGCTCGCTGCCGCGGAACACCGGAAGGTTGCCGAGCACGAACAGGATCGGAAACCACAGGAACGCGCTCGCGATGTACCAGATCGAGACGTACAGGTGCTCGGAGCGGAAGTGCAGCAGCGTCGCGATCACGGAGATCCCGATGCATCCGCCGCCGAGCACGAACAGCGGATCGGCGTAGCGGCGATTCATCTCGAGCCACTCGACCCCATCGGAGTGGCCGAGCAGGATGCTGCCGACGCCGACGACGAGGCCGACGTTCCAGATGGCGATGCCCGTGAGCGCGAGCCGCCGCAGGCGCAGCGGCGTGTGGATCAAGCGCGGGACGAGCCAGAGCGACACGCCGATCATCGCGAGCGACGCCCAGCCGTAGGCCATCGCGTTCAGGTGAGCGCTGCGGACGTTTCCGAACGTCCACGCGGTCGAGCCGGTGAGCCAGTCGGGGTACTGGAACTTGAGGCTCGCGACGTCACCGAAGAACGAGCCGATCAGCAGCCACACGAGCGCGGTGGCGAAGCTGAGCGCCACCGGCTTGCGCCCCGGTACATCGATGTCCTGGGGCGACAGCTTCGTGGAGATCGATGCCGGCCGGAGCTCCTCGGGCGGCACCGGCGGCGGTTCGGTCATCCGGCACGTTCTTTCTGTGGCGGCTCGATCGGCGGCCCGTACAGGCGGCGTCGCTCCGCGCACTGCTCCGCGCTCTCCCATGGCCGCTCGGTCCGCAGATCCTCGACATCGAAGATCGCCACCTTCTGGCGCTCGAGAACGTCCTCGTCGATCCAGCCGCGGACGAACGCGTAGACGAGTACCGCCACGGCGACGAGCCCTGTGCCGACGACGAGCAGGACCAATGCGAGCGAAGGCGAGAGCATCGCGGACCGGCAGACCATAGCCACGAGCACGCGGACCGGCTGCAAAGCTCAGGGCGCCCTAACCTGTGCTCCTGCATCACGCGCGCGCACCCTTACGAAGAGCTTCGGAGTGGCTGGCCGCGCACGAGCAAACATCGCGGCACGACGGGACGAACGAGCGTGTAACCACCGGCGGGGCGAGCGCCACTGTGTGCTCGTGATGCGCTACCTCCACGGCCTCGTCGTGGTTGCCCTCGTCGTGCCCGCGTCCGTACGCGCGCAACCGGCCGGCAACCTCCCGATCGACACGTTCCGCCCGGCGATCGACTCGCGCGGCTACCTGACGCTCAACGCGTCGCAGGTGCTCGGCGACAAGGAGGTCTCGTTCGGTCTCGGCTCGCTGTCGTGGGGGCACCGGCTGCTGGCGTTCGAGAACGGCGCCGCGACGTACTCCGTCGACAACGTGATCACGGCCACGCTGATCGCCGCGTTCGGCTTCAAGCTCGGGCCCGCCGAGCTGCAGTTCGGTGCGTCGGCGCCGCTCACGATCATGAACGGCGACCGCGGCCCCGATGACCTCGGCGCGGCGAGCGACCCGAATGACGACCAGGTCTACAAGCTCGACGGCCAGGGCATCGGCAACGTCGGGCTGCACGTGAAGACGCGGTTCCTGAAGACCAGCAAGCCGCCGCACATCGGCCTCGGCTTGATCGCGAGCCTGTACTTGCCGACGGCGACCAAGGATCGCTTCATGGGCGAGGACAAGCTGACGCCGCAGCTCATGCTGCTCGCCGACAAGGAGCTCGGGCGCCGCCGCCGGCTGCGCATCGGCCTCAACGCCGGCGTGCGGCTGCGCCAGACCACGACGTTCACCGACGTCGGCGACATGGGCGCGCCCGCGACGAACGGCACGATCACCGCATCGGCCGAGCTGCCGTTCGGCCTCGGCGCCGCGTACGCGATCTCGCCGCAGCGGTTCGACGTCGTCGGCGAGCTCGTCGGCTCGGTGCCGCTCGGCAACCACGAGGCGTATCAGCCGCTCGAAGCAGTCGCGGGCGTGAAGCTGTACCTCGCGCGCAACTCGTTCCTCTCCCTGGGCGTCGGACGCGGGCTCGCATCGTCCAAGGGTGGCAGCCCCAACGCGCGCGCGTTCATCGGCATCGTGTTCGAGCCGAACATCGGCGATCGCGATGGCGACGGGCTCAAGGACGATGTCGATCGGTGCCCGGATAGCCCCGAGGACATGGACGGCTTCGAGGACGAAGACGGCTGCCCCGAGCTCGACAACGATCGCGATGGCATCCTCGACGGGGATGACAAGTGCCCGCTGATCCCCGAGGATCTCGACGGCATCGCCGACGAGGACGGTTGCCCCGAGGACGAGCCGCAGCCCGACGCCGGCCCCGGCGAGCCGCTGGACTCCGACGGGGACAAGATCCTCGACGTCGACGATCTGTGCCCGAACGATCCGGAGGACTACGACGGCTTCGAGGACGAGGATGGTTGTCCCGATCTGGATAACGACCGCGACAAGATCCTCGATCGCGACGACAAGTGCCCCGACAAGCCCGAGTCCTACAACAACACCGACGACGAGGACGGCTGCCCCGATCGCGGCGTCATCGAGTTCACCGAACGCGGCTTCGTCCCGCTCCAGCCGATCAACTTCGAGCTCAACAAGGCGGTGATCAAGAAGGACAGCTACCACATCCTCGACGGCGTGGTCGCCGCCCTCAAGGGCTACAGTTTCATCGCGCTGCTCGAGGTCCAGGGCCACACCGACGAGCAAGGCGACGATGCGTACAATCTCGATCTGTCCGAGCGCCGCGCCGCGGCCGTCATGGAGTATCTGGTCTCGCACGGCATCGACCCCTCGCGGCTGACCTCGGCGGGGTACGGCGAGACCCAGCCCAAGATCCGCGAGCGCAGCCAGCGCGCCTACGCGATCAACCGGCGCGTCGAGTTCCTGATCATCAAGCGCGCGGCGCCGTAGAAAAAAAGCTCACGCGCAGCCGCGCTCGTGCGTTCCTGGGGCATGCGCTGGCTGGTGTGCCTGTCCGTCGTCGCGTTCGCGCGGGATGTGCATCCGCGGCCATGCAAGCCGCCGCCGGTAACGCCCACCGTCGTGGCCCTGCCGGGGAAGGCCGTGTCGCTCGCCGTTGGCCCGACCGAGTCGTGCGCTGTCCTCGCCACCGGTCGCGTGGTGTGCTGGGGCGGCCGTCCGCCGACGGACCTCGGGCTCGTCGATGTCGTCGAGGTCGCGGTCGATCGCATCTCGGGCTGTGCGCGCCACAAGGACGGCAAGGTGATGTGCTGGGGCTACAAGGATGGCTGGAACCGAACGCTGCCCGAGGCCCGTGCGCCAGCTCCGCCCGCGACGCTCGTCGCGGATCGAATCTCCGTCGGCCGCGATCACATGTGCGTGGCTACCGCCGGCGAAGTGCAGTGCTTCGGGTATCTGGGATCGTTCGGGGACTTCGCGCGCTATCCGCGACCCGGCGTGCGCGCACCGACGGCACTGAAAGCCGGTTACCAGCGTGACTGCGCGATCGCCGACGGCAAGGTCGCATGCTGGGGACAACAGGTCGCATATAGCTGCGGCGCGCAGTGCGAAGCGGATCGCAGGAAGCTCGCGGCGTGGGTGCTGCCTGGCGTCGACGACGCGGTCGCGATCGACATCTCGAACGATGTCTGCGCGGTCCGCGCCACGGGCGCCGTGGTGTGCTGGCGCGGTCCATGGGGGAGAGCGGACGTCACCGTCGAGCGCATCGCGGGACTGTCCGACGCACGCGCGATCGCGGGTAGCTGTGCGCTGCGCAAGAACGGCGAGGTCGCGTGCTGGGGCGCAGGTGCGTACGGCCAGCGCGGCGATGGCGACCACACGCCACACCGTCCGCACGCAGGGCGCGTGCTCGGCATCCGCAATGCCATAGCGATCGGTGCCGGTACCAAGTTCGCGTGCGCGCTGATCGCGGATGGCCGCGTGGCGTGCTGGGGGCACAACAACGACCACCAGCTCGGCTTCGACTCGCAGGCGACGAGCACGACGGCCGCAGCCGTGTGCGGGCTCGAGCCCGCGGTTCAGCTCGCCGCCGGTACCTTTTCGACCTGCGCTCTCGCGGCGAGCGGCAAGGTCCACTGCTGGGGCGGCGCGATCGACCAGTACCTCGGTGCCGCGCGGACCCAGCACACGGGCACGCCGACGCTGATTCCGGACGTCGAGGGCGTCGAGCTCGTCGGTGCGAGCACGGTGATGTGTGTCCGGACCAGGGAAGCCGCGGTTCGCTGCTGGGGAGCCGGCAGCGACAAGCTCGCACGGCCGTCCACCGCGACGACGCAGATCGCCGTCGGTCGCTACGGGCTCTGTGGCATCGCGCGTGACGGCGGCGTCGAGTGTCTCGGCCAGCGTGTGCCTTACGTCGCGAAGGCAGACAAGGTCGTCGTCGGTGACGACTTCGCGTGTGCGCTCGCGAACAAGCGCGCGACGTGCTGGGGACCCGGCGTGATGGGCCCGTGGACGGCCTCGACGATGGAGTGTCCGCGCAACGAGCACATGGCCTGTCACGAACACTCGCGTCAGATCGTGAGCAAGCCGCGCACGTTCGACGACGTCCTCGATATTGCAGCGCACGACCACGAGGTCTGCGTGCAACGTGCGAAGGGATTCGAGTGCCTGAAGTTCGACGAGGGGCTCGGTACGCCGTCGTCGAGCACCGATCCGTTCGCGACGCGAAACGTGCGCGGGCTCGAGCACACCTGCGAGCTGCGCGCGAAGGGGACCGTCTGGTGCTGGGGTGACAACACGTTCGGCCAGCTCGGCCAGGGATCGTTGGGACTCGTCGATACGCCGCGCCTGTAACTACGGAACGTCGAGCTGACCGAAGTCGTTGTTACCCCAGCACGTGATGCACCATTCGTACGGCGCGCGCTCGGATCGCGCCATCGAGCGCCGTTGATCGAGCGCGCGACGCCGTACACTGAGGTGCGATGCGCTCGCGCGTGATCCTCGGCTCGTGTCTGGTGGCCGCGACGGCACCGGCGGCACCGAAGGCGCCCGCCGCGCCGGCACCCGCTGCGCTCGAAGATCCGTGCATCGAGGGCTCCGACGCCGCATGCAAGGCGCACGCGCTCGATGCGTTCGAGAAGGCATTCGCCTCGACGCGCGCCGGGACGGCCGAGCACCCGCTGCGGATCTCGTACATCGGCGATTCGGTGACGGCAGACGATCAGATCACCAACGTGCTGCGCGAGCGGCTCGGTGCGCTCGTCGGCAACGGCGGTCCCGGCTTCGTGTTCGCGGTGTCGCCGCATCCCTATAACCAGCACCGCGCACTGCAGCGCGTCGTCGGCGGAGCGTGGCGCGTGAACGGGGTGTCGAGCTCGCCGGCGTCGGATCGACTGCTCGGACTCGGCGGCAGCGCGGAGTCCACTGGTGGTGGCGCGATCCGGCTCGCGCCGGCGGCGGCGGTCACCCGCGTCGACGTGCACTATCTCGCGCAGCCGCGCGGCGGCTCCTTCGTCGTGCTCGCCGACGGCAAGGAGCTGGCGACGGTCGCGACGCTCGCAGACAAGAAGCGCGCCGCGTTCGCCGAGGTCGCGGTGCCGCCCGGCGCCAAGCGGATCGAGCTGCGCGCGAGAGGACGCGTGCGCCTGTTCGGCGCGACGCTCGAGGCGGTGAAGGGCGCCGTGGTCGATAACCTGGGCGTCGTCAATGCGACGGCGAAGCAGTTCGCGAAGCACAACCTGCCCGCGCACTGGCAGGCGCAGCTCGCGCACCGCGCATCGGACCTCGTGATCGTGATGCTCGGCACCAACGAGGCCGAGTGGCTCGCGGCGAAGGGACACGGGATGGCCGAGCACGAGCGGCTGTTCGGCGAGTTGCTGTCGACGATCCGGCATTCGAGCCCACGCACGTCGTGTCTCGTGGTGTCGCCGCTCGATCAGCTCGATTGGCGCGTCGAAGCGATGCCGCCGCGCGAGTCGATCCCGGCGATGGTGGAAGCGCAACGACGCGCAGCCAGGGCGGCCGGCTGCGCGTTCTGGGACACGTATCAGTGGATGGGAGGGAAGGGCTCGTCGAAGCAGTGGTTCGCGCGGGGCTGGGTGGTGAAGGACTTCCAGCACCCGACGACCGTGGGGGCGAAGCGCATCGCCGACGCGCTGTTCGCCGGACTGACCTCGCGTTAGTCGATCTCTCCCTCGAGGACGACGTAGCCGTCGTCCGAGCCGATCGAGACGTTGCGCATCTGGACGCCGGCGACGGCGGGCATCGGGATGCCGACGAGCAGCTTGCTGATCGACTCGACCTGGGCGGTGAGGCACGCCGAGGTGGCGATGCCGAGATCCTCGTTCGTCAGGCGCGTGGCGTTCGCGATGTCGTCGAGGACGGTGGTGTACGCGGTCGGCTCGCCGAGCTGGATCGCGACGCCGTAGCCGTTGTTCGCCGGGACGACCTTGAGGTCGATGGCCGCGTTGATCGCCGCGCGCGCGACCGGCGTGCCGTGGTCGGTGAACGTCGCGATCATGTCGCCGAGGATGACCTTCATCTTCCCGTCGGCGGGGTCGGCGCTGATCATCGGCGGGAGGCTCATGGCGATGTTCGTGTTGTCGAACGTGCCGCCGTGCGCCGGCATGCCGAGGTTGAGGACGTTCAGCGCCGTGACCTGCGCCATCATCTGGTTCGCGAGATCGTCCGCGAGGCCGATCTGCATGCCGCGGCCGGGGCTCATCGTCGGCAGGCCGTTATCGGTGAAGATGTAGCCGGGGCTGGACTCGGCGCCGGCGATCATGACCTTGGTGTCGAGCGTGATCAGCGCGCCGTCGGAGTTGATGTCGATCGCCGTCGGGTCGACCTCCATCGTGATCGTCTTGCCGAGGACTTCCATCGACTGCGGGCCGGAGAGGCCGCCGAGCGCCTGGTTCATCATCGGCTCCATCGCCATCGGCGCGGCCTTCGAGATGATGTAGCCCGCGGCGGTGTCGAGGCGGAGGAGGTCGATGATGTCGCCGGGGAGACCCGAGGCCTGGATGTCGAGGCCGGTGATCTCGACCTCCTCGTTCGCGAGCGTGGTCTTGAACCCGGCGGTGCCGCTCGGGGTCACGACCAGGGTGCCGGTGACGACCACGCGCTGGGCCTTGATCGCCAGGGTGTTGCTGCCGTCGGCGCACGCGACGGCGTAGGCCGCGCGGGCGGGGATATCGAGACCGTCGATCTGGGCGCGGAACGCGAGGCCCGCGTTGGTCGGAACGATCGAGATGTCGGCGTTCGACATGTTGACGTCGTTGACCCACATGCGCGCGTAGAGGCAGTCCGGGCCGTTCTCGTCGCCCATGTGCACCATCGGCTGCATCGGCGCGAGCATCGCGCCCATGTCGAGGTTCTCGATCATCGGACCGGCGGCTGCCGACAGCTTCTCGAACGCGGTCTTCGACATCGCGGCAGTGATCGCGTTCTCGACGTTGGAGCCGACGGCGCGCAGCTGGCCGGCGTGCATCGCACGCGTGTCCTCGGCGATCTTGCCGGCGGCGTCGCGCGCGGTGGTGTGGATCAGCGTCGCGCCCTCGTTCGCTTCGATCATCGCCGAGAACGTGCCGTCCGCGTTGAGCGTCGCTTGCACGCCGTTGACGAGGACCTTCTCGATCGGCTCGGCCGAGAGCTCGTTCGGCGTCACCATACCGGTGACCTGAACGAGGCCGGCGCCGTCCTGGATCGTGCTCCGCTTGGGCGACGTCACCTTGAGGACCGGTGGGTCCTTCAGGACGTCGGGCGCTTCACTGCAGGCGGCTGCGGTGGTGAGGAGCGAGATCCCGGAGGCGATGAGGAGGTTGCGCATGGCTGCGTGCCTGTCTCAGCAAGGGCGAGGCCAGCTCCACGGCGCCCACGTGTGTGTGCACTGTCGCCAGATCGTGAATTGATCGAAATGGTTAGCCGTGGTCAGACTCGACGCGACGCGTCATGAGCCCGCCTGCGCCAACTGGATCTTCCGCCCTCCAAGACCCCACCCGCTGTCGCAGGCCATTCGACTTGCCACTAGCCGACGGTCACCTTGGTGACGCCGCGCTTGGTCAGGACCGCGGGCAGCCGCGTGCGCAGATCGCCCTGGAGCACGATCGAATCTCCGTCGACAGCGCCGCCGCAGCCGAGCGTCTGCTTGAGCGCGCGGCACCACGTCTCGAGCTCGGCGGCGGGCAAGCCGAGCTTCTCGATCACCGTCGCTTCCTTGCCGCCGCGACCCTTGCGCTCCATGCGAACGACGGCGCGCGCAGGACCCTTGGGTTCGGGCTGCGATTGCTCCGGCCCTACAGGTAGGCCTTCGCGGAGGTTCGCGAGACCGGCGAACGGAGAGCCGAACGTTTTAGATTTGGTCATCACACACTCCCAACATACTCGGTACACGTCGTCGGAAAACCACATCTGGAATCGTAAAAAGTGGCCTTGATCTGCGGACGTAGAAGAACATCATGGTTCCTACGATGGGGACAAATGCAACGCGGGATACCGTGGTCAAGACGGGCGACGTGGTCGAGGGGCGCTATCGGATTATCAAGACGCTAGGCGAGGGCGGGATGGGGACGGTGTTCCTCGCCGAGCACACGCTCATCAAGCGCCGCGTCGCGATCAAGATCCTCCACCCGGAGCTGGCGACCGACGCCGAGGTCATCGAGCGGTTCATGAACGAGGCCCGCGCGGCCGGCACGCTCGGGCATCCCAACATCGTCGAGTCCACGGACATGGGGTTCACGACGAACCACGTGCCGTACATCGTGTTCGAGTACCTGGAGGGCACGCTCCTCACCGACGAGGTCTATCGCGTCGGCGGCTTGCCGGTGCGCCGCGCGGTTCGCATCGCGCAGCAGATCGCTTCGGCGCTGCACGCCGCCCACAACGCGGGCATCGTCCACCGCGACCTCAAGAGCGACAACGTCTTCTTGACCGACAAGGACGACGCGCTCGACCACGTGAAGGTGCTCGACTTCGGCATCTCGCGCTTCCTCGAGACCGAGGACGAGTCCGCGCGTCGCGGCATGGTGATGGGGACGCCGGAGTTCATGGCGCCCGAGCAGATCACCGCGCCCGACGCCGTCGACAAGCGCGCGGATATCTACGCGCTCGGCGTGATCCTGTACGAGATGCTCACGGCGCGCCGGCCGTTCTCGAATGACGAGGACCCGCGCGCGCTGATGCATCGCATCGTCAACAACCCGCCGCCGCCGCTGCAGCGCCCCGAAGTGCCGCACGGCATGGGCGAGATGATCCTCAACAAGCTGCTCGCGAAGGATCCGGCGCAGCGGTTCCAGTCGATGCTCGACGTCGAGGCCGCGCTCGATGCGTTCGTCACGCAGGACGGCGTGCGCGGCGGTCGTCGCACGCGTGCCTCGATGCAGGTGGCGGCGGTGCCGGACGACGTCGCGCGCTACTCGGATCTGATCCCGCGCCCCGCGAAGGCGCAGTCGCTCGACACGCCGTGGCCGCCCGAGGTCGTCGACAAGATCCAGCAGGTCTCGCTGCCGCAGCCCGTCGCGAAGAAGCCGTGGGCGCTGTACGGCGTCGCCGCGTTCGGCCTCGTCGCGGGTGGCGCGGGGCTGATGTTCGGCCTGCGCGGCGGTAGCAACGACAAGGTCGCGCTGCAGCCCACGCCCGCGATCACGCAGCCGCTGCCCGCCGCCGCGACGACGCCCGCGCCGCGCGAGCCGGTCGCTCCGTCGAAGATCCAGGTCGAGCTGAACGCGAACGTGCAGAATGCGCGCGTGACGTTCCGTCGTCGCGTCGCCGCGGCGCCCGCGTCGATGCAGATCACGCCGAGCGACATCGTCGAGCTCGTCGAGGTTTCGGCGCCCGGCTACAAGACCGTGCGCTACTGGCTCACGTTCGATCGCCCGACGACGCTCACCGCGCGCCTGTCCAAGGGCAATGGCCTCGTCGAGGCGTCCGAAGAGCAGACGCTGGTCGCGCTCGGCGAGCTCGCCGCGCCGGCGCAGCCCGCCGTCGCTGTGGCTGCCGCTGCACCGGCGGCCACGCCCGCGGCGGCGACCGTCGCGGTGAAGGCGACGCCGGCTCCTGCGGTGGCGAAGACCGTCGAGCGGACGGAGAAGGTCGCTGCCGCGCCCGCCGCGCCGAAGACGACCACCGAGACGCCGCCCGCCGCGGTTCCCACGCCGCGCAAGATCGGTCGCGGCACCACGGCGGCCGAGGAGATCGCGTCGACGGACGCGACGACCACCAGCGTCGAGCCGCCGAAGGTCGAGCCGGTGAAGGTCGACCCCAAGGCGGAGCCGGTCGCGAAGGCCGAGCCGAAGACCGAGCCGAAGGCGGCGCCGGAGATCGCGAAGCCCGCGATCGACTACGCGACGATCAACTCGGTCGTGAGCAAGAACCGCGTCGAGATCCTCAAGTGCTACGCCCAGGGCGCCAAGAAGACGCCCGGCCTCAAGGGCACGCTCAGCCTGCAACTCCAGGTCGACCCGAGCGGCAAGGTGCGCGCGCAGGTCCAGTCGACGCTCGGCGCGCCGCTCGTCGCCGCGTGCGTGATCAAGGCGGCGAGCTCGTGGAAGTTCCCGGCGCGCCCGGGCAGCGACATCGCGAACGTCACGTACCCGTTCAAGTTCGGCAGCTGACGCTCACGGTCGCTTGACCCAGTCGAAGCTACCGATCGCGTCGGCGCGGAACTCGAACGTGAGCCTGACGTTCTGCGACGGGCTCACCTCGAGGTCCATCACGTACGTGTCCGCTGCCGTGTCGTAGACCCAGGTACCGTCGAAGGTCGCCGAGGTGCCGTCGACGCTCTGTTCGCGATGCTGAGCCGTGCCGTCTTCGCGAAGCTCGTTCTCGCTGGTGCCGCCGTAGGCGCTGCCGTCCGCGCGCCATTCCAGCTCGGCGCGATAGGTACCGGGCAGCTCTCCAGGGTCGCCGTCGATGCGAACGCCAGCGCCCGGAGCCAGGCGGTCACCATCGATCGCGTAGGTCATGCGCTGCGTGAAGCCGTCGCCTTCCGTGATGATCACGCCATCGACGATCGTGAACGTGCCGACGATGTGATCCTCATTCTCGCCGCCGCCGCGTTCGTCGAATGCATAGCTGGAGTCCGCGCCGAAGGTGAACTCGTCGCGAACCGTCCCGCCATCGTCCAAGCGTTGCCACGTTCCGATCAGCTCGGCGGCAGCGCCCTGGTCGGAGCCACTGGTTCCGCACCCGACCAGCGCGAGGGACCCAAGAAGAATGATGCGTTTGCACGTCGTCATGCGGCGCTCGTCAGGCAACGCCGGTGCCGCTCCGGTGCAATGAAGGTCAAGGGGTTATCAGCGGCGAGACGGCGCGCGCTCTCCCGATCGCGACATCCGCGTCAGGCCGCCGCTCATGAGCGGGCGCCGCTGTCCACCGCCGCGTGCGTTCGAGGCTCCTGCTTAGCGTCCCGGAGGAGGAGCCATGAGCAAGCTGCTGGCCGTCACGTCGATGATCCTGGTTGCATGCGCTGCGCGGAGCACCTCTCCGCCGCAGGTAGCGATGGTGCAGCCGGGCCCGCCGCCGCAGGGCGAGCCACGCGAGGGCCAGGTATGCGCGGGCGGTGGCTCGTGCGCGTGGGACTGCCCGGAAGGGGGCTGCGCGTTCACCTGCGAAGGCGGGAGCGTGTGCAACGTCGCGTGCACGGGCGGCGGTTGCAGCGTCGAGTGTCACGGCGGCGCGACCTGCAACGTGGCGTGCACCGGCGGCGGCTGCTCGACGGGGTGCGCGGGCGGCGCGACGTGCAACACCGAGTGCACGGGCGGCGGCTGCCGGCAGGAGTGCGCGGCGGCGGCGACGTGCAACACCGACTGCGACGGCGGCGGCTGTCAGCAGACGTGCGATCAGAGCGCGACCTGCAACATCGATTGCGCGGGCGGTGGCTGCTCGTAGCAGCATCGATACGCGACCGTGGATGTGGCCCCTGCGGCGCAACGCCGCACCCGCGGCGGCGCGAGATATCGCATCACACGGTCATGCCGAGAGCGCCTGGTCAGAGCGACTTCGCACCGTATCGGGACGAGCCGCCGGTCGAGGTGAAGGTGCCCGACGAGCAGACCGAAGCACCGGCGAGCGCGACCAAGGTGGTCTACGTCATCATGTTCGTGCTGCTCGCCGCGCTCGTGATCCTCACGGTCGTCGCGCCACACATTCCGGCGGGCGAGTGATCAGAGCGACGCGAGGAAGCGATCGGACTCGGCCAGCAGCCGCGGGATCGAAGCGACGAGCTGGTGATCGTCGCGCAGCTCGACCAGCGTGACGTTCGCGCGGCCGGCGGCGAACCGTCGCGAGTGCTCGATCGGCACCGTGTCGTCGTCGATGCCGTGCAGGATCAGCGTCGGCACCTGCACGTCGGGAAAGCCGGTGTCGATGGCCTCGGCGTCCTCGATGAACCCGAAGTCGATGCGCGCCGGCTGGCCCGTCGTGTAGTCGTGGACCTCGCGCCAGCCGGTGCGCTGCCACGCGTCGAAGCCGGGCAGGGCGCGCCAGCGTGAGATCAGCTGGAACGCGGGCGCGAGCAGCACGAGCCCGGTGACGCGCGGATCGCGCGCGGCGACGCGCGCGGCGGTGAGCCCACCGAGCGAGCTGCCGAACACGATCGCGCGGTCGTCCGCCCCGCCGATCGCCACACGGACCGCGTCGAGCATCGCCGACAGCCGAAGGTGCTCGAACGACGGCACGCGAAGGTCGAGGCAGTCGACGGTGATGCCGCGCTCGGCGTAGTGCGCGGCGAACGCGACGCCCTTCGCCGAGCGCGGGCCCGAGGCGAAGCCGTGCAGGTAGAGGTGGCGAAGCGCCATGCGGCACCCTACCGCTTGACGCGAGCTCGACATAGTGTCAACATGACACTAATGATGATCGAGCGCGCGCTGGTGGCACTCGAAGGCCTTTCGGTCGGCGATGCATTCGGGGAACAGCTGCTCCATGCCGGGTCCGCGGCACGCGTGCTCGCTCTCGGCGCGCGCACGGCGCCCGTCGGGCGCACGTGGATGTGGACCGACGACACGGCGATGGCGCTGTCGATCGTCGAGGTGCTGCGCGCGCACGACGGCATCCGGCCCGAGGTGCTCGCGCAACGGTTCGCAGAGCGCTACCGGGACGAGCCCGCCCGCGGCTACGGCGGTGGCGCGCACCGCGTGCTGACCGCGATCGGCGAAGGCGCGCCCTACGAGGTGGCCGCGCGCTCGGTGTTCGGCGGCGAGGGCTCGTGCGGCAACGGCGGTGGCATGCGGTCCGCGCCGATCGGCGCGTACTTCGCCGGTGACCTCGGCGCCGTCGTCGAGCACGCAGCCCGCTCCGCGGCGCCGACCCACGCCCACCCCGACGGTGTCGCGGGTGCGATCGCGATCGCGGTCGCGGCGGCTGCGGTGTTCGCCGGCGAACGCGAGCCGCGCGCACTGCTCGAGACGGTGATCGCGCACACGCCCGCGGGCCCGACGCGCACCGGCCTCGCACGTGCGGTGTCGCTGCAGGGCGCCGAGGTGATGACCGCCGCCGTCGAGCTCGGCAACGGCAGTCAGGTGCTCGCCTCCGACACCATCCCGTTCGCTGTATGGTGCGCGGCCACGCATCTCGACGACTATGCGGGCGCGCTGTGGGCGTGCGGCGATGCCGGTGGTGACATCGACACGACGTGCGCGATGGTGGGCGGCATCGTCGTCGGCGCGACCGGCCTCGGGGGCATCCCGGCCGCCTGGCGCGCGGCTCGCGAGCAGCTGCCGGCGGCGTGACTCAGGCTCGGAGCCCGGGGCTCTCCGCTTCGACGCTCGTCGCGGCGTGGCGCCCGTCGAGCGTCTCGATCAGCGTTCCATAGCGCAGCAGGGAGTCGAGGCCCAGGTACTGGTCGAGCACGCGGGCCCGCCCGCGCATCCCCATGCGTCGTGCCTCCTCGGGATCTCCGAGCACGCGCGTGATGGCGGCGGCGAATGCCCCGAGGTCGGTAGGGTCGGCGAGCAGCACGCCTTGCTCCCCATCGATGATCTGATCCTGGATCCCGCCGACGGCGCTCGCGATCACCGGCCGCGCCTTCCACATCGCCTCGGTGACCGTGAGGCCGAAGCCCTCGTGCAAGCTCTTCTGCACGATCACGGTCGCGTGGCGCTGCAGCGCATTCACCATCGCCGCGTTCTCGTCGATATCCACCGTCGGTAGCGATGCGAGGTGAATGCGCGCGCGCGCGTCGGCGGGCAGCGCATGCCAGCTCTTGGTCAACTCGGCGAGCACGGCGGCGCCTTCCGGATCGTCGACGACCCCGGCGGTGGACGGCCCGGCGAGCACGAGGTGCGCGCCGCGCACCTCGCTCGCATCGAGGCGCGCGAAGCCCGCGAGCACGCCGGCCGGATCCTTGAGGCGGTCCCAGCGCGAGACTTGAACGATCAGCGGCGTCGTCTCGGCGGGAGGCCCGCCTTCACGCACCACATCGGCGAAGCGATCGACGCGCCCGGGCGAGCCGTCTTCGCGGACGAACATGCTCTGCCCCAGCGCCGCGTCGCCTGCGATCAGCCTCGTCTGCACGAGGATCGCGCGCACGCTGACGGGGTCGAGCGCCTGGTTCTTCGCCGAGAACGGATCGATCGTCGGTGGAACCACCACCGCTCGGCGCGCATCGAGGTGCGAGGGCACGTACGCCGCGCGCGAGAACACGTACGCATGCGCGCGCTGCAGGTACGGCGCGACGAACTGCCAGCCGCGCTCCACCTCGTCGTTGAGCTCGTCCTGGCCGATGTGACACCGCCACACCACGTGCGCGCCGCGCGCGAGCAGCAACGGGATCATGCCGGCGGGCTGCGGGTCGTGCACGATCACGATGTCGTGCGGTCTCACCATCGGTGCGAGCTCGGCGCCGTTGATCGCGTTGACCTCCTCGTAGAGCTGCCGCTCCTCGGCGCCGAGCGCGGAGCCGTCGCCTGCCGTGCCGTGGATCGCGTTGTGGAGTCGCTTCGTGATCCGGAAGAAGTCCGGCGTGCCCTGGATGACCGCCCAGCGCGCATCGACCCCCGCGCCGCGTGCGTATGCCAGCAGCGAGCGGACCATCTCGGCCACGCCACCCCCGACCGCGGTCGAGCTCACGTTCCACACCACACGGCCGGTCAACTGGGCGCGCAGCTCGGCGATGCGGACCATCACGCGCCGTAGGCTGTCCGGGCCGAGCAGCTGCGCGTAGCGCTCCAGCGGCAACATCGTCAGCTGTGGGAACACGACCGGCATGGTCAAGCGTAGCTCCGGCCGCCCACCCGGCGCACAGATCGTGCATGCTCGCGAGATGCGTGGCGTCCTCGTCGTCAGCTGTTTGCTCGGTTGTGGCGCCCCGGGGAAGAAGGCCACCGAGCCCGCGCCGCTTGCTCCCAGCTGCAAGCGCGCGGCGGAGCACATCGTCGACGAGCTGGTCGGCGGGAAGGATCCGCGCCCGCCCGATGACGACGTCAATGCGTACATCAAGATGATCAGCACGCGCTGCGAGCAGGATGGTTGGAGCACACCGGCGCAGGACTGCTTCACGCGCATCAAGAGCCTCGCCGACGCGGACACGTGCGGCACGATGCTGACCCAGGCGCAGCAGGACGCGCTCGTGCGCGATCAGGCACGGCGCTGACCGCGTGCCGCTCGGCGGCGTCGACGCCTGGAGGCGCACGTCGCGAGCGCCTTCCGCTCCGTTGTAACGCACGTGCGTGGAATCACGTCGAATAGGCATGCTCGATGATCTCGACGACCAAGCCCTCGATGCACTGCCGTACGGCGTCATCTGCCTCGACGAGAACCTGCGCGTTGCTCGCATGAACCGCACCGAGTGCGAGCGGACCGGGATCCAGCGCTGGCGCGCCCTCGGACGGCCGTATTTTGGCGACGTCGCGGCCGGTGACCGCAACCGCGTGCTCGCCGAGAGCGTGGCCGCGTTCGCGCAGGGTAGGGCGAGCGCGCGCACGTTCGACCACGTCTTCCCGCGGCGCAAGGGCGCGGATGCGACGCACATCGAGCTGCAGCAGGGGCGGCAGCGTCGGGTGTACCTGTGCATCCGTCGCGACTGACCACGACTGGCTCGCCGGCGGTCACGAGCACGATGCTGGAGTGCCTCGACGCCCTGTGCTAACGGTTGCGACGTGGTCGCCGTCGCCAAGCCGCTGTTCTCCTACCGTCCCTACTGGGCGAAGCGGTTCGGCGTGGCCCCGTTTCTCCCTACGTCGCGTGCGGAGATGGAGGAGCTCGGCTGGGATAGCTGCGACATCGTCTTGGTGACGGGCGATGCGTACAT
>DATLHR010000245.1:0-11690 GCA_035539815.1 Kofleriaceae bacterium
TGCAGGTCGCACGCGCCGAGAGGCGCGAGCATCACGAGGACAGCGAGGAGACGCACGCGCGAATACTACGCTACCCGCCGACGAACGGCCGGGCCTGGACGATCCAGAACTGCGTCCGATCGCCCTTGCCCTCCATCACCCACTCCACGTCGAGAGCCTGAGGTGAGATCGACCCGTGCGTAAACAACGGGATGATCGACTCGACCTGGGTCGAGAGCGCCTTCGCCCGCGGCTCGGTCAGGATCACGCCCTCACCGGGAGGTACCGGCACCGCCACGATGCCGCCGTTCGCATCGAACTTGAGCATCACCGGGTCGTCCGAGCGCGACAGGATCTTCGTGCCGTCGTTGGTCGGGTCGAAGATGATCTGCTCCGGCACCTTCTGCCCCTCGACGACGCGCATGCCGAGGCCGAACTTCGCGTTGATCGTGAAGCCGTGATCGTCGTGCGGGTCCCACAGGTTCTTGGTCACCAGCACGCCCGCCGCCGTCGCATCGACGCCGACCTGCACGAGCACCGCGCCGAACACCTGGCGGTGATCGATACCGAACGCCTCGCGCTCGTCGACGGCGCGCAGCGTCCACACCGAGGCCCACACCTGTTTGAGGGCATCGCCTAGCGCCTTGCGGCCGATGACGTTGGGCACCGAGTCGTAGAGCCCCGCGCCGTTGAACCCGGGCAGGTCCTCGGCGTTGGTCGAGCTGCGCACGAACACCCCGCGGCCGCCGAGCCGGAGGCGCACGCGCTTGTAGATCGCGTCGAGGGATGCGTCATCGATCGGCGCCGCCGCGATCTTGGCGCGTAGGTCCTCGAGGGCCTGCTTGCGCCAGCCCGCGTCGGTCTTGAACCGCATGTCGCCGAGCACGGCCTCGACCCGCTTGTCGAGGCCGTTCTTCTTCAGGTGCTGCACGTAATAGAAGAACGGCACGCCGAACCCGATCGGCACGCGCACGCCGGGAGCGTTCGCCGTCACGATCTCGCCGAGGTTCGCGGTCTTCGTGCCGTAGGTGGTGACGTCGCGCGCCCGGATCCGCGTCAGCATCGCGAGCCGCGGGTTCGTCACGTCGGCCTGCGGCAGCGTCACCTTGCGCGCCGCCGCGACCTTGCCTTCGTGCTCCTTGATCTCCGCGGCGGTCGCCTCGCGCAGCACCACCGAGGTCTCGGTGACCTCGTAGTAGACGGTCTTGCCGTCGAGCGCGCCGAACTTCTCCCGGGCCTTCTTGTCACCCGCGTTGGGGATCCTCCATGCGTTCGCGCGCAGGTTGACGTGCGACAGCGGCGTCGAGAACGCGGTCGCGAGGATGCCGGCCACCGGCGTGATGTCGGGATAGCTCTCTTGAAGGAGCACGATGTCCGTGCGCGCGAACGTCAGCGACTCGTACGGCGTGCCCACCTTGACCACGCGCAGCTTGCCGATCGCCTTGCCGGTGTTGAACGCCTGGTAGTCGGCGGCCTTGTAGATCTCGTCGTTGGTCACCGTCGGCACGCCGCGCTTCTTCACCTCGAGGGCCACCTTCTGCTGCATCGGCGAGTCGGGGCGGAACGGCAGCGCCTTCCTGAAGAACGCCTGCTCGAGCCGCTGGCGCGCGCGGAGCACGTCGTCGGGGCCGATCTTGTCGCCCTCCCAGAACGAGAACGTCCACTTGTCGATCTTCAGGTGGTGCGTGAGGTAGCCGAGGATGAACTTCGGCTTCACGCGCTCGTAGTTCTGGTTGTATTCGCGGATGTTGTCGGCGGTCCACGCCTTCTTCAGCAGCACGCCGAGCACGAAGTCCGCGTGGATGTTGAAGAGGTTGACGTCGATGAAATAGATCTCGTTCGTCTTGAGGTCGATGATGAACTTGCCGAGCTCGTCCGACGAGACGTGCTTGGAGTAGGCCTTCCACGTCGCCTCGTCCTTGACCTCCTTCACCCACGCGCGGCGCTCGCCGGCGAAGGCGGGAACCGTCAGCGCGATCACCACGGCTACGGCGAGAGCTACCCTGCGCATGACAAGACTTATAACGCGTATAGTCCGCGCGTGGTCTCTGTGCGGAGCCGGGCTGTCACGCTGGCGGTGGTCGTCGCGGCGCTCGGCTACTTCGTCGACATCTACGACCTGATCCTGTTCGGCACGGTGCGCAAGCCGAGCCTGATCGAGCTCGGATATCCCGCCGAGCAGCAGACCGAGCCGGGCCTGTTCCTGTTCAACATGCAGATGGCCGGCGTGCTCCTCGGCGGCATCTTGTGGGGCGTCCTCGGCGACAAGCGCGGCCGCCTGTCGGTGCTGTTCGGCTCCATCGTCACGTACTCGCTCGCCAACCTCGCCAATGGCGCCGTCACCTCGATCGAGCAGTACGCCGCGTGCCGCTTCATCGCGGGCATCGGCCTCGCGGGCGAGCTCGGCGCCGGCATCACGCTCGTCAGCGAGCTGATGGACAAGCGCACGCGCGGCATCGCCACCACGATCGTCGCCGCCGTCGGCATCTGCGGCGGCGTCGCGGCCGGCATCATCGGCGGCGGCATCCCCTCGCTCTACGAGGGTGCGTACTGGCGCCACGCCTATTACATCGGCGGCGGCATGGGGCTCGCGCTGCTGCTCCTCCGCATCGGCGTCGCCGAGTCAGGCATGTTCCACGCGACCGCGGCCAAGACCAACGTCCGCCGCGGCGACTTCCTGTCGCTGTTCGCCAGCTGGCGCCGCGCCGCGCGCTACTTCGGGCTGATCGCGGTCGGAGTTCCCGTCTGGTACGTGATCGGCATCCTCATCACGTTCTCGGATCGCGTCGGCCATGCGCTCGGCCTGTCGCCCGATCCGAACAACGCTACCTCGCTGATGTTCGCGTATGCGGGCTGCGCCGCCGGTGACCTCGCCTCCGGCCTGATCAGTCAGTGGCTGCGTTCGCGCCGCCGCGCCCTCGGCCTGTTCATCTCGGCGACCGTCGCCGGCGTCGTCGCGTACTTCACCGTCGGCGGCACGTCGCTCACCGTGTTCTACGCGCTGTGCACGATCCTCGGCTTCACCGTCGGCTACTGGGCCGTGTTCGTCACCACCGCGGCCGAGCAGTTCGGCACCAACCTGCGCGCGACGGTCGCCACCACGACGCCGAACTTCGTGCGCGGCTCGGCCGTGTTGCTCACGATCGCGTTCAAGGGGCTGTTGCCACCGCTCGGGGTCGTCGGGGCGGCGGCCGCGGTCGGCGCGGTGGCGCTCGGGGTCGCGCTGCTCGGCCTGCTCACGCTGCGCGAGACCTTCGGCGTCGATCTCGACTTCACCGAGGAAGCGTGATGTTCGGGATGCGTCCCCCGGTGAGCGCGCCGTCGCCATTGGGGATGAACGCCTGCATGCTCGTCGTGTTCGCGCCCGTGTAGCGGAAGATGAACTGATCGCCGGCCTGCCAGTCGATGGCCGGCGCCGCCTGCTCGATCTCGTACGGCTGCGCGCCGAACTCGCCGCCGGGGAGCGGCTCGAAGTGCTGGGTCCACGTCGCGAGCGTCGTGTCGGTCTGGCCGCGCCGCCACACCAGATCGAACGTCACGTCGACGGCGCGGATGATGATCGCATCGCACACGATCGAGTAGGTGCCGGCGGGGACCGACGCCTTCAGCGTGTACTCCGCTTCCTGGGACCCACCGGGCCCCACGCCGGGCGCTCAAAAGGGTGGCGGCTCGTAGTCGATCAACCGCACCTGCAGCTCGCTGCCGTCGAGCGCGAGCCACAGGCGCTCGGGGTTTGCAGCGTCATCGGCGGGGCACGCCGCGAGCCCGAGCAGCGCGAGCGCCGCGAGGCTCCTCACTTGTTGCCTGCCTTGAACACGGCGATGAAGTGGGTCGGCACGGGCGTCGACTGATCGACGACGGCGAGCCCCGCTTTCTCCGCGGCCGCCATCGACCTCGCCCGGTGATGGATGCGGTTCGAGATCACGATCCGGCCGCCCGGCTTGAGCGCGTCGGTCGCCGCGCGCAGCCACGCCACCTCGTCGGTGAAGTAGTGATCGACCTCGGCGAGCAGGATCGCGTCGTAGGCGCCGGCCTCGAGCCCCGGCGTCTCCTCGGTCACCACGCGGCGCTCGACGACGTCCGCGAGCCCCGCGGCCGCGAGCCGCGACTGCAACAGCTCGAGCACGGCGCCATCGATATCGGTGGCGACCACCTTGCCGTCCGGCGCGACCGCGCGCGCGAGGTGCACGGTCAGAAGGCCGGTGCCCGCGCCGACGTCGGCGACGCGCGAGCCTGGCTTGAGCGCGAGCGCCTCGACGACCTTGTCGGGCCGGCGCTCCGCATCGAACCGCGCCTGCTCGCGCTGGGTGTCATCGGTGACCTTGCCGGCGCCGGAGCCCTCGGAGGGCTTCGCACCGTCGTCGCCGCGATCGCCGCACCCATGGCACGCCGCGACGAGGAACAGGCACGCAAGCAGGGCACGCATCGAGCGGTAGCCTAGCACGCGCCTCGCCGCATCGATTGCGAACAACCGCGAACAACCGTGAAGCTTAGAGCTCCTTCGGGTTGCCGAACTTGTTCGAGATCGTCAGGCCGTTCGCGAACTGCGAGATCGCGCGCTCGTCGCGCTTCGCGATCGCGTAGGCGATCGAGGCGGTCGCGTAGCGGGCCGTGTTCGCCCCGTTGTACGCCGCGTCGGCGCCGTTCGCATCGAAGCCGCGCGCCGTGCCGTCGGCCCTGACCTGACCGAACCAGCCGGTCTTCAGGTGGCCCGCGCCCCACACGTAGACCACGTTCGTGTTGCCCGGCGAGCCGTCCGGCCAGCCATCCTTCGCGAGCGGGTTCTTCGTGGTGTCGCCGTGCACCGTGATGACCGTGTCGTCGGCCAGCGCCTTGAGCGTGTTGTCGTCGGTCGTGTTCTGCAGGTCCGTCATGAGCCCGTCGAACACCTTCTTGAGCTGCGCCGGCACCGTGTTGATGCTGCCATCGGCGAACGCGCCGTGCGGATCGTCGCGCAAGGAGGGCAGCACGACCGAGTTCGTGAGGCCCATCTTGAACGCCTTGACCGCGACGATGAACGCGCGCGCGACGTTCTCGACAGCCGCGCGGGTGCCGCCGTCGACCCCGTAGCGCGCCAGATCCTCGGGCTTGATCTCGAGCTTCGCGGCGAGGTTGGTGCCGAGCAGCGCCGCGGCGCCCTGCGCCGTGGTGTATGCGGTCTTCGTCGTCGACCGGTTCGCCGCGCGGTTCAGCTGGATGAACGCGTCGTAGTGCGCCTTGTACAGCTGCGCGTCGGTCGTCGTCGAGAGCAGGCCGCCCGCGCGCGATGCCGCGCTGTTGAACAGCTGCACGATCGCGTCGCCGGAGCCGACGTTCGCCGGGCGGGCGCCACCGGGCGCGGTGCCGACGTCGACATCACCGATGGTGACGAGCGGGATCACCGACGGGTTGGACGCCTGCAGCGCGCTCGCGACGGAGAAGATGTTCGCGCCGTTGAGCGCGACCGTCGACTGCGGCTGATTGGTGTGGGTCTCGTTCGCGCCGCACGTGAAGCACGTCATCTGCTTCTGCGCGGGGAGCGTCGCGAACGGCGTGTCGGGGCCGGTCACGTACGGCTTGTCCGTACCGGCGAACATCGTCGCCGTGCCGGGCTTGTGCCACGCGAAGTTGTTGTTGTTCGCGAGCGCCACCTCGACCTGCGGCCACAGCAGCTGGAACCACGCGAGACCGCCGTTGCCGGCGACGACGTGGATCGAGCGCGTGAACGCGTTGTCGGCGGCGGCGAACGCGACGTCCTTGCCGGCGGTGCCGGCGAGGATCTCGAAGACACTGCTGCGCGAGACCCCGAGGGCCGCGCCCGTCGCCACGCTCCACTTGATCAGCGCGCGCCGGGTCAGCTGACGCTGCTCTTCACGAAGGGATGCTTTGCTCTTCGCCATGGGGACGGTCTCCTACTCGCAGGTATAAGCAGCGGCCAGCAGCGCCGCGACGGCGAGGCGCTTGCCGACGTCGGGCGTCGAAGCACCACTGATGGTGAGGTTGCAGAGGTCGAGGTGGTCGGCGGTCGCGGGGACGCCGATGAGGCAGGCGATGCCGCTCGGCTCGCACTGGTCGCTCGAGTTGAACAGGGTGGCCGGGGTGCCCCCGACCTGACAGCGCGCGAGCGTCGGGATCGCGGCGATCACCTCGGGCGCGGCAGCCGCGAAGATGTCGAACATGCGCGACGCACCGGAGGTGGTGATGCCGATGTTCTCGCGGATGCGGTTCGCGTAGTTCGGCGAGCCCATCGCGTTCGCGCCGCCGCGGTAGAGCGCGCCGGCGGACACGGCGTCGGTCGCGTCGGTGTTGACGCCGACCGAGCGGAGCACGTTGCCCAGCGTCGCGTACCGCACCTTGCTGCAGCTATGGACGTGCGACGTGTAGCGGGGCGGTCCCTCCTTGGTGAGCCGGTCGACCAGCTCCCACGGCGAGATGCCGTCGTTCATGTGATCGAAGGTCGTGTCCTCGCCACCGGAGGTCGAGCCGGGCGGCGGCGTGTTCTCGCCGGTCGACTCGTCGGGGGTGGTCGAGCACCCCGCGAGGGCAGCGGCGGCGACGACGATGAAGCTCATGCGGTTCATGGTGGATGCTCCTCAGAACTTGACGAAGTCGTCGCTGGTATAGACGGCGAAGATGAGGTCCTTGAGCTTGTGGCCGTTCGCCGCGAACGTTTCCACCTGGCTCTGGATGGTCTCGAACGGGACCTCCTGGAGCGTGTCGACGATGTCGGTCTTCCCGAGCGCCCAGTTCCACATGCGCGCGACACCGCACTGAGCGATGCGCGGATCGGCGGCCATCGTCGCGCCGAGCGAGGGCAGGTCGGCGACGGGCTTGCCGAAGCGCCAAGCCAACGACTCACCCGCCGGGAGGTAGTCGGTGAGCTCCGCGGGCGGCGCGCCGTCGAGCGGCGTGGGGACCGAGATCTGGTTCTGGTAGGCGCCGTTCATGTCGAAGTTCGCGAACAGCGGCGCGACGTGGTTGATCGTCTGGTGGCAGTTCGCGCACACGACCGCGCTCGCGTCCTGGAAGTCGACGCGGCCGGTCTCGAGGCCGGAGATGCTGGTGAACGGCCACACGCCGAGATACGGCGAGGCCCCACCGACGTCCTGCGCCGGGCCGACCTCGACGGGGAACTTGAGGCAGTCGAACGTCTCCTGCACCCAGCGCACGCGACGGAACGCGAAGTTGCCGAAGAACTGCTTCATCGCGCCCGGGTCGGTGAGCACGCCGGCCGTGGGGGCGGTGCCCGGGCAGGCCGCGGCGGTGAACGTCATCGCCGTCGCGTCGTAGGTCGGGCAGGTGTTCTGCGCGGCCGTGAACAACTCGAGGTAGCTGCGGTTCTCGACGGCGAGCTGCGCCGCGAACGCCGGCGCGGCGTCCATCTCGGCGGTGCCTCCCATCTTGAACGTGTCACGCCAGAACACCATCATCTGGCGCGCGAACGTGGGGCGATCGAGGTAGCCGCGCACGATCGTGCCGTACACCGTCGCCTTGCTTTCGGCCGTCGCCGTGGCGACCTGATTGATCTCGTCCATCGTCGGCAGGTCGCCGGTGAGACGGAGGGCGGCGGTCTTGAGCGCGGCGTTGTAGTCGTACTCGCGCTGGCCGAGGAGCTGATCCCATTCGTCGGCGGAGCCGGAGCCCGAACCCGAGCCCGAGCCCGAGCCGGTGTCGTCATCGCCGCCGCCGGCGGCGTCACCGCCGGAGCAGGCGCTGGCGGCGAGCGACGCCGTGGCCAGCAACATGATCGAGAGCTTCTTCATCGCAGGCTCCTTAAGGGGCAGTCTTTTCAGCGTTGATCCAGATCAGCGCGGGGGTCTTGAAGGCGTTCAGCGCGTTGATGTCCGCGAACCTGAACGGATGGTTGTTGTTGCCCGGCGCGGGCGCGAGGAACACGCCGCTCTGATCCGGGTCGATGAGGTTGACGCGCGTCAGCACCTGGTTGCAGGCGCGCTGCACCATCATGTCGTCGGCGGAGTTGATGCCCGTGATGTTCATCGCGCCGGTCGCGTTGAGGTCGTTCGCGTTCGCGTGGCAGCTCGCGCAGCTGTTCTGGAAGCCGGCGCGCGCGTTCGTCTTGAACGAGTCGAGCACCTTGCAGCCACCGCCACCGCCGACCGGCGTCATCGTGTCGGGCTGGTAAATCTTGACCGTCTTGAAGTGGATGGTGACCGGGTCGGTCGGAGCGAACCCGCCGAACGACGCCGTGCCGCCCTCGATCTGCTCGGTGACGGTCGCCATCAGGTTCATCGTCGTCGCGTAGTAGCGATCGATCGTGTCGGGGATGGGCTCGGCGCCGGTCGGGTGCGAGACGAACAGGGGGTGCTCGATGAACACGCCTTCCGCGCCGGCGGTCAGCTTGAGCTGGTTGATGTAGAGCGACGTGCCGACGACTGGCGCGACGAACTCGATCTTCGCACCGGCCACGCCGAGCGGCGTGAGGTCGACGGTGTTGATCGGGCACGTGGCCGACGGCGCGGTGCCGCTCACGCAGGGCTGCACGGTGAACGGCTGCGTCTCGAGCGGAATCTCCGACGGGCCGGGATCGGGCTGCGCGTCCTTCTCGGCGCGGATCCACTCGAGCACCTCACCGAGCTCGGCGGCGGTCAGGCCGGGACCCGAGTGGGGCCCCTTCGTGAGCAGGCGCGACGACTGCGGCGCATCGAGGTTGACGACGACCGGCTCGTACGCGAGCAGCGTGTCGCGGATCTCGAGGTCCGTCGTGCCCGCGAGGAACGTCGGCGCCATGACGCCGTGGCAGGCGATGCACGAGGTCTTGAGCACCGGCGCCGCCTTCGTGATGAACAGCTCGCGCGCCGCTTGCTCCTCGGGCGTGAGGCCCTCGTCGTCTGGGCCTTCGCCGGTGCCGATGAGGCCCGTGCAGCCGCCGAGGAGCGCCAGCAGCGCGAGCGGAACGAGCGAGAGGCGAACGAGCCCGCGACGCCGGACCAGCGTGTCCAGCATGGCTTTGCGGGAAGGGAGCCTCAGCATGTTGCGCTCATTGAGCAACTGCTGTGCCGTCACACGCGAGATCTTCGGTTGCGTGGGGTGCCGAACGATTCTGCGCGGTTGCCTTAGGGAGCGGTTGTTACAGAGGTAAGCTCCGTGAGGATTCACACCCCAAGCTTCTCATGGGTGGGGACAGTGATCCCAATCTACCGGGGATCGAATGGTATTTCGTCCCCAGGCGACATGTAGGCCGGCGCTCGCTTCAGTGCGGATCGGCAGTCGGTGACTCGACCGTCGCGTGCTCGCCGGTGGTCTCGTCAGCGTCGCCGCTGTCCTCGGCGGGCACCCACCGCGCACCGCCCGCGCCGATCCACCGTTCGTCGTCGCCCGTCGCGAGGACGTGGTCGTCGGTGCCGCGCGGGTAGCTGATGTTGCGTGCCACGAGGTTGAGCGCGGGATCTTCGAATGCGCGCCCCGCCGTGTACCCGCTCTGGCCCAGGCCATAGCTCTCGGTCGATCGCTGAAGTCGCTTGCCTTCCATGCACGCGATCGAGTGCATGCCTCGTACCCTCAGCGTCGTTCGCGCTGCAGCTGTGTCGCCGTCTGCGACGAGCCGTCGTGGCTCCACCCGGGTGGGGCGAACACGTAGCCGAGCTTCGCACCGACGGTGGGCGCGCGCGCGACGTCGCGCCCGATCGCCGCGACCTCGTGGAAGCCGATGCGCAGGGGATTGAAGGTCGCGATGTCCTTCGTGAGGCCGTACACGACGCGCTCGTCCTCGCGCGCGAACGTGCCGAACAAGCGGTCCCAGATGATGAGGACGCCGCCGTGGTTCTTGTCGAGGTACGGGACGTTCTTGCCGTGGTGCACGCGGTGGTGCGACGGCGTGTTGAACACCCACTCGAGCGGGCCGAGCCGATCGATCGCCTCGGTGTGCAGCCAGAACTGATAGATGAGGCTGATCGCCTGCGCCGTCAGGATCATGTGCGGCGGGAAGCCGAGCAGCGGCAGCGGCATCCAGAACCATGGGCCGGTGATCGGCGTCAGCAGCGGCTGGCGCAGCGCCGTCGACAGGTTGTAGTGCTGGCTCGAGTGATGGTTCACGTGCGCGGCCCACAACAGCCGTACCTCGTGATGCATGCGGTGGAACCAGTAGTAGCAGCAGTCCTCGGCGAAGAAGAGGACGAGCCACGACCACGCGCCGATCGCGGCGGGGAGGTCGATGACGCGGCGCTCGTACAGCCACAAGTAGATCGCGATCGAGACGAGCTTGGTGCCCGCGTTGATCGCGACGTTGAGGAGACCCAGCGACAGGCTCGCGACGGTGTCCTTCGGCTCGTAGCCTTTGACCTCCGGGTGGCGGCGCGACCACGCCAGCTCGATCAGGAGCAACGCGACGAACACTGGGATCGAGTAGAGGACGAGGTTCGACACCGGAGCCCTTTCCCAAGCTAGCACGGCGAGCGAGACTTCCTCGCATGCCCCACGGTGGTGACCTGATCGCAGACGTCCTGGCGAAGCACGGTGCGACGCACCTGTTCACCCTGTGCGGCGGACACATCTCTCCGATCCTCACCGGCGCGCAGGCGCGGGGCATCCGCGTCGTCGATACCCGCGACGAGGCCAACGCCGTGTTCGCGGCGGACGCGGTCGCGCGCATGACCGGGACGATCGGCGTCGCCGCGGTCACCGCGGGGCCCGGCGTCACCAACATGATCACGCCGCTCAAGAACGCGCAGATGGCGCAGTCGCCGATCATCGTGTTCGGCGGCTCGACCGCGACGCTGCTCAAGGGGCGCGGCGCCCTCCAAGATATCGATCAGCTGTCGATCGTTCGCTCGATGACGAAGTGGGCGACCGTGGTGAAGACCGTGCCCGCGCTCGGACCGACGGTGGAGCGCGCATGTCAGATCGCGATCGAGGGCGTGCCGGGGCCGGTGTTCATCGAGGTGCCGCTCGATCTGCTGTACCCCGAGGACATGGTGCGCTCGATGTACGCGAAGGAGGCCGGGCTCGGGAAGGCGAAGGGCATCGGCGCCAAGGCGCTCGAGCTCTACATCAAGGGCCACCTCTACCGTCAGTTCCACGCGCCCGCGTTCCCCGAGCTTCACCTGCCGAGCAAGCTGCCCGCGCTGCGCCACGACAGCAGCGTCGAGCGCGCGGCCGCGGCGCTCAAGGCGGCGAAGAAGCCGGTGATCGTCGTCGGCAGCCAGACGATGGTGAACGTGAAGGACCCCGGCCGCATCGCGCGCGCGCTCGGCATGCTCGGCGCGCCGGTCTACCTCGCGGGCACCTCGCGCGGCCTGCTCGGTCGCACGCACGAGCTGCAGCTGCGCCACAACCGCAGCGCCGCGCTCAAGGAAGCGGACGTCGTGATCGTGTGCGGCTTCCCGTTCGACTTCCGCCTCGGCTACGGCCGCACCATCAACAAGCAAGCGACGCTGATCGCCGCGAACCTGTCGAGCGCCGAGCTGCGCAAGAACCGCAAGCCCGACATCGCCGTCGAGATGCACGCGGGAGACTTCCTCGTCGCGCTCGCCGATCGCGTGAGCTCGGCCGGTGACGCGTGGCGCGGCTGGCTCGAGGAGCTGCGCGGCAAGGAGGCGGCGCGCGACGCCGAGATCACGAAGAAGGCCGTCGCGGCGGGCGAGCTGATCGATCCGCTGCACTTCTTCCTCCGCATGGAGGAGGCGATGGCGGACGACGCGGTGCTCGTCGTCGACGGTGGCGACTTCGTGGCGACCGCGAGCTACATCGTGCGGCCGCGCGCGCCGCCTCCTTGC
>DATLHR010000246.1:0-2201 GCA_035539815.1 Kofleriaceae bacterium
GGAAGCGGGCGCGCACGAGCCCGTCGAACACGGCGCCGATCGCGTTGTCGTAGTCGGCCGCGCGCAGGTAGTGCACGCGCCCGTCGTGCTGGTCGACCGGGACGCGGACGCCCTTCACGTTCACGAACGCGGGCAGCTTCGCCGGCCGCGGGTACACGAGCGTCACCTCGAACAGAACCGGGACCGAGATCGGCTCGCGGTCCTGCGCGGGGGAGTACTCGTGCATCGACTGGCAGAAGCGGTCGAGCCAGTCGCGGTACGCCGGCGGCGTGAAGCGCACGCGGCCGTTGCCCCCCGTCCGCTCCTTCGGGTGCGGCTCGATGGGGATGCGCACGGCGAGCAGCGGCGCCCCGCGCCTGGCCGGACGGGACCAGGCGGGGGGCGCCGGCGCGAGCTCGAGCTGCGCGGTCACGAGCGCGACGCCTCGAGCGCGATGCTCGCGTTCGCCTGCCAGCGCGCCTTCATGAGCTCGTCGTGCGCGAGCTCGAGCAGGTGCTTGCTCGTGGTCCGCCGGCGGGCTTGGCACAGCCACTCGTTGACCGCGTTGCGCGCGAGGCGGACGCAGCGGATCGCCGCCGTCTTGTCCGCCGACTCGGGGCAGGTCTCGTTGATCACCGTCGCGAACGCGAGGAACGCCTGCCGCACGGGCTCGAACGCCAGGCGGATCGCGTCCGACTGGCGGGCGTCGTGCTCGAACATGACCACGTCCGCGGTGTGGCGGTCCATGACCAGGACCGCGGCCGACATCGCGTCGTCGATGCGCGCGTACTTCGGGCTCGTCTCGTCGGTGGGCGGCTGGTACGTGAACAGCCGCTCGAGCTCGGCGGAGGTCAGCGTCCGGGGGGGCGCGTCGAGCGCCTCGGTGTTCCCGGCGACGACGGGACCGTCGAAGAGCAGCACGTCGCGCGCCTCGTCCACCTTGCGGATCAGCGAGTGGCTCTGTCCACACCCGGCATAGGCGCGCTTCGTCAGGAAGTCGAGCGCCTCGTCCCGGGTCACCGCGACTCCTGGCGCGCGCGCTGCTCGGCGTCGGCGTCGAGCTCGTCGCCCGGCTCGGGCGGGAGCGCGGTCGCGGCGCCCGGGCGGATGAACTGGATCCGCACGTCGCAGTCGAGCAGCTCGGTGATGCGCGCGATGCCCATCGCGTCCGTCACGAACAGCGTCACGTCCGCCGCGTAGCGGCTGTTCTTCTGCGTCGCGATCATCGTGTCGCCCTTGATGGTGCAGGGCACCGGGTCGGGGAACACGAGCTCGAGGTTGCCGTCGATCGAGTCCTCGATCTTGAGGTGGCCGTCGATGCCGAGCGTCCGCTTCTCGCTGCGCTTCTTGCACCCGCCGGCGGCCGCGATCTTGAGCGCGGTCGAGTAGTGGTTGTACTCCTGCGGGAGCTTCACGCTCGAGGCGTGGTCGTCACCGATCGCGATCTCGAACGTCGCGTCGATCTGGTATCCGCGCTTGCCCTTCTGGCGGCAGGGCGCGCCGAGCTTCGTCACCACGAGCCTACCGGCGATGCCGGCGGGCATGTCCGGGACGATGACTCCGACTTCCTTTCCCTTCGTCATGGCACCTTCTCCTCGTTGAAGCGCCGGATTGGCGCGTTGCGGGACAGCTCCGGCCAGGCCGGACAGTTGACGCGGTGGAGCACAAAGCCCCGCCGCTTCGATTCGGGGTTCACCCAGGCGGGCGCGAACACCTGCGCGCCCTTCTCTCCGTCGGCGGAGAACTCGACGATCGCTGCCACCTTCACGAGCCGGTCGAGCTCGCCCACCGTCTGAAACCCGACCGGGTGCAGGTCGAGGTACGCGAGCGTCTCGGCGCCGTGGTTGCGCCGCGGGTTGCGGATCGTGCGCACGAGCTCGCGGCAGTAGGGGCAGAGCGCCGAGCTCATGCGCTCCACCGACGAATCGCAGCGAGCATCGCCTCACCCTGGCGGAGCGCCGAGCGCATCGACGGAGGGATGAGCCGCTCGCCCTCGTCGAGGACGGCGGCGAGCAGCGCACGCAGCCGCACCATGTGCGACGTGCCGGGCTCGAACGTGAACTTGAACGCCGTGTGGTGGACAGCGCCGTCGTCGTCGTGGACCTCGAGCTCCACGTACACGGCATCGCCGCGCGCAAGGAGCAGCGGGCCCGGCATCCGAACGGCGCCGAGGAAATGCTCTCGCAGGTTCCTGCGGATGTAGGCGTCGTACGCCTCGAGTG
>DATLHR010000247.1:0-5407 GCA_035539815.1 Kofleriaceae bacterium
CCCCCGTGGTGCCATGTCATGCAGGAACCTCCTCGCGGCGGCGATCACCCTCGGCTGTCTGGCCTCGTGCGGTAAGGACCCGGAGTTCTTACCCGACCTCCCACCGGCGCTCGCCGATGAGGGAGCCTACGGCGTCACCGGCCTGCGCCGGCTGACCCGGTTCGAGGTCCTCAATAGCGTCGGAGACGTGTTCGGCGTCGAGGCGACCGATCTCGAGTCGATGTTGCCCGAGGACATCACCGGCACCAATCCGTTCGACAACGGCTATCGCGCGCAGACCGTGTCGCCGCTGGTGGTCGGCGCGTACGACGCGTTCGCCGAGGCCTACGCGGCGAAGCTCGCGGCGCAGCCGGACCTGCCGCAGCAGCTCGGCGGGTGCACCCCGGTCGCACCCGACGACGGCGCGTGCTTCCGTGCGATCGCGGAGCGCGTCGGTCGCCGCATGTTCCGGCGCCCGCTGACCGGCGCGGAGCTCGACACCTACGCGGCCGCCATCCTGCCGCACGCGATGATGGAGGGGCAGTTCGCGACGGCGGTCGAGATGCTCGGCCTCTTGTTCGTGCAGCACCCGGAGTTCCTCTATCGCCTCGAGCACGGCGACGGTGTGCTCACCGACTACGAGATCGCGACGCGCATGGCGTACTTGATCTGGGCGAGCGCGCCCGACGACGCGCTGCTCGATCAGGCGAAGGACGGCAAGCTCGCCGATGAGACCGCGCGCGTCGCCCAGGCCGAGCGCATGCTCGACGACCCGCGTGCGCGGCGGAACTGGCATCGGTTCCATGCGCTGTGGCTCGGCTTCAGCTCGGCGCCGCTGCCGTCCACGCTCGGCGCCGACTTGCTCGAGGAGACCAATCACCTCGTCGATCGCGTCGTGTTCGAGCTCGACGCGGACTGGCTGTCGATCTTCCACTGGGACGAGACGTACATCACCCCGCAGCTCGCGACGCACTACGGGCTGCCGCCGGTGAGTGCGCCGGCCTGGGTCTCGTATCCGGCCGGACGCGGCGGCGGCGTGCTCACGCATGGTTCGTTCCTCAGCCTCGGGGCGAAGTTCGGCGACACCAGCCCGACGGTGCGCGGCTACGAGATCTACAAGCGCGTCACGTGCGGCAAGCTCGGCACGATCCCGACGAGCGTCGACACGAACCAACCGCCCGGGTTCCCGACGGACTGCAAGCCGGACCGCTACACGATGAGCCAGACGCCGGGCTGCGACTCGTGCCACACGATCACCGACAACATCGGCTTCGGGCTCGAGAACTTCGGCGTGTTCGGACAATGGCGCACGACGGAGCCCAACAACCCGCAGTGCACGATCGAGGCGAAGGGCACGTGGAACGGCAGCGCGTACGCAGGGCCCGAGCAGCTGGGTCAGCTGCTCGCGGATGACCCGCGCGTCTCGGCCTGCGCGATCACCCAGCTCTACCGCTACATGACCGGGCGCGACGAGAGCGCCGACGACGCGAACACGCTCCAGCTGCTCGACGAGCAGTACCACGCAGATCCGAGCCTCAAGAGCATGGTCATCACCCTCGTGCGGTCGCCTGCATTCGCTTTCAGGAAGGGAGAGTAACGATGTCGAAGAAGCCTCTGTCGCGCCGAATGCTGCTTCGTGGTGCCGGCGGATTCCTCGTCGGGCTGCCGTTCCTCGAGGCGATGCTGCCGAAGCTCGTGTTCGCGCAGCACGCGACCACGCCGAAGCGATTCGTCGTGTCGTTCTGCGGGACCATCGTCGGCAACGACACGGTCAGCAACCCGGGCGCGTACGGTGCCCTGCCGACGACGCTGCCGGCGAGCTGGAAGGGCCTCGAGCCCGTGCGCCAGCACGTCTCGGTGATCTCGAACCTCAACATCCCGACGTACAACGCCGGCACCACCCCGCCGGGGCCGGCCAGCGCGTACAACCAGCAGCACGGCACGACACCCGCGCCGATGCTCGCCGGCGTCACGTCGCTCGAGACCATGCCGGTCTTGGTGCGCAATCAGACGGCCGATCAGTACGCGGCTGCGGGACTCGGCGCGGGATCGAAGCTCGAGTCGCTGCAGGTCCGCACGCAGCTGTTCTCGTACACGGGCAGCAACAAGAACTTCAATGGCATCATGTCGGCGAGGTCGACTGGCGGGCAGGTGCTGACGCTGCCGCCCGTCGTCAGTCCGTCGGCGTTGTACACGCTGCTGTTCGGCGGTGGTACGGGCGGCACGACGACGCCGGGGAACCTCGGCCCACTCGAGCGCAAGGCGAGCGTGCTCGATCTGATCGCGGCGGACCGGCAGCGCCTGACCGGCAACGTCGGCGCGAGCGACAAGGTCCGCCTCGAGCAGCACTTCGACGAGATCCGCGCGCTCGAGCTGTCGGTGCAGGCGGCGATCGCGGGCGGTGGCGGCGGCGGCGGCGGTGGTTGCGGCCCCGCGACGGCGCCCGTCGATCCGCCCGCGGGCGTGAACACGTTCGTCGGCTGGTCGAACGAGACGCTGCGCGGCCAGATGATGGCCGACATGATCGCGTACGCGCTGTCGTGCGATCTCACGCGCACCGTCAGCTGGATGATGACGTTCGAGCAGGTGCAGATGGCGAACGTGTTCGACGCGATGACCGAGATGCACGACGACTCGCACAACGCGCAGACGCGCACCGCATCGTGCGCCGCGAACGCCAACTGGCACGCGACGCTGTTCGCGCGGCTCGTCGCCAAGCTGGCGAGCATGCCGGAGGGCACCGGCACGGTGCTCGACAACACGTTCCTGTCGCTCATGTTCGCGGAGTCGAAGACCGCGCACGGCCGCAGCGGCATGCGTCACCTCGTCGCCGGGGTGCCGAGCAAGATCCGCAACGGCATGCACATCGATGGCGGCGGCCAGCACCCCGGCAAGATCCAGATCTCGGGGTTCCAGGCCGTCGGGCTCGCGCAGAACACGCTCGGCGAGCTCACCGGCGCGCTCGCCCCGATCATGGTCTAGCGATTTTCGTGAAGGGTCCGCGAGCAGCGGGCACCCATGGGTCGAACAAACAACAGATTGCAGCGGAGGATCCCGATGATTCGATTGACGATGTCCACGGTAGCGCTTGCGATGCTGGCGGCAGGTGGTTGCGGTTTCGGCCAGGATCAGGAGGTCTCCGGCACGATCTCGCGCAGCACGTTCCCCGAGACGGTCACGCACGTGCGCGCCGTCGGCACCGCGTCGACGGTGGAGACGCGCGTGGAGTCCAACGGGACGTTCACCCTGTACCTAGAGGAGCACGATCGCTATCGCATCGAGCTCCTGTCGGCGGTGCGGCAGTCCGACCTCGTGTTTCCGCGTGGCCCGGGTGTTGTCGATACGTCGTTCTACCTGGAGGCCGCTCGCGATACGCTCGAGCTCGGTGGCATCCGCTATATCGGCGATATCGGCACCGCCTCTCACGAAGGCGGCGGCACGGGTGGCGGCGACACCGGCACGGGCGGAGAGGAAGGCGGCACCGGCGGCGGTGGTGACACCGGCACGGGCGGAGAGGAAGGCGGCAACAGCTGCGGCGGTGACGTCGGCGAGGCCGCTGGCGGCAGCGAGAGCGGCGACGCCGCGGTCGCGGAAGGTGATGTCCCCGCGGAGATCGGCTGCGGCGATGGGGACGGCGGTGATGGCGAAGGCGGCGTCGGTGACACCGGCACGGGCGGCGGTGGCGACACCGGCACCGGTGGTGGCGAGACCGGCGGCGGCGGTGGTGGTGACACGGGCACTGGCGGTGGAGGCGGCTGATCACGAATGAGGGGGCGGCTCCTCTCCCTGGCGATCGTGCTCGCGGCGCGCGAAGCGTCGGCGGGAGAGCCGTGTCTCGCGACGGCGGTGATCGAGCGCGGAGGAGAGGGCGATGGCGCGCTGGTCGATTCCCTCGAGGCTGCATTGCGCGGCCGCGGAATCGAGACGGCCGCGACGGCGGAGTGTCCTGCGGCGCGTGTTCGCATCGCGCGGCGGGGCACCACGATCGCCGTCAGCGTCGTCGATCCCGACGGGCGCCGCAGCGAACGCAGCCTCGCCACCCTCGACGCAGCCGCATCCCTGATCGAGTCATGGGCACGCCAGGATCTCAATGCTCCGCTGCTGGTCGGCCGCTCGTACGAGCCCGTCGATCAGCCGGAGCCGTCGGTCGGCGCATGGCCCGCACGGGCGACGGCGCGCGCACACGATCCGCTCACGCTCGTCGTCGCCGGCGAGAGCTCGTTCGCGACGAACGGCGGCGTGTGGCTCGGCGCGCGTGCGACCGCGTGCGCACGCATCGGTCGCGTCTGCCTTGGCCTCGCCGGCCGTGCGCTCGGGAACGACTCGCACCGCAGCTACGACGTGCTCGCCGCGATCGACGTGCCGTTCTTCGTCGGGCAACGGGTCGCGATCGTGACCGGTGCCGGCGCCGGCCCTGGCTGGTTCCTGCGGGCCGAGCTGCACGACACGGGTCCGACCACGTGGACCCATGCCGGCACACGCCTCGACGCGCACGCGTCGGTCTCGATCGCGATCGCGCCGCATGTCGCGCTCCACGCCGGGTTGTCGGCCGGCCTCTCCCCGTCGGGGCAAGCGGTGCGCACGGACGGCGAGTCGATGACGACCAACGACGAGCCCACCGTCTTCTTGCGTGGAGACCTCGGTCTCCGGATCGGTGCGCCGTGAACGCGGAAGGCAAGGTCATTCCACTCCGCCGCCCTCCCGCCGACGTCCCCATGCCCGACGAGCAGATGTCCGATCAAGCCCTCGTGGCCGCGTGCGCCGTCGGTGACAGCACCGCGCTCGGCGTCCTCTTCGATCGCCACCATCGCGCCGTCTACGCCTTCCTCTCGCGGCTGCGCGGCACCGACGAGCGAGATCTCGATGATCTCGTGCAAGCCACCTTCCTCGAGGCCCTCCGCTCGGCCAAGCGCTTCCGCGGCGATGCCCCCGTCAACCGCTGGCTGTTCGGCATCGCCGTCCACGTCGTCAGCCACCACGTTCGCTCGGAGATCCGGCGCAAGAGCTTCCACACGCGCCTCGCGGACCACCCGCGTCGCGCGCCCACCGAGCCCGCCGCCCGCGTCGAGCGTGACCAGATCCTCGCCAAGGTGCGGCGCGCCATCGACGATCTCCCCGACAAGCAGCGCACCGTGTACGTGATGTGCGAGCTGGAGGAGATTCCGGGCGTCGAGGCCGCGCGCATCCTCGGCATGCGCGAGGGCACCGTGTGGCGATTGTTGCATCAAGCGCGAACCGCCCTGCGCGACGCGCTGGAGAGGAGGGAGCCATGAGCTGTCCCAACCCGATCGAGCTGTCGCGTGCGCTCGTCGCCGGCATCGATGACCGGCTGCGCATGCATCTCGAGCTCTGCGATCAGTGCAGCGCCGAGCTCGCTGCGCACTCCGCGATCGCCACCGAGGCGCGCCGACTCCCCGACAAGCAGCGC
>DATLHR010000248.1:0-10866 GCA_035539815.1 Kofleriaceae bacterium
GTGTTGTCTTCGGCGACCGTGAGCCGCAGCGAGTGGATGTCACTCGACGGCGCGACGCGCTCGGCGATCTCGATCACGTGGGTGAGTAGCTTGGAGCCGATACCGCGGCGCTGCTGTGAAGGGAGCACGGCGAGCGCGAGCAAGTCGGCGACGACCTGCGTAGGTCCTACGCCGGTGCCGCTCGTATCTTCCATGTAGAAGCCGAGCATCGCGAAGCCGCGCCCGCGGCCCTGCACGTCGTGATCGATCCAGGCGAGCACGCCTGGCTGCGCGAGCCACGATGGAAGGATCCGCGTGTAGTCGCCGAGGCTGGCGTACGCCTCTGCGCCGGTGGCCACGATCCACGCGTGGTCCGCCTGGTCGGCACGACGAATCACGTGCCTACCCTACCAATCCACGTCCACCCGCGCAGCGGGTGCCCGGCGCGAACGCGACGGGGCGCGGGCGAAGACCGCGCGACGGGGATGGACGCCGGAGGCGATCAACCGCACCACAGCTCGGTCGATGGCTCGGGCAGCGAAGCGAAGCTTAGCTGACGAGACCGCCGCCGGTCGCCTCGCTGTCCGTTCGCGGACGAGGCGTGGTGGTCGCGGCGACCGCAGGCTTGCGTTGCGGCAGTGCACTCATGGACGTGGTGCCAGAGGTGCCAGGTGCCGCAGTGGGCGCTGCTGACACGGTGCGAGCGACTTCGCTCGCCGGCAGCGTGACCGATGCCGGCGTCGCCGCTGTGGCGAGAGCGCGCAGCGTGTAGCGACCGGGCGACGTGCGAATGAAGATCGAAGTCTCGCCCTTCTTCTTGATGTCCATCGACAGGTCCCGAGCCACCACGGTGTCGGGAGTCTTCGACTTGCTGGGCAACCTCACACCTGCACGCTCCACGATCTCGCGAACCGACATGGGAACAGCGGTCTCGCGAAGAATCTCCTCAACCACAGCAAGCGTACTCATGTCCCTCGTGCCTCCGTCGAAATTTTTTTTTTTGCTGACCCGTACCGTCGAGACGATGGCCATCCTAGCGCCGACCATTTCAGGAACCAGTCTTGACATGCGATTTTTTTCGAGCGACCGCGAGTCAGTGATGCAGCACTCATCGTGGTTGAAATTTTTCGGAGGCATGGTCCGTCGATGGTCGGGAGCGTTGCACCCACTCGTGAGTTGATCGAATGCTCGCGACCGGGCGTGCTCGCCCAGCAGGAGGAACGGTCATGTCGCTCGGAATCGTCGAAGTTATCTCGCTGATGCTCGGCCTCGGCGGGTTCAGCGTGCAGCAGAACCCAAAGGCGCCCACGCCGGACGTCGCGCTGCAGTACGCGATGCCCGACGCCGACATCGTCATGCACTTCGACGCAGGGACGGTCGTCCCCAACAACTACAAGGTGCTGACGGGGCTGCCGAACCTTCCCTCGATCAAGTCGTCACGCGAGCTCTCGGATGCCGTGCGCAGGGCGATCGGCGAGGTCGAGGGCGTGCGCGGCCTCGCGAAGATGGGCACCGGCATCGACCTCGTCAGCGACATCAACGACGCGACGGTGTTCGTGCAGCTGCTGCCGAAGCAGGACCCGAACTTCGTCGCGGTCGTGCACGGCAAGTTCACGCCCGCCAACCTCGAGAAGATCGCGAAGTCCGCGAGCAGGCAGGTCTCGAAGGTCGGCGCCGGTGCGCTGATCGACAACGGTCCGAACGATCCGGCCATCGGCCTCACGAAGGACGGCGCGCTGATCGCCGGCAACCTCAACCTCGTGCGCGACCGCGTGGGGGATACGTGGAGAGCGCCGGCGCGCCCCGCAAACTCCAACCTGGCGCACGCCGCCGAGGTGATCGCGCAGAGGCCGATCTACGCGCTCGTCGTCTCGCTGTCGCAGAGCGCGCGCAAGGCCGCCAACGAGAACATCGGCGCGAAGAACGTGCTCGGCGACATGATCAACCGCCACAAGGTCGCCACGTTCTCGGTCTACACCGACGGCATCGGCTGGACCTGGATCGACAGCTCGAAGGCCGGGCTCGACAACATGGAGACCATGTCGATCGGCGCGCTCGACCTCTTGAAGGCCGCGCACATCGCGCCGCGCGGGTTCGCGAAGATCGCGCTCGGCGCGCTCGACTCGTACAAGGGGACCGACAAGCAGATCGACGAGGTCATCCGCCGCAAGGGCGACGTCCTGAAGATCGTCGAGACCTACACGGGCGACGGCAACTTCAAGACCACGGTGCAGAAGGACCCGAGGATGCTCAAGCTCACCGTGCGCGCGCAGGGCAAGACGCTCGCCGAGGTCGTCCCGGCGGGTGCGCTGCTGCCGGGCGCCGCGGCCTGGCTCATGCTGGGCAAGGCGGAGATGAAGAGCAGCTACGATGCGATGCCGCCTCCGCCGCCCGTGAAGGCAGTGCCCGCGAGGCCGGCGCCCGCGAGGCCGGCGAAGAAGCGTTAGCTACGCGAGGTCGATGGGCCGCAGGTGGGTGACCATCTCGCGGATCGTCGTGAGGTCCTCGAAGTCCATGCCGTCGTTCTCCTCGACGACGACCTCGATGATCATGTCGTCGTCGATCGGCATCAGGGCATCGCGCAGCGTGCGGCGCTCGCCGACGCGGCGCTCGTACGGGAACACGCGGGTGTCCGGCTTGCCGTAGCGACGGTCCGTGTTGCGGCGCTCGCGCGAGATGGCGCGCCGCACGGCGGCGAGGGTATCCGGTATCGGCGACAAGCTCGTCAGCTGGCCCGCGCAGTTGAAGCACATCGGCCGCCACTGCCCGAGCAGCTCGATCGAGCGCAGCACCTTGCGGCGCTTCTCGTTGCACGTGACGCACTTGGCCCCGGCGCCGACCGGCCGCGCATCGACCCACTTCGCGTAGCACCCCCAGCAGCGACCGCGGCGGAGCTCGGAGACCTTCGCGCTACAGACCTCGCAGACGTGCAGGGGCTCGCTCACCCTTCGGTGCTACGCCCGCCCCATCCGGGGGACAAGTTTTCGGCTAGTCTGGGACGCCGTGCCGTCGACGCGCGCCCTTATCCACGCCCCGTGGTCGGCCTCGAAAGTGTCGACCGCGCTGCGCTGCCCGCGGCTGTTTCACTTCAAGTACATCCAGAAGCTGAAGGAGCCCGAGGTCATGCCCGAAGCGAGGATCGGCAAGGCGATCCACAAGGCGCTCGAGCAGGTGCTCCAGGGCACGCCGATCGACGAGGCCAAGGCCGCGGTCCGCGCCGAGCTGCCGTCCGAGACCGAGCAAGCGCGCTACGACGCACTGTGCCTGGGCATCCCCGCGTTCACGACCAGGATCGCGCAGTTCCGGCGGCGCCGTCGCGTCGCGCGCCAGCTCGTCGAGTACTCCCTCGCGGTGCGGGAGGACCTGACCACGACGCAGTTCTACGCGGGTGACGCGTACTACCGCGGCGTGCTCGACCTCGGCTACTTGTTCGAAGACGACGCGCTCGCGCTGGTCGACCACAAGACCGGCGCGCGCATCCCGGGGACCTCGATCGCCGATCAGCTCGAGGGCTATGCCGTGCTCGCGGCGGCGGCGTTCCGGCACGTCAAGCGGTTCTGGCTCGGGCTGCACTGGATCGCCGAGCGCGCCGTCGAGTGGAGCGCGCCGGTCCCTCCGGAGACCGTGATCGATCGGCTGATGCCTGATCTCCTCGACAACATCGAGGCGGCGGCGCTCGCCGTCGATGACGGCCCTCGTCCGAACCCCGGATCGTGGTGCGATCGGTGCAGCTACCGCTCCGTATGTCCTGCTAGCCGGGAGATACGTTACGAGCCGGTCGAGTACTACGAAGACGACGACGACTGAACCGCGCGTGCGCCCACGCGCCGCGAGCGCTGCAGCACGGCTGGCGATCGTCGAGCGACAACGAAGGTTCGCATGGGAGCTCGCCCGTGAAGCGCAGGTCGCCGCGGCGCAGCGGTTCGTCTCGGGAAAGACCCACGATCTGCTCAACCTCGTCCAGATCGTCGAGCTCGGCGCCATCTCGCTCGGCGAGCGCTGCCCCGCGGACAAGGAGGTCATCGATGACCTGGTGCGCGCGGCAGAAGATGCGAAGCGTTCGCTCGAGTCGCTGATGGAGGTCGCGCGCCCGCAGGCCATCCCCGTGCGCGGGCCCGCGGTCGGCCCGACGATCGCGCGCGTCGTCGACGAGCTGCGCCTGGCGTTCGACGTCGACGCACACCTCGCGATCGATCCCGACACGGCGACCGCGCTCGCCTACGACGAGCTCGAGCACCTCGTCGTCGGCATGGTGCTCGATGTCGCGGACGCGCCGCGCGTCGAGCTCTATGCGCGCGAGCGCGTGATCGGCGACGAGCGCTGGGTCGAGCTCGTGTGCGGCGTGAGCACGCCCATCAACGGCGATCACTTCGACCTGCGCTCGGTCGAGGTGCTCGCGAAGCACGCGGGGGGCGAGCTCGCGCGGTCCGATCGGCGCGGCGGTGGCGGCGAGCTCGTCGTCGCGCTGCCGGTGTTCACCGACGCGTAGCGCGACGGCGCACGGCGAGCAGCGCACCGAGCGCGAGCGCGAGGCCGCCCGTGGCGCCCTGCCCGCCCGCCGCACACCCCGCGGCCGTGTCCTCGCTGTCCAGCACGCCCGGATCGTCGGCCGGCGTGTCGCCGCCGTCCTCGGGCGGGGGGGGCGCGGCCGGCTCCTCGACGAGCACGTCGCCCGCGGCCTGTTCGATGATCCAGTCGGCGTAGAAGTCGACGCGCTCGTCGAACGCGCGCTCCCCGCAGTCGCCGATCCGGCCGGTGTGCACGCCGGCGACGTATTGCTGCGCATCGCGCGTGACGATCGACGGACCGCCCGAGTCACCGTCGCAGATATTCCCGTCGCCCTGGATCTCGTAGGTCGAGGTGCGGACGACGGCGATCGTGTTGGTCGCGACCTGCCGGTACCCGAAGCGCGGGTCGCCGTAGCCGACGATCGCGACCTCGTCGCCGGCCGCGGACGCACGCGACGCGATCGGCACGCGCTCGACGTCATCACCGGGCGCGCTCCGCAAGATGATCACCGCGATGTCGTTCACCGCACCGCCGCCGAACTCGGCATGCGGGATCACGCGCTCGGCGGTGTACTCGGCGCCCGCGAGCCGGCTCGCGTCGGCGGCGGGATAGAACCTGATCGACGAGGCGGACACGGTGCTGAGCGTCGTGCGCTCGGGGTACCGCATCAGGCAGTGCGCCGCAGTCAGCAGGGTGCGCTCGCCGATCCGCGTGGCGGTGCACGCCTCGTCGTTGACGGTGTTCACGATGTAACCGACGCCGGTGAACTCGCTCGTTCTCGCGCCGCCCTGGACGGCGGCGGTGACCTCACCAGTGGTCGGATCATCGACACAGGCGGCGAGCAGGCGCGCGCCCAGAAGCACCCCGTACTTCAGCATCGGCCGAACACCGAGCAACGAGCGTACCCATCCGAACTGCTTGAAATCACGTGAGCTCGCCGCACACGGGCGACCGCTCCTGCCGCCAGACTGGCGTGAGCGGCCGCCAGGGACTGGGGTCACCAGTCCGGTCCGCGCGCTACTTGCGCCAGCGCATGATGCGGTTGGGCCAGGTGACGAGCCCGTCGTCCTTGCGCTTGTTCGCGTCACGCGCGACGACCTTGGCGATCGTCGTGAGGCGCTCGTCCAGCTCGGGCGGCGCGCCCGTGGCGACCAGCTCGGCGCTGCCGTCTTCGGTGAGCGTCGCGGTCCCCGTGAACACGGCGTCCGGGGTGTACACCGACGCGCGATAGGTCGCGCGCGGCCCTTGGTCCTCGGTGCGCTCCAGTATGAAGCGCACGCCCTCCGTGGGGTGGAGGTTACGTCGCCTACTCACCCAGGTCCGCCGCGAAGCGACTGGAGACCGAAGCCGCATTGCCCCACTGCGACTTCTTCCACTCGACGTTCCATTGCCGCTGCATCCACATCGCATCGAGGAGGAGGCGGGTGCCGACGTGCGCGGTCCCGTAGAGGTCCTTCGTCTCGCCGGCGTCCTTCGCCAGGTTGTAGATCCGCGGCGATGCCGCGGCGTTGAGCATGCCCTTCCAGTGCCCGATGCGGCCCGCGTGCCCGTTCTCGTACTTCGAGCCGAACGACATCAGCGGATAGCCACCGGCGCCGTGCGCGAGCGGCAGCAGCGACATCCCCTGCCACTCGGGGTCGTGGGCGACGCCGAGCGCATCTGCGAGCGTCGGGACGATGTCGATGCCCTCGGTGCCCTCCGCGACCTTGCTCGCCGGGAACAGCGGCGGGTAGTGGATGAGCAGCGGCACGTGCACGAGCGTCTCGCGCACCGAGCCACCGTGGCCGAACCGACCGTCCTCCCACTGCTCGTCACCGTGATCGGCGGTGATGACGATCATCGTCTGATCCTTCACGCCCCACTCCTCGAGCTTCTTGAGCAGCTGGCCGAGCAGGTCGTCCTGGTAGCTGACGTTGCTGTCGTAGAGCGCGCGGACGTGCTCCATCTCCTTCTCGCTGAGGCCCTTGGGCATGCCGCCGCCGCCGTCGTCGCCGAACGACGTCGCGAACTTGCCCTTGTAGCCACCGTCGTACTTCTCGAGCCACGGCGCCTTCGCGCGCAGCGTGACGTGCGTGTCGATCAGGCCCATGTAGAGGAACCACGGCTGGTCCTTCTTGGGCGTGATGAACGAGAGGCCCTTGTCGAGGATGTCGGCCCCCCTGAGCCCCATCGAGCTCTCGATGTGGTTGACGTACTTGTCCCACGCGCTGCCATAGCCGCGCTTGGGGCGGATGTAGCCGTTGGCCGAAACACCCGCGACGAACTTGCCCGCCTTCTTCGCGACCTCGTCGATCGTGACGAACTTGTCCGCGAGCGTGTCCTTCATGTTCGGCGCCTTGTGCTTGGCGAGGTACATGGAGGTCCACATCGCGGCGTGCGAGACCTGCGACTCGTTGCCCTGCACGTAGTTGTTCAGGAACACCGCGCCCGTCTCGGCGAGCTTGTCGAAGTTCGGCGTCTCCGGCCGCGCCTTCGCGTTCCACGGCCGCACGCGATCCGCGCGCAGCGAGTCCATGATGATGAACACGATGTTCTTCGGCGGCTCGCCGCGCTTGATCGCCGGCACGGTGCCCGGGATGACGAGCGCCGCGTTGGCGAGCTCGCTCGTCGCGCAGCCCTGTCCATCGAGATCGAGGCGCACGGCCTTGCCCGCGAGCGACCCGAGATCGACCGCCGAGCCGGTGCCGGTGAGCTTGCCCTCGGCGGTCGAGCCATCCTCGGCCGTGGCGAGCACGCCGACCGTGCAGCTGCCGTCGGACAGGTCGCCGGCGAGCTTCGCCTTGTCGGGCACCATCACGTACCAGGACATCCCGCTGTCCTTGGGCAGCACGAGCGCCTTCTTGCCGGTGTCGTAGAACTGCACGGCGCCGTCATCGCCGATGGGCTGCGCACCACCGACCTGCATCCACGCGACCTTCGCCTCGCCCGGCTTCGTGAACAGGGTGAGCTGGTTCTCGCCTTCCTTCAGCTGGTCCGCAGGGACGGTCAGCTCGAGCGTCGTCCACCCCGACGCGAGGTTGGCGTTGATGTCCTTGTTGTCGTTGACGCGGAGGCTGAGCGTGCCGTCGCCGCTCGAGTGGATACGGATGCGCACCGTCGGACGTGCGGCCTGCGCGGCGGTGAGCGGCACGAACACGCTCGCGCTCTTGCCGGTCATCGCCGCGACCTTCACGTTGCCCTCGGATGCCCGCAGGTCCCACGCCTTCTTCTTCTCGCTCATCTGGTTGCCGAACCGGAGGTACTTCGCGAAGCCCGCGGAGCCGGCTGGGAGCAGCAGGCCCCCACCGCGCGTGAGGTGCGCGGAGAGCCGGCTGTCGACGAGCGAGTAGACCGCGCGCTCGGGGCCGCGCGCCGGTGCCTTGGTGGGCGCGACCGCAGGCTTGGTCGTGCTGGCCACGGCGGTGCCGCCGGCGGCCGTGCTCGAGGCGCCGGCTTCGGCGACCTTGGACTCGGTGGTGCGGGGCTGATCCTTGGTGCCCTTGCCGCACGCGACCAGCGCGACGGCGAGCGAGAGGGACGTGACGCGCGAGGTAAGCATCGCCTGGAACCTATGTGCTGGATGATGCGGAAGCAAGAATGCTCCCCGTCGGTATTTCAATCCGACGGCGACGTCAAGTGCGAGGGATCCTTAGGCGGGTCAGCGAACGCGCCATCCGTGTGCGTACAGGTTGGCGCGCGCGTCGCGCACGAACCCGGCGAGCGCGACATTGAACCGCTCCGCGAGCGTGATCGCGAGCGAGCTCGGCGCCGACACCGACGCGACGATCGGCACGCCAAGCATGATCGCCTTCTGCACCAGCTCGTAGCCGGCGCGGCCCGAGAGCACGAGCACGTGGCGCGCGGGATCGAGCCCCGCGGCGAGCGCCCAGCCGGCGAGCTTGTCGACGGCGTTGTGGCGCCCGACGTCCTCGCGCGCGGCGACCAGCGTGCCGCCCGGCGTGAACAGCCCCGCGGCGTGGAGCCCGCCCGTCGCGGCGAACACCGACTGTGCGGCGCGCAGCTGCGCCGGTAGCGCCGTCAGCACCGCGGCCGCGATCGTGGTGTCCGCGGTGACGGCGCGCGCGCGCAACTCGAGGTCCGCGATCGCCGCGCGCCCGCACACGCCGCACGCCGCGCTCGCCAGCAGCCCGCGCGCTGCGAACGCCGCCGGATCGACATCGAGCTCGACGGCGTCCGCGTCGGGCTGCGACGGGGTAGCGACGATGCCCTCGGCGTGCAGCAAGCCACGCACGAGCGCGAGGTCATCACCAGGAGTCCGCATGATCGTCGCGACCGGAGTGCCGCGCGCGCGCAGCTGCAGTGGCGCTTCTTCGACGACGTAGTCGCGGTCATCGCGCCGGGTCGCGCCGTCGAGCCGCTCGACCCGGATGTGCCGTGAGGGGGCCACGGCGCACCTTAGTCCGTGTTAGGGTGGCCGACCATGAAGAAGGCACTGATCGTGATCGGGGTGTGTGCGGGCTGCGGGACGGGCGACGATCTCGGCGCGCCTCGCCTCGTGGAGCATGCGAGCAACCTCGTCCCCGTGACCAAGCTCGCGTTCGACGCCGACAACCGACCGCTCGGGCTCCTCGACGCGGACCACCGCCGGCGGCTCGCGCGCCTGAGCGCGGATGGCTGGGTGCCGATCGAGTCCACCAAGAACTACAACGTGCTCGACTTCACCGCCGTCGACGACGGCACCGTGCTCGCCGCGGTGGGCAACCTGTCGCCCGGCAGCGGCGTGTTCCGCTTCACGCGCGATGACCAGATGGTCCAGCAAGGCAACCGCCTCACGACCACGGTGCTGATCGATCCGTACCAGAGCCCGTCGGGCGATCTCTACGTATCGAGCGCCGACGGCGGCCGCCGCCTCTCCCACGGCGCCCAAGACTGGGGCATCGCGAAGGCGCTCGCGCAGGTCGTCCACACCGACGACGCGATCTACGGCCTCAGCAGCACCGGCCTCGAGCGCCTCGTCGGCGAGGACGCCGACGACGACACGACCACCGTGATGTTGCCGTGCAGCGCGCTGCCGGTCGCGTGCTCGGTGATCCACTTCGACGGCCGCGACGGCCACGGGCGCACGTTCTTCCACGCCGACGACGCGCCCGAGCTGTGGATCCTCGACGACGGCGCGTCCGAGCTGTTCCCGCTCGCGATCCCGGGCACGCAGGCGCTCGGGTCGGTGCTCGCGACGCCGCGGTTCGTCGTGGTCGAGGTGATCGTCGAGACCGAGGACCGTCGCGACAGCGTGCTCTACATCCTGCCCTCGGGCGGTGACACGTTCACGCTCGTCGACACCCGCGCGCACACGGCACTCGAGCGTCCCGTGCTCGCCGTCGATCACGATGGCACCGTGTTCGCCGCGCACGCAGACTGGTTGGGGACGATCGAGCTAGAGTGAGCGCGTGGTCAAAGACCGCGTCTTCCGCGATCCCGTTCACGGCCTGATCGAGTTCAAGGGTATCGATCGTCCGATCGCCGACCTGCTCGACACGCACGCGATGCAGCGCCTGCGGCGCATCAAGCAGATGGGGTTCGCGTGGCTCGTGTATCCGGGCGCGGAGCACTCGCGGTTCGGTCACGCGCTCGGCGCCTTCCACATCGCGCAGCGCGTGACGCGCCGCCTCGACCTCGACGCCACCGTCGCGCGCCACGTCAAGGTCGCGGCGTTGCTGCACGACATCGGTCACGGCCCGTTCTCGCACGCGTGGGAGCACGTGTTCGACGGGCACGACCACGAGCGCTGGGGCGCGAAGATCGTCGAAGGAGATCCGCAGCTGCGCACCGCCCTCGAAGAGCTCGAGCCCGGGCTGCCCGCGACGCTCGGCCGGTTCTGGGGCAAGGGCTACCACCCACACTTCGCGCGCAAGCTCGTGAGCTCGCAGCTCGACGTCGATCGCCTCGACTACCTGCTCCGCGACGGGCACTACTCCGGGGCCGGCTACGCGACCTACGATCTCGACTGGATCATCCACGCGATCCAGATCGCGCACGTGCGCGACGGCCGCACCGACCTCGTCGTCGACTACCGCCGTGGCATGTACGCGGTCGAACAGTACCTGTTCGCGCGTTCGTACATGTACGCGCAGGTCTATCACCACAAGACCGTCCGCGCGGCGGAGTGGATGTTCATCAAGACGCTCGAGCGCTTCGCGCACCTCGCCCGCGAAAGCGCCGAGCCCCCCGACCTGCCGATCGCGGCCGCGATGGCGCGCGGCTCGGACGTCGAGGTCGCCGACTACCTCAAGCTGCACGACGTCACGCTCACGATGGCGCTCGATCGCTGGGCCGGCTACGACGGTCCGCCCGCCGATGATCCGGTGCTCCGTGACCTCGCGGCGCGCCTCGTCGATCGCCGTCTGTTCAAGACGTTCGACCTCGGCGACGACCGAGCCG
>DATLHR010000249.1:0-16734 GCA_035539815.1 Kofleriaceae bacterium
GCCACCGCGTCCGCCACCGCCGCCACCACCACCACCCGAACGACGCTCCTCGGCGATGTCGACGCGCAGGGCGCGACCCTCGAGGTCCTGGCCGTTGAGGTCCTGGATCGCCTTCTGGGCGGCCTCGGCCGACGCCATCTCGACGAACGCGAAGCCGCGCGACTGGCCGGTCATCCGATCGAGCATCAGGTTCACGGCCTTGACCTCTCCCGAGGTCTGGAACTTCTTGAGGAGGAGATCCTCGGTGGTGTGGAACGACAGGTTTCCGACGTACAGGCGATTCGACATTGCTCTCTCTCGATCAGGCCCTCTGGTCACTGGACGCCCCTGGAGCCTCGGGGGCGCTTGTCCCGCAGCCGATCATCCGGCCGCGTCGCCCACGCTGGATCGCCGTCCTCCGGGAGCGGCGGTTCAGAAACGAACGTGCCGACCGTTTACCACGATCAGCGCCTCGCGCCCATGCGATCGCGCGCGACCTCGAGCACGGCGAGGGCGCTATCCACGCGATTGAACGGGGGCATCACATAGGCCCCGGCCACCCGGTGCTTGACCGCGGCGAGCGCCTCCTGCGCGATCTTGATGCCTTCGGCGCGCGCGGCCGGGCCACCGCCGACCTTCGCCATGCGCTCGCGGTACTCGGTCGGGATGGCCATCCCGGGGACCTCGTTGTGCAGGAACTCCGCATTGCGATGCGACGCGAGCGGCAGGATGCCGACCATGATCGGCAGGCCGAGCGGCCCGACGTCATCGAGGAAGCGCTCGAGCGTGCGCGGGTCGTAGACCGGCTGGGTCATCACGAGCTCCGCGCCCGCCAGCTTCTTGTCCTCGAGCCGGCGCAGCTCGCGATCGCGATCGTGTGCGGCGGGCTCGGCGCCGGTCGCGAGCACGAACGACGTCGGCTCGCACTCCTTGCCGGCTGGATCGACGCCGGCGTTGAGTCCGGCCGCGATGCGCAACAGGCCGATCGAGTCGACGTCGTAGACCGGCGTCGAGAACGGGTAGTCGCCCATCTTCGGCGGGTCGCCGGTGATGATGACGAGGTTGCGCAGCCCGAGCGCCTGTGCGCCGAGCAGGTGCGCGATGAGGCCGAGGAAGCTGCGGTCGCGCGCGCACACGTGCAGGATCGGCTCGACCTGCGTCTCGCCCGCGAGCCGCGCGCACACCGCGACGTTGGCCATCCGCGCCGAGGCGCGCGGACCGTCGGCGATGTTGACGACGTCGACGCCGCCCGCGATCAGCTCGTTGACCTGCTGCTTGGTCTTCGTCAGATCGCTGCCCGCCGGCGCGGTGAGCTCGACGGACACCGCCCACTCGCCGCGCGCGATGCGAGCGCCGAGCCGGCTGCGTTCGGCGAGCGGCAGCTTCGCGACCGGCGCCGGTTTCGGCGTCGAGGTGGTGATCGACGCGCTCGCCGGCGTATCGAGCGCGATGCGCTCGTCGAGGTGCTCGCCGCGGAGCATGCGCACGGCGCCGAGCATCGCGCGCGTGTGCGCGGGCGTCGTCCCGCAGCAGCCGCCGACCATGCGCACGCCGCTCTTCAGCATGCGGCGCGCGAACACGCCGAAGTGCTCGGGGTTCGCGACGTACAGCGTCCGCCCCTCGACGGAGGCGGGCAGGCCGGCGTTGGGCTGCGCGATCACCGGCTTGCCGCGGCCGACCATGGCGATCGTCACCTGATAGAGCTCGGCGGGCCCGATGCCGCAGTTGCCGCCGATCACGTCGGCGCCGGCGGCGATCAAGCGATCCGCGATCTCGCCCGGTGCGAGGCCGCCCTCGGCCTTGCCATGGGCGTCGAACACCATCATCGCGATCGCCGGCACCTTGGGCCCGCGCTGGCGCGCGACCTCGAGCGCGACCTCGAGCTCGAGGATCGACGAGAACGTCTCGAGCATGATCGCGTCGACGCCCGCGAGCACGAGCGTGTCGATCTGCTCGGCGAGCGCGAGCGAGCGCAAGCTGGCGCGGTTCGCGCTCGCCACGCCGAACCGCACGCCCGTCGGGCCGACCGCGCCGGCGATGTAGGCGCGCTCGCCGGCCGCGCTGCGCGCGAGATCGACGGCGGTGCGATTGATCGCGGCGGCCTGCTCGGCGAGCCCGTGCCTCGCGAGCGCCATCCGGTTCGAGCCGAACGTGTTGGTCTCGATCATCTCGGCGCCGGCGTGCACGTAGTCCTCGTGCACGCGACGGATCAAGTCCGGCTGCGACAGGTTCAGCTCGTCGTAGCTGCGCGTGTGCAAGATGCCGCGCTCGTACAGCAGCGAGCCCATCGCGCCGTCGAGGAGCAGCGGGCCGCTGGCGATCGCCTCGGCCAACGAGGGACGGCGCACGCTCACGGGCGGCGCTCGCGACCGGTGAAGCCGAGCCCACCGAGCTGACGTCGCACGGCGCGCAGCGCATCGCCGCGCCCGACCTGCGCGAGGTGTCCGCCGTGAAACCACGAGATGTCGACGCCCCAGTGCGCGGCGAGCGCCTCGGCCTGGTCCGGCGGCGTGATCCGGTCGCCGCGCCCGGCGACGACGGCCAGCCGCTCGCGCGGCAGACGCACCGGCCGGGTCGTCGGCGTGTGCACCGCGAACGCGTCGGAGAGGAGGTCCTCCGTGATCCCGGCCTTCGCCGCGCGCAGCAGCGATGCGCTGTGCTCGCCGTGCCGCCACATCAGGCGCGCCATCGACACCGCCGGGATCATCGCCACCGCGAAGTCGACGCCGCCGGGGTCGCTCGGTCCGGCGACGCTCGCCCACAGGGCGGTGGTGTAGCCGCCGAGGCTCATGCCCATCGCACCGACAGCGGACGCACCGCGCGCGCGCAGGAACAGCGCCAGCGCGCGGAGGTCATGGATCGCCTGGCCGAAGCCCTCGTTGGTGCGCAGCGGGTTCGTCGACGGGAACAAGGCGCCCGAGGCACCGAGTCCGGTCCCCGGCGCGCGCGCGGCATGGAACGGCAGCACGAACGCGGCGACGTCGAAGCCGTGGCGCAGCCAGTACGGCACCACGAACGAGCGGTACTCGAGCCAGTAGCTGCCGCCGCCCCAGCCGTGCAGGAGCACGATGGTCGGCCGGCCGCGATCCGAGGTCCACCAGCGCGCGTGCGCCGTCAGGTTCTCGCGGACGCACAGGTGCAAGTCGCGCGCGTCGGGGTGGAACGGGTCGTACTCCGACGCATACGCCAGGTCGACGACGTGCGTGCCGTGCGGACCCTCGCCCTGCGAGCTCAGCTTGATGTCCGGCGGCGGCGGGGTAGGGAAGAACGGGCTCGGCGCCCCCAGCGTGCCGGCGTTGTAGGTCGCGGCGAGCTCGAGCAGGCCCTGCCGCGCATTCGGGTCGAGCGCGTGCGTACGCGGGGCCATCCGGCGCTCCATGAAGCGCACGACGCCGCGGTCGAGGACCGCGCTGGCTCGCGTGAACAGGTTGGACACGTTACCCACACCCTACCGCAATTCCAAGCAACTGAATTCGTTCCGCGCTATCACGTCCACATGCTGACGATGCGGCATGTGCTCGCGGTTTCTCTGGTCGCAGCGCTGGCGGGTCCGGCAGGCGCCGATACGTTCGGCGGGTTCTCGGGCGTCGATCGGCCCTACCTGGTCAACCAGGACAAGGTGTGTGCGCCGCTGCCCGTCGTGGCGGGAGCCGCCAAGGGTGCGCCGAGCTGCCAGAAGGCGGGCGCCGATGTCGTCGCGAAGCTGTCGATCAAGGATCCCATCGTCCAGCGCGGCGACAAGGCGAGCTTCGCCGCCACCGCCGCCGGCCGCACACTGACGGTGACCGGGTCGATCTCGGCCCGGGCCGGCGACAAGCTGGTCACGTGGGAGGCCATCGATCCGATCGGCAAGGTGGTCGAGGTCTACGCGAGCCAGTACGACGATCGCGTCGCCGTCGCGTACACCACGCGGCGCATGGGCAAGGAGGTCACCGACATCGTCGCGTTCGATCTCGGCAAGCCCTCGGTCGCGCGCCCGCAGCCCGACCCGACGGCCGTGACGCCGCCTCCGACGACGACCGCGCCCACCGTCGATCCTGCCGTCGAGAAGGCGGCCGCCGCTGCGCGCAAGGTGTCCAAGGGCAAGGCGCTCGCCGCGTGGAGGAAGGTGCTCGACCTCGACGCGGGGAACCCCGAAGCGCACTACCGCATCGCCGCCGCGCAGCTCGCGAGCAAGGCCTCCGCCGACGCGCTCGCGACGATCGCCAAGCTCGCGGGCTCGGCGCGGCCCGACGCGATCGAGTGGCTCGTCGAGGCGCGCTTCGATCCCGCGTTCGCAGCGCTGCGCTCCGATCCGCAGTTCCGCAAGGCGGTCGGCCTCGATCGCAAGGCGGCGACGACCTACGAGCGCCTCATGGGCTTCGGCGGGCAGTGGGAGCAGACCGGTACGAGCTGCGATCAGGCGGAGGTGCGGTTCGCCGCGACCCGCGACCGCGTCGTCCGCATCCGCGTGATCACGCGCTGCCAGGGCTCGACGATGAACCTGCCGTTCAAGGGCACCTGGCGGCTCGACGGGGATCGCGTCGTGCTGACGCTCCCGACCAAGGGCAAGCAGGTGACCGACGCCGACGAGGCCGCGTGTGTGTTCGAGCCCGCGGGCGATGAGGACGCCTTGCGCTGCAGCCTCGGCCGCGACCTCGGCTTCGTGGTTCTCCCCGCCCGCCGGTAGGGGCGGCCCCTACGTAATCGCGCTCACGGTGAACCCGTCGTGAACGGAGGAACCGTCCCCGGCCACTAAGCAGGACGGATATGCTCCCGCGAGTGAGGCGCGAGACGGGCTCGACGGCTGCGCTCGGACCGGCCGACGAGGCCGATCTGATCGCGCGCTGCCGCACCGACGACCGCACCGCGCACGACGAGCTGTACCACCGCTATCGCCGGCAGGTCGCCGCGAACCTCTATCGCGTCCTCAACGACCGCACCGATCTCGACGATCTCGTGCAGGAGGTGTTCGTGATCGCGTTCCGCGGGCTCGACAAGTTCCGCGGCGATGCCCGGCTGTCGACCTGGCTGTACCGGATCTGCGTCAACGTCGCGCTCGGACGGATCCGCACGCGCCGGCGCCGCCCGTCCGCGATCGGCGTCGCCGACCTCGATGCCACGGCGGTCGACCCGAGCCTCGTCGAACGCCCCGAGACGCCCGAGCGCACGCTGCAGCGCCAGCAGGATCGCGATCGCGTGTATCGCGCCCTCGAGCAGCTCGCGCCCAAGAAACGCGTCGTGCTCTACCTGCACGAGATCGAGGGCCGCGACCTCAAGGACATCGCGTACCTCGTCGACTCGAACCCGGTCACCGTGCGTACGCGCCTGTTCTACGCGCGCCGCGAGTTCTACCGCTTGATCGCGGGCGACGCCGCGCTCGATCCGCCGCCGATGGGCGGCGAGGAGGGCGAGGCATGAGCCGCCACGTCGCGCCACAGACGTGGGCCGACGCGTTCGCGGGCCGGCTGTCCGACGACGAGCGCGCCGCGATCGAGCAGCACGCGGAGGGGTGCGAGAAGTGCGCGCGTTCGCGGGCGCGGGTCGGCCGGGCGAGCGACAGCTTCGCGTCGCTCCGCGCGCAGACCGCGCCCGAGCTGCCGTGGGATGCGGTGCGTGCGCGCGTGCACTGGACGGTGTCCAAGGAGAGACGGGCGCGCACGGCGCCGGTGCCGCGGAGGTCGCGCTTCGCATGGCCGCGCCGCACGTGGCTGGCGCTCGGGCTCGCCGCCGTCGGTGGCATCGGGGTCGTCATCGCGACGCAGCGCACGACGTCGTCGCCGGCGAAGGAGCCCACCATCGCCCTCGCGCGCGTGGCACCGGCCGAGGCACCGAGCCCGCCGCCCGCGCCCGCGCCCGCACCGCTCGCGGGGTTGGTCAATCGCGCCGCGGGCGAGGTGCGGCTCGACGGCGTGCGCCCGGCCGAGCTGTTCACGCAGCGGCTCGTCGCGGGCAACGTGATCGCGACCGGCGACGGCGCCGTCGACGTCCAGTTCGGCGAGGCGAGTGCGTTCGCGCTCGGCCCTGGCTCGACGCTCGAGCTGCGCCGGTTCGACGCCGAGGCGATCGAGCTCGCGGTCACCGGCACGATCGACGTCGAGGTGGCAGCGCGCAGGCCGGGGCAGCGATTCCTCGTCATCGCCGGCGAGCACACCGTCGAGGTGCGCGGCACACAGTTTCGCGTCGAGCACGTCGCCGAGGGCACGCGCGTCGCGTGCCGCCACGGGCGCGTCGCCGTCCGTGATCGCGCCGCGGAGGTCGAGGTCGGCACCGCACGAGGGCTGCGCATCGCGCCCGGCACGGCGTTGACCGAGGAGCGCGTCGCGCCGCTCACCGTCGACGAGCTCGACGCGCTGGCGCGCGCCACGCCGCTCCAGCTGCCGCTGTGGGACGTCGATGCGCTCGCGCGCAACTCGGCTCCACTCTCGATCGCCACCCCGACGGCAGCGACGCGCGAGGTCCGCGTCGACGGTGTCGAGCTCGGCCGCGCACCGCTCGCCGTGCGCGTCATGCCGGGCCGCCACACCGTCGAGGCCGCCGATCACGCGGGCCGGTTCCGCCGCGCGGGCTGGGTGGATGTCGCCGGCGCGGGCGCCGGTGCGCGCCTCGAGCTGCCCGCGGAGCGGCCGCCGACCGCCGGCATCGCCGCGCGCCGTCGCGAGCTGCGCGCCGGCCTCGACCACGCGCGCCTCGCGAGCTGCACGCGCTCGATCGCCAAGGCGGGCCTGTCGGGGACCTATGTCCAGATCGAGCTCGCCGTCGACGAGCACGGGGCGGTCGGCTTCCTGAACGTGATCGATACCGACCTGCCTTCGAGCACCGCGCGGTGCGTGCGCGAGTCGCTCGCGCAGGTCCGGTTCCGCGCGGGGGCTGCGGCGACCTTGCGCGAACGGATCGATCTCTAGGAACATCGCCACATGCGGTGCGCCATCGCGCTGGTCCTGCTCGGCGGCTGCCAGCTCGTGTTCGGGGTGGAACCCACCGTCACCGAGCCGATCGGCGACGCGGGCGCGGATGGCGCCTCGGACGACGCGGGCGATGGGCGCGTGTGTACCTCGTCGACGCCCTACACGATGCAGGTGATCGAGGACACGTTCATCGTGCCGGACAACACGAGCTGCAATCCCTCGATCCGGTTCGGTACCTTCGAGAACCTGAACGTCGGCCAGAACGACCTCTCGCGCGTGCTGCTGCGATTCCAGCTGCCGAAGGAGGTGGTGTCCCAGCTCCAGCAGGGGCTGCCGCTCGATGACGCCAGGCTAAGCCTCGCGGTCAGCGATCTCGGCATCAGCTCGGAGCTCGAGCTCGCGGTCTACCCGCTGACCAACGAGTGGAATGAGGGCTTCCCCATGACGGTGTACTCCGGTGCGAGCTGGTGCAACGCGATCGGCGTCGACGCCGGTACGCAGACGCCGTGGAATGCGAACGGCGCGGACGGCTTCGGCGACCGCGGCCAGATCCCGCTCGGTGGGCGGACGATCCTGGCGATCGAGACCATGCCGAACAACGTGGTGGACGTGAAGCTGCCGGCCGCGCGCATCAGCTCGGTCGGCAACTGGGTCTCGACCGATAAGGGCTACCTGTCGCTGATCCTGGTCCGCACGTCCGCGACGGGCACCCTGTTCCTGCAGGCGCGCGAGGCGAACCAGATCCCGGCTCGCCTCGAGATGCGCGTCTGCGACTGAGCGTCGTCGCCGCGGTGGCCGGCGAGCTCAGAACCGCACGCCGAGCGTGATGCGCGCGGAGCGGTACTCACCGGCCTGCAGCGGCGATGGGGCATACAACGTGGCGTAGCCATCGGTCCTGGCGTCCTCCGGGTACGCGTAGAAGGTCTCCTCGTCGAGCGTACGGCCGCCCATGCGAACGTCCGCGCCGAGCGTGAACCCACCGTCGGCGCGGTACTCGAGGCCGAACCCGCCCTCGAGGTGATGCGCCTTCTCCATGTAGTAGCCGGTGGCGCGATCGAGGCCGATACCCGCCATCAGCGTCGGGACCAGCCGGCCGCTGCGGCCGAGCTCGACGACGAGCAGCGCCGTCGCGGTCTTGATGTCGCCGCCGGTGCCGTAGGTGTCGTCGGTGCGGATGCGCTGCAGCTCGATCTGACCGGCGAGCCGCGACGTCAGGCCGAGTCGCGCGAACACACCGAGCGTGGTGCTCGGCTCCGTCCCGGCGGTGTCGTTGGCCTCGCTGTGCGAGAGGCCGAGATCGACGCCCGCCGTGAACGGCCGTGCGGCGGCGACGGAGGGGAGGGCGAAGGCGAAGACTGCGAGGGCGAGCGCGCGGCGCATGCGCGCACCCCGAAGCACGGCGCGTGCCGCCGGCCCCGGCGCGCGAACCGGGTGAAATCGCGCGCGTGGCCCTCGAAAATCCGCGGGTCAGGACAGCGCCGCCGCGATCTTTTCCGCGGCCCGCGTCGCGAGCGCCATGATCGTGACCTGCGGGTTGACCCCGAGTGAGGAAGGCACCGCCGCGCCGTCGACGACGTAGAGCCCCTGCGTATCGTGCACCTGGTGATCCGGCGCGATCACCGAGGTCGCGGGATCGCGCCCCATGCGCGCCGTCCCCAGCGGGTGGTACGCCGAGAGATCGAGGTCCCACGGCTTGATCGTCGCGCGCCGCAGCGCCACGAGGTCACGCGGAGAGGTCAGCACGTCGAACCCGGCGATCGGCGTGTGCACGCGCCGCGCCCCGGCGGCGAAGAACACCTGCGCGAGCACGTCCATGCCGCGCTTGATGTGCGCGACGTCCTCGTCGGTGAGCCAGTACTGGATCACCGGCTGGCCGCGCACCTCGGTGACCTTGCCGCGCGAGCTGTCCTCGACCATGAAGCCAAAGCTCGCGACGCGATCGAACGACTCGGCGAGCCGGATCAGCTCCGGGCCGATCAGCTGCGTCATCGTCATCGTCATCTCGAGCGGCACCATCGCGCCCTCGTAGAGGATGCCCTCCTCGTGCAGCTCCTCGATCGAGTAGCCCTGCGGGATGCCCTTCCACGGCAGGATCTCCTCGTCGAACTCGGCGAGCGCGCCCGCGGCCGGATGGATCGAGAGGTTCTTGCCGAGCTGCCCCGAGCTCAGCCCGAGGCCCTGGCGCGCGAGCAGCAGCGGCGACAGCAGCGCGCCGCACGCGACCACGACCGCGCGCGCTCGCACCGTCAGCAAGTGCCCGGCGGCGGTCTCGGCGACGACGCCGCGCGCGCGCCCGCCCTCGACGAGGATCCGCGTCACGCGCGCGGACGGGAACAGCTCCGCGCCGGCGCGCAGCGCGAGCGGGATGTAGCTGACGTTGGTCGAGCGCTTCGCGTCCGTCGGGCAGCCGAACACGCACACGCCCTGGCCGTCGCACGCGGGCGCGTTGCGGCGCAGCGGACCGTGGCGCTTGAAGCCGAGCGCGTTGCACCCGCGCTCGATCACGCGACCGTTGCCGCCGAGGAGCGAGCGGCGCGCTGGCTCGACCCCGAGCACGGCCTCGACGCGCTCGAAGTAGCCGCCCATGCGATCGGGCGCGAGCTCCTCGAGCCCGAGCTCGTCGCGCCATTGCGCGAGGATGCGATCCGGCGTGCGGTAACACGTGCCCGAGTTGACCGTGGTGGTGCCGCCGACGGTCTGTCCGAGCGGGATCGGGATCCCGACGTTGCCGACGGAGAACGTCGAGCCGCCGCGCCGGTACAGCTTCTGCTGCATCTCGAACGAGCGGCCCGAGAAGTCCGTGCGCTCGAAGTAGCGGCCCTCCTCGACGAACACCACGGCGAGCCCGGCCTCGGCGAGCTCGCGCCCGACGACGGCCCCGCCCGCGCCCGTGCCGATCACGACGACGTCGCACTCGACCGCGAGGTCACCCTCCGTCGCGGCGTGCACGCGGTCGCGCATGTACGCCGGCTTCGTCTCGTGTTTGACCTTGTCGAAGTCGTAGACGCAGCCGATCGCCTTGTACAGGCCCGGGTCGTCGAAGTGCGCCATCTTGAGCGGGCTGACCAGCGCGCGCAGCATCAAGCGGCGGAACACATCGCCGGTGCGCCAGCGCTCGAGCAGCGCGAGCCGCCGCTCCGGCGAGACCCTCGCGAACGCGCGGCGTTCGCCGAGGAACGCCGCGGCGTCGAGTCCGCTCAGCAAACCGCCGAGCCCGCGCAGCAGTGGACCGGGCAGGGTGTCGACGAAGGTTTCGACCTTCGCGACCGTCGCCGCGCCCGCCGCCGGAAACAGACGACCCGCCGGCAGGGCGGTCTCCGCGACGGCCGTCAGAGTTTCTCGCTGCCGGGGACTCAGCCGAGCCACGAAGCCACCCTACCGCAACAAAGGTCCGACCACTAGGCCATTCGGCGAAACCGACTACATTCCTGCGAAGGTACCGTCGAGCAGGCCATAGGTCGCGGTCAGGGATCCGCCCAGGAACAGCTCGCCGCCGTCCTGCGCGACCATGCCGGCGACCCGCAGCCCCGACGCCTGGTTCATGAACAGGGTGAACCCGACCTCGCCCTGGATGCGCCCCGAGAGCTGCGCGCCGCACATCGGATCGTTGACCGAGCAGCGATCCTTCGACAGCAGGAGCGTCGCCGACAGATCGAGCGCTCCGAACGGATCGCCGTGGGGGCCGTACGCGAACCGGCGCAGCCGCGCCGTCGCTCCCAGCGCGAACGGCGACGGCTGCTCGTCGGGCGCGAACAGGCGCAGCCGCGCGAACGCGGTGCCCGAGACCTCGGCCTTGTCCTCGGCGAGCTGCTGGCCGTAGCTCGCGCTCGCGAGCAGCTGCTCGACGCGCCCGCTCTCCGCCGGGGTCGGATCCATGTCGGGGCGGAGCAAGTAGCCTTCGCCGAATGCGACCTGGACGTCGAGACCGCTCGGGCGCAGATACAGCTGCGTGTCGCGCAGCACGGTGAGCAGCTCGTACGACAGGCCCGCGTCGGGCTCGCCGAGGAGGATGCCCGCTTCGCGCAGGATCGCGACGGTCGCGACCAGCGCGCGATACGCGGAGCGCTCGTCGCGCAGCGCCCACCACGTGAGCTGCAGGCGCTTCGCGGTCGCCGCGTCGATCTGCTTGCCGAGCGCGCGCGCCGCGTCGAGCACGCGCGCGAGCCGGCGCACGCGGATCGCGCCGCCGACGTCGAGCACGCGGCCGTAGCCGGCGCCCAGCGCGAACTGGGCGTCGGCCTGGAACCGGTTGTCCTTGAGGTCGTTGTTCGGATCCATCGCGTCCTCGAACGAGATGTAGTCGTCCTGGATCCCGATGGCCGCCTTGCCGACGCCGTAGATCTTGCCCTTGTAGAACCGCGCCTCGCCGTTGCCCGCCACGGTGAGCTGCGCGCCGCGCGTCTGCTCGCGGCCCTCCGGGTTGATGTAGCCGGCGACGACGCGCGCATCCGCGCCCCAGCCCCACGCCATCTGCTCGCGCTCGACGCGCTTGCGATAGCTGGCCGCGAGGTCGCCCTCGAACACGGGCCGCTTCCGGACCGTGTCGTACTCGAGTGACGCGGCGCCCGCGGCGAACGTCAGGCGATCGTACGCGGCGAGCGTGTCGTCGGGGAGCACCGGTAGCTCGGGCAGCTCGTTCGACGCGGTCGCGCCGCCGCCGAGCAGGCCCGCGCCCGCGTTGCCGAGCTCTCCGCCGCCCGCGGTCGTGCCGCCGGCCGTCGCGCCGTCGTCGCTGCCGCCCGCGGACACCCCGTCGTCTCCTGAGCCTCCGGTGGTCGTGGCGCCCCCGGTCGTCGTCGATCCACCTGTCGCCGCGGTCCCGCCCGTTGTCGTCGACCCGCCGGTCGTCGTCGCGCCGCCGGTCGTCGCGCCGCCGCTCGCCGCCGCCCCGAGCTTGAACAGGGCCTTCTTCGCGAGGTCGCGCGTCGCCTTGTCGCGCGTCGCATCGTTGGCGACCTTCTGCAGCACCGGCACGGCGCTCTGATCGCCCAGGTTGCCGAGGCCCTCGATCGCGATCTCGCCGATGATGTCGAACGTCTCGGTCTCGGCGAGCTTGATCAGGACCGGGACGGCCTTCTTGTCCTTGCTCTGGACGAGCTTGCGTGCGGCATCGCGGCGCTGCTCTTTCCACGCCGTGCGGTCCGTGCCGCTCGGCTGATTCTCGATCAGCTTGATCTGTGCGGCGACATCGACGGACTGCGCCGAGGCCACGGATACAGCGAGGGAGGCCGCGAACATCGCGGCCACGACGGAAGATGTGCGGCGCATCAGCGGGCTCCGAGCTGGACGCAGTAGAGCTGGTCGGTGTCCGGTTGGTCGGGTGAGCCGTCGACGCGCAGCTGATCGCAGGTCGACACCGCCACGCAGTTGATGACCAGGCGTTGGCGCTCCTCGGTCAACCGCTCGATCGTATCGACACAGCGATCCCAATCGAACCAGTAGTCCTGGGTCTCGTTGCTGATCGCGATCGCACCGCAGTCCACCATCCGCCAGCACGCCGCCTCGGGCGTGCGATCCGCGTCCTCGCAATCGGTCAACAGGCCGCCGAACGCGCAGCTCGCGCGCGCGCCTTCGGCGACGTCGTCACCCGCACCGCAAGCCCCGGCGAACAGCGCCGGCACGAGCACGAGGCTCGTGATGCACAGGTCCTTCATCGCGGACCATCGTACCTCAGGTCGTCGCGCGATCCTTTTTGCGCACCAGGCGATCCACCGGCACGTCGGGAATCGCCGCGGCGACGAGCTCGGCGACGTCGAGCACCTGGATCTTGTCCTCGACGTTTCGCTGCTTCATGCCGTCGGTGAGCATGATGTTGCAGAACGGGCACGCGACGGCGACCGCTTCCGCTTCGGTCGCGATGACCTCGTCGGTGCGGTTGACGTTCACGCGCTCGCCGTCGTGCTCCTCCATGAACATGCGACCGCCGCCGGCGCCGCAGCAGAAGCCGTGACGCTTGTTGCGCGCCATCTCGCGGATCCGCTGGTCATCGCCGCCAGGCGCCACGACCGCCTTGATCACGTCGCGCGGAGCGTCGAACTCCCCGTTCCACCGGCCGAGGTAACAGCTGTCGTGATACGTGATGGTGGAGACGGGGCTCTTCTCGGCCTTGAGCTTGCCGTCCTTGAAGAGGTGGTCGATCAGCTGCGTGTGGTGGATGACCTCGAACTCGCCGCCGAACTGCGGGTAGTCGTGCCGCAGCGTGTGCAGGCAGTGCGGGCAGCTGGTGATCACCTTCTTCGCGTTGACGCTCTTCAGCGTCTCGACGTTCTGCTCGGCGAGCGCCTGGAACAGCATCTCGTTGCCCGCGCGGCGCGCCGGATCACCCGTGCACGCCTCCTGGTGGCCGAGCACCGCGTAGTCCACGCCCGCGGTGCCGAGGATCTTCACCATCGCGCGCGTCTGCTTGATGATGCGGCTGTCGAACGCACCCGCGCAGCCGACCCACAGGATGTACTCGGGGTTGGGGGTCTCTTCGATCGTCGGCACGGGCAGGTCCTTCGCCCAGTCCATGCGCTGATCGTTGGCGATGCCCCACGGGTTGCTCTGGCGCTCGATGTTGCGGAACGTGCGCTGGAGCTCGCCCGGCGTCTTCTCCTGCTCGAGCACGAGGTTCTGCCGCATCTGGATGATCTTGAGCGGGTGCTCGATGAACACCGGGCACACCTCCTGGCACGCCCCGCACGTGGTGCACGCCCACAGCGTGTCCTCCTGCACGCGGCCGCCCGTCATCTTGGGCATGGTCTCGAGCTCGGTCTTCGCGGCGGCGAGCTGCGCGCGCGCGAACGCGAGATCCGCGTCGGGGTGATGCGGGTCCTCGCCGCCCTGGCTCGCCACGAACGCCTCGCGGCTCGCGACGCTCTCCTCGCGCTCGGCGATCTTGTCCTTGAGCGCGATGCGGTCGAGCATCTCGTAGCGGATGTCGTGCACGAGCTGCATCGGCGACAGGTTCTTGCCGGTGGCGTACGCGGGGCAGTAGTTCGAGCAGCGCGCGCACTCGGTGCACGCGTAGGTGTCGAGCAGGCTCTTCCACGAGAACTGCTCGAACCGACCCACGCCCCACTGGTTCTCGTCCTCGAGGTTGAGCTTGGGCAGATCCATCGTGCGCTTGGAGCGGTTGCGCGTCGCGATGTTGGGCAGCGCGCCGAGCAGGTGGATGTGCTTCGAGTAGGGCAGGTAGTTGAGGAACGTCAGCAGGATGAGGACGTGGAGCCAGTAGCCCATCATCGCGCCGCGGTGCGCGGCCGCCTCGGGCAGCGGCGCGAGCGCCTTGCCGATGAGGTTCGAGATCGGCATGTACGCGTGCGCGTCGCCGCCGGCGGTGATCGCGCTCGCGATCTCGTAGCCGTGGAAGATGAAGTGCGTGAGCATCAGCGCGCCGATGCCGCCGAGGATCAGGCCCGCGTCGAGGTTCCACGGGATGAGCTTCGGCTTGACGATCGTGCGGCGGATGACGGCCCACGACACCATCGCGAGCACGATGAGGTTGAACACGTCGATCAGGCCGTACAGCGGCTTGTAGAGGAGGTCGGGGAGCAGGCGCAGCGACACGCTCGGGATCACGCCCGACACGAGGACGTCGACGGTCGCGATCGTGATGATGAGGAAGCCCCAGAAGATGAACAGGTGGTGCTTGCTCGTGCGGTGCAGCGGCCCCTCCTCGGCGACCTTCTTCTGGCCGAAGAAGTAAACGCCGATGTCGAGCAGGCGGCCGGGGAGGTCGTCGAGGCGCGGGCGCGGATCCGGAGTGCCCGCGAACACGGCACGCCCGAACAGCCAGGTCGTGCGCGCGAAGAACGCCAGCGACGCCGCGATCAACAGGAGCATGAGGACGGAAGTCACGACGGGTCGGAGATATCACGCACCTGCCCAATTGTCATGGCGCGGCGCAGGTTTGTCCGATCGCCCGAGCGAGCGCGCGCGCACGCTGGGCGACGTCTGACGCTCACTGGTCAGGGGCCCCCGGGCCCTCCATGGTGAAGAGACGCGCCGTGCCCCAGACCACGAGCAATATCCTCGTCGTCAGCGATCTTCACTTCGGGGAAGAGCTGTTGCCTGGGGCTTCCGCCGAGCGCCGTCGAGCGATCGAGCTGGGTGACACCGCGTTCCGCGAGTTCCTCCGCTATCACGCCGTCCGCCGGCGCGACGGCCGGCCGTGGCGGCTGGTGATCGCGGGCGACCTGTTCGACTTCATGTCGGTCACCGTCGAGGCCTTGCCCGACCGCTCGGCACGTACGCGTGACGAGCGGACCTACGGCCTGCCGCGCGGCGCGGACGCCGGCGTCGTGCGCATCCGGAAGATCTGCGAGGCCCACCGCCCGTTGCTCGTCGAGCTCGGCCGGTTCGCCGCCGCGGGACACGAGGTCGACATCATCGCGGGCAACCACGACGTCGAGCTGCTCGCGCCCGAGGTCGCCGCCGAGCTCGGGCAGCAGCTCGCGCTGGTCGGCGTCGACGAGCGCGCACGGGCGCGGATCCGCATCGTGCCGTGGTTCGTGTACGTCCCGGGCACGTGCTGGATCGAGCACGGCCACGTCTACGACGAGGGCTGCTCGTTCGAGTTCAACCTCGCGCCGATGGATCCCGCCGACGGCGAGCTCGTCTACAACGCCGACTACGCGGCGATCCGCTACCTCGGCGCGGCCTCGCCCGACCTCGATCCGCACGGCATCGAGAGCTGGAGCTTCTGGGGATACATGCAGTATTCGATGGGCCACGGCTTCTCGCACATGGGACGGCTGTGGATCGGCTACGCGAGGTTCATCGCGTCGGTGTTCGCCGCGCGCCGCATGCACCGCTCGTTCACCCGGCGCGAGCGGCGGCGGCGCGTGCATCGGTCGCGGCTCGCGGAGGTCGCGCGCGACGGCGGCCTGCCGCTCGAGACCGCGGCCGCGATCGATCGCCTCGCGCGCACCCCGTGCACGTCGTCGGCGCGGCGCCTCGGCCGCATGCTCATGCTCGATCGCCTCGGCCTCATCCTCGGCGTGGCCACCGCGATCATCGGGTTGATGGTCGCCCTGCCGCTGCCGTGGGCGCTCGTCGGCGCGACGATGTCCGTCGGCACCGCGTTCGGCATCACCCGCTGGCTCGGCGAGCACCTCGTGACCTCGCAGCTGCCGATGCGCGCCGTCCCGCAGCGGCTGTGCCGGCTCGTCGACGCACCCGTCGTCGTGTTCGGTCATACCCACGATCCGCGCTGGCAGCGCCTGAAGGGCGGCGGCGTCTATATCAACTGCGGCACCTGGCTGCCCGCGACGAAGCCGGGCCTGCGCCGCAGCTTCACCCACGTGCTGATCTCGCCGAGCCACGCCGCCGGCGCCGCGCCGGTCGTCGAGCTGCGCCAGTGGCGGGACGGCCTGCCGCAGCCGTTCGATGCGGGCGCCGACCTCGGCGCGGGCGTCACCGTGCCGGGCGTCCCGATCGAGCAGACGCGCCCGGGGCTCGCGGTCTCGCGCCCGCGTTGAGTTTGCTAAGGTGAGCCCGATGTCGCCGCGGGTGAAGATCTACACGCGCGCGTGGTGTGGGTACTGCACCGCCGCGCTCCGTCTGCTCGAGTCGAAGGGCATCCCGTTCGAGCACATCGATGCGACCGGGAACCCCGAGCTCCGCGCCTGGCTCGCGGAGGCCTCCGGGCAGTCGACGGTCCCCCAGATCTTCATCGACGGCGAGTCGATCGGTGGCTACAGCGAGCTGCGCTCCCTCGACCTCGAGGCGAGGCTGCGGACGCCCGATCCCAGGGTGTGATGCCGGATGGTTGTAGCTGAGCGATTCCTCCGGCGATTACGAGGTCAGTAAGATCGATCGGTTACGTCACGGCCGGGAAGGCGGGCACCGCGACGTGATCGTGGTCGTAGCCGTGATCGTGGTCGTG
>DATLHR010000250.1:0-47861 GCA_035539815.1 Kofleriaceae bacterium
GCAAGCCGCATCGCCGAGGTCTGACGTATGAAGCTCGGAGCGCTCACCGTCGTTGCCCTGCTCGCTGCCGCCACGCCCGCCGTCGCCGACAGCCCGCGCGAGCCCGCCGCCGCCGTCGATCGCGCGAAGGCGCACTTCGAACGCGGGCGGCAGCTCTCGGAAGCGAAGCAGTTCGCAGCCGCCTACACCGAGTTCGCCGCGGGCTACGCCGCGAGCCCGCGCCCGCTGTTCCAGTTCAACATGGGCGAGTGCTCGCGCGCGCTCGGCCGTACGAGTGAAGCGCGCGAGCACTATCAGCGCTACCTCGCCGCGGAGCCCAACGGTGCGTTCGCATCGACCGCGCGCACGCGGCTCGCCGATCTGACTGACGCGAAGGGGGCAGGGCAGCGACCGCGCACGGGCGTCGCGCCGGCGCCGGCGTCTACCGGCACGGTCACGACGACCTCGCCGCCCCCGCGCACCGCTGGGTCGACCGTGCCGACCACGTCGCCCGCGCCGCGCACCGGGTCGTCGACGGTGCCGACCGCCTCGCCGGCGCCGCGAACGGGGGCGACCTCGGTCACGGCCTCGCCCGCGATCTCGACCGGGCAGAATGCAGAGCCGGCGTCCTCATTGCAGACGTTCCCTGCCGCAGGGCCCGCAACCGGGGCAGGCGAGACGCAGCTCACCGGCACCCGCTCGTTCAACACGCCGCGCGAGTCCGGCAGGCCGCTGTACAAGCGCCCCGTGTTCTGGGTCGGCGTGGGTGTCGTCGTCGCGGGCGGGGTCGCGCTGACCTACGCGATGACCCGCGACCCGTCGTGTACCGGCGCCAACTGCGTGGACCTGCGCTGAGGAGCCCCGACGTTTTGATCGCTACACCGCCCAGGCTGATCGCGTCTCCATCTCGCAACGACATGCGAGCCGAGCGGACATACGAGCGCCATCGCCGCGCCGGCCTGCTGCTCGCGCTCGCGGTGCTCGGCGGCGCGTGCGACAGCGGCCTCACGGGCGTGCGGCTGGCGATCGATGCGGATCCGGCGCTCGGCATCGAACGGTATCAGATCAAGCTCGGCGATCGCGTCGGGCTCGCCGACGTGGCGCCGTCGATCGACGTCGTCACCCCGGAGGACATGGCGGGCAAGTCGTGGAAGCTCGAGGTGTGGGGGCTCGGCGGCGCGGTACAGCTCGGCTACGCCTCGTCGAGCGTGATGCTCGTCGGCGGCGAGCTGCGGCCGGTCAGCGTCGAGCTCACCGGCATCAGCTGCGGCGACATCTGCGAGCTCGGCTCGGTGCGCTGCATGGGCGACGGCGTCACGACGTGCGAGGTCACCAGCGACGGCTGCCTCGCGTGGGGCCCGGTGACCGCATGCCCGATCGACGAACCGTTCTGCTCGTCGGGCGAGTGTGCCGCGACGTGCACCGACGAGTGCGCCGTGGGCGAGACCGCATGCGATGGCTCGCTCGCGGACAAGACGTGCGGCAACTTCGACGGCGATTCGTGCCGCGAGTGGTCGACGCCGACCGCGTGCGGCAATGGCGAGACCTGCACCGGCACGTCGTGCTCGACGTCGGGTTGCGAGGTCGATGGCTGCGCGCCGCCGGCGGCACCGGTGTGCACGGACATGTCCAACGTTCGCGTGACGCTCCCCGGTACCTGCGAGGCCAGCGGCACGTGCAGCTACGAGACCGAGGACCACACGTGCCAGGTGTTCGGCTGCACCAACGGCAAGTGCAGCTGCGACTGCAATGCCGCCTACCAGTGCTGCCTCGATGTCTCGAGCCCAGAAGATGACAGCCTGTGCCAGCTGTGGCCGATCCAGTGCAGCAGCGGTCAGGGCGTCCCGACCAGCGAGCTGACCGACTACGTCCGCATGAACTGCCCGGCGATGACCTGCTACAGGGACTGAGATGACCGCGTTCGCACGTGCATTTGCGCTCGCACTCGTTGCCGCCTTCGCCGCGTGTGGCGAGAGCGATTCGACGCGAGTCGACGTCGTCGTCGCCGTCGGTGGCAACCTCATCGTGGACGAGTTCCGCGCAGAGCTCGGCCCGCACAGCGCGAGCGCCGCCGCGAACGAACAGCTGCAGCTGTTCATCGATGACGCGCTCGCCGGGCAGCCGTCGAGTCTTCAAGTCTGGGGCCTCGCCTCCGGCGTCGAGGTCGGCTACGGCGCGACGACGGTCACCCCCATCGCGCACGACGGCACCATCGCCACCGTCACCGTCACGGCGCTCGCGTGCGACACGAGCTGCGAGGAGGACGCTGTGGTGTGCTCCGACGACGGCACCACGCGCTGCGAGCTCCAGCCCGACGGCTGCCTCGACTGGTCGCCCGTCGAGCCGTGCCCCGCGGCCGAGCCGTACTGCTCCGACGGCACGTGCTCCGCCACGTGCGCCGACGAGTGCACCGCGACCGAGCCCGTGTGCGCGGGTGGCTTCGCGACGCGCACGTGTGGCCAGTTCGACGGGGATTCGTGCCTCGACTGGTCGGTGCCGGTGGCCTGCGATGCAGGCGCGACGTGCACGGACGGCTCCTGTGGCACGAGCGGCTGCGACTGCGCGGCGCCGCGTCCCGCATCGGTGTGCGTCGGCAACGCGCTGCGCGTCTACGACGGTCCGCCCACGTGCGGCACGGGCACCTGTAGCTACGGCTACACCGATCGAGCGTGCGCGGGCGGCTGCCTCGACGATCGCTGCTTCGGCGAATGGCTGTATCCGACGCAGACCACCAAGCCGGCGGCCCGGTTCGCTCACACCGCGGTGTGGACCGGCACCGAGCTGATCATCTGGGGCGGCGCATCGTCGTCGACACAGAGCTTCGGTGATGGCGCGCGCTACAACCCGACGACCGGGGCGTGGACCGCGATCTCGTCGATGAACGCGCCGGCCGCGCGCCGCGCGCACAGCGCGGTGTGGACCGGCACCGAGATGATCGTTTGGGGCGGCTCCTCGATCTCGCAGGGCACCCCGTATGCGGACGGTGGTCGCTACAACCCTGCGACCAACACGTGGACCACGATCCCCGCGACGACCACCCCAGGTGGACGGTTCGGCCACACCGCGGTGTGGACGGGCGCCGAGATGATCGTGTGGGGCGGCGCCGTCTCGTCCGTCGACAGCGCCGCGAACGGCGCCCGCTACAACCCGTCGACCGGCACGTGGACGCTCATCCCCGCGACCGGCGCGCCCGCCCCGCGCCGCGATCACAGCGCGGTGTGGACGGGCACCGAGATGATCGTGTGGGGTGGCTCCGAGATCTGGGTCGGGCCGGGCTACGCCAATGCGTCCGCGTTCGATCCGGCGAGCAACACGTGGACGCCCACCGTCACGACCGGCACGACGCCTGGCGGCCGCTCGTCGCATGCCGCGGTATGGACCGGCGACCAGATGATCATCTGGGGCGGCGCCTACTCGTCGACCCAGACCTACGCCGACGGCGCGCAGCTCTCGCCCGCGCTCGGCACCTGGCTGTTCCTGCCCGTGCAGGGCCGGCCCACCGCTCGCCGCCAGCTGCCCGCCGTGTGGACCGGCACGTCGATGCTGTCGTGGGGCGGCTCCGACATCGCGGAAGGCTATCCCTCGTCGCAGATGGTCGAGCTCCGCCTCTACGTCCCCTGACCAGCCGCAGGCGCGTTCAGACACGAATCAACGCGGGCGGATCGGTGCTGCAGAGTGCTAGCAGACGGGTCAGGTCACTCGGATCGCTGGTGTACACGACGTCCGCGTATGCAGCCGCGACGAGGGCGACGTGCGCATCGCAGACGTCGGTCGACTTCGCGCGGCCGAGTAGCTCTCCGACGCGACGGCACAGCGGATCGAACGGCGCGATCGAGCACATGTCGAGCGCGGCGTGGAGCCGAGCCTGCTTGCGCGTCGGGCGCCAGCACTGGGCGACCACCGTGCTCGGCACGAGGATGTCGATCGCGCGGTCAGACAACACGCGCAGCGCCAACCACACCTCGCGGTCGTTGCGCTCGAGTGCGATCAGCGCGCCGGCGTCGAGCACGACGCTCATCGCCGCTTCCGCGCGCGAGGCGACCGAGAGGAGGGCCGTTTGAGGTGCGTGTCCAACGTCCGTCGGGCGACCTCGAGCTCCTCGAGCGAGAAGGCACCATGCTCGTGTTCCCAGTCGGCGACCACGGCACGCAGTCCCTCGGACCGTAGCTTTCGACGAGCTGCATCGGCGAGCCAGGCCGAGATCGGTTCGCGTGCAGCCGACTTCTTGATCTCACGGGCCAGGGAGCGTTCGAGCGAGATGGCCCATCTGGTAACCGTCATGCGACGATAATACCACGGTATTATCGTGCGGCATCGCCGGTCAGGGCGAGGTCAAGGGCGACGTTGTCGGTGCGGAAGCCGACCCGACCTGCGAGCTCGCGCGCTTCGGCGGGGAGGCGGCCGCGCCAGTGGACGTTGTCGTCGATGCGGACCTCGAGCTCGTCGCCGGTGATCGCCGCTGCGAGGCGATGGTGCGCGCCGGAAGAGAGGGTGGGCGGCGGTAATGACTGCGTGGGGCGCACGCGCTGGTAGCCATGGTTGCTGCACTCCGCGCCGACGCGCTGCCCCGTGTTGTGCTTGACCTGGACGATCAGTGCGGCTGGATCGAGCCGCCACATCACGTAGATCACGTTGCAGCTGTCCTGCGCGCGCAGCTTGAGCCCGAGCTGGTCGCGCTCGGTCCCCGATGCGAGGGCGCTACGGTCACCCGTCGGGCCGAGGTAGATGAAGTCGAGCTCGCCCACGTCTCCCGACGAGCCTGCAAGCTCGGCGCGCACCGACGCGTCGCGAACGACGACGCGCCCGCGCTCGCGCTCGATGGCACCGTGCGTGACGACGAGGTTGTCGGTCGGCGCGCCGGCGACGCTGGAGCGGACGCGCGTGTGGGGCGCTTCATCGGTGGCGGGCTCGCGAACGAAGCTGCTCGTAGGGGCGGTGGCGGCGTCGTAGCGCCCGGGCGGCGTGTTGCAGCCGAGCACCGCGAGCGCCGCAACGACGCACTTCATCGCGCCCCTCCCTGCGCGCGGCGGACGACGAGGCGAGCGGTGGCCCCCGCGTGATCCGCGCGCAGCTCGACAAGATCGAACCAGAGGAGCCGGCGTTGGCGGCGACCCTCGAGACCGCCGAGACGATCGAGGAGGTCGAGCTGCGCCCCGACCTCGATGAGGCGCGCGGCGGCCGAGGAGGAGCGAGACGTGTCATCGGCGAGCTGCGCGCCGTGGACGCGCTCGCGCTCGGCAGCGGCGCGGTCGAGCGCGCGGCGGGCGCGGGCGTTCGCGCTGCCACGCGCGAACACACCAAGGTTGATGTCGACGCTGATGGTGCCGAACCACGGCGTGCGGTCGGTCGCAGTCTCGTCGAAGTAGCGCTGATATCCGGCGCGGAGCTGGACGTCGACGGCGTTGTACGTGCGGACTGCGCGCGCGGAGTCCGCGGCGGCGAGCTCGGCATTGCGAGCGGTGGCGAGCGTGACGGCCTGGAGCTCGCGGGCGGCGGCGGGAATGGAGGCGAGCTCCTGACGAACGTCGGCGTACTGCCGCTCGAGACGATCGACGCGCAGCTGGATCGCGACGAGATCCGCGGCGGGGATGACGTGCTCGGCGACCTCGCGCGCCACCTCGGCGGCGAGCGCGCTGGCTTCGGTGCGGGCGTCGGCGAGGACCTGGCCGCGAGCCTCGAGCTCGCGCAAGCGGGGAAGGGCGGCGATCGCGAGCTCGGCGAGGTGGCGGGTGCACTCGGCGCGCGCAGCCGCGCGGCGAGCGCGCGCCTCGAACAGGCCGTCGATGTGGAAGGCGACGCCCGCCGTGGCGTAGCGGCCCGAGGCGGTGGAGGCCGCGGCTGCTCCCAGGTCGAGGACGGTGGTGTCGTCGGTCCGGTCGACGTAGCCGGCGCGTGCGAACACGGAGGGAGCGGCCGCGGTGGCGGCCTCGGCGTCGGCGGTCGCCTCGACGAGCTCGCAGTGGTCGTCGGCGAGGGCAGGGCTGACCGCCGCCGCGAGGAGGGCGGCGGTGATCGCGAGTGTCTCCCGCGGTTGTCTCCTGTCTCGCGGCGAGACAGGGCGACGGGGAGCGAAGTGTGCGAAACGTGCGAGGCGAGCCATCACGCCACGGCCTCGTGCAAGGGGTTTGCCTGGCACCTCGCTTGCTGAATGCCCGGGCATGGCGGTCGTGGCCGTACAGCTCCTGATCCTGCTCGCGTTGCTCAACCGGTACGTGTTCGGGCTGTACCTGCACCTCGTCACGCGCGGCCGCACCGACGACCGGGACCCGTCGTACGAGCCGACGGTGACGGTCGTGATCCCGCTCTATAACGAGGGTCGCTCGATCTACGACACGATCCACAGCGTCGCGCGCGTCGACTATCCGGCGCACAAGCTCGCGATCATCGTCGTCGACGATTGCTCCACCGACGACAGCCACGCCTGGGCGAGCCGCGCGCGCGACGAGCTGCCGAACGTGGTCGTGCTCAAGAACGCTTACAACATGGGCAAGCGCAAGGGCATCAACCATGCGGTGCGGCTCGCGCGCTCGGAGCTGGTGCTGTCGGTCGACTCCGACGTCATCGTGCATCCGAGCGCGGTCCGCGAGCTCGTCGCGCGGTTCACGCGCCCGGACATCGCGGCGGTCGGCGGCCGCGTGCACGTGTCCAACCCCAACGCGAACTGGCTCACCAAGCTGCAGACCATCAAGTACTACTTCGGTCAGGAGCACCTGAAGCACCTCGAGCGCTCGCTCGAGTCCGTGATGTGCCTGTCGGGCTGCCTCACGATGTACCGGCGGCACGTGCTGCTCGAGCTCGAGCCCGTGCTGGAGGATCGCAACCTCCTCGGCGTTCCGATCAAGTACGGCGAGGATCGCTTCCTCACGCATCAGATCGTCCGGCGCGGCTACCGCACGCGCATGACGCTCGACGCGATGTGTTTCACCAAGGCACCGACGACGCTCAACGGCTACTTCAACCAGCAGCTGCGCTGGAAGCGCTCGAACCTCGCCGACTTCGTGATCGGCATCGGCGATGCGTGGCGGCTGCACCCGCTGGTGTGTCTGCACTACCTCGCGCTCGCCGCGCTCGTCGCCGTGTATCCGCTCGTGATCGTCAGCCAGGCGCTGTCCGGAGATCTGCTGCCGATCATGACCATCCATCTCCAGTTCCTCGCGCTGCTCGCGCTCGTCTATCACGTCGCTCCGTCGGTGCGCCGCCTGCCGCCAGGCCTGCGCGTGCACCCGCTGTCGTTCTTGCCGATGGCGGTGCTGATGCCGGTCGCGTACCTCGTCCTCACCCCGCTCGGCGCCCTCACGCTCGATACGAGCAGCTGGGAGACGCGCGGTCACGTCGGGAGCCCCAGCCGATGATCGTCGCCGCCCATCAACCGCACTACCTCCCGTGGCTCGGTTACCTCGACAAGGTGGCCCGCGCCGATCGCTTCGTCGTGATGGACGACCTCCAGTACGAGGCGCAGAACTTCCAGAACCGCCAGCGCGTCAAGCTCGCGGCAGGTCCGCACTGGCTCACGGTGCCGCTGCACCATGCCGCGCGCGCCACGCGGATCTGCGATCGCCGCATCGACAACACCGGCTGGGGCGGCCGCCATCACTGGGCTGCACGCCATTGGCGCACGTTGGTCGTGCACTACGGGCGCGCGCCCGGATTCGCCCGCCGCGCCGGCGTGCTCGAGGCCGTGTATCGCACGCGCTGGGAGTTCCTCGTCGATCTCGACCTCCACCTGTTCGACCTCGCGCGGCTGTGGCTCGGGGTGACCACACCGATCGTCCGCGCCTCGACGCTGCGGCTGCGTGGTGCGCGCACGGAGCGCATCCTCAGCTTGTGCGAGGCGACCGGCGCTCGCACGTACCTGAGCGGCATGGGCGGATCGCTCGCGTACCTCGACGTCGGCATGCTCGCGCGCGCGGGCATCTCCGTCGCATGGCATCGCTTCGCGCACCCGGCGCATCCGCAGCAGTACCCGCGGCTGGGCTTCATCCCCAGGCTCGGGTTTCTCGATCATCTCTTCAACGTCGACGCAGGAGCTGCCGATGCGCTCGCGGCCTGAGCGCGTGGTCGCCTTCGGCGCGCATCCCGACGATCTCGAGGTCGGTGCGGGCGGCCTGCTCGCGCGCCTGGTCGCGGAGGGCTCGCGTGTGACGATGGTGGTGGTCTCGATCCCGCAACAGCTCGCGCGCCGCACCGAGGAGGCACGGGCGGGCGCACGCATGCTCGGAGCCGAGCTCGTCATGCTCGAGACCGAGCGCGAGTGCCGCGTCGAGGACATCCCGATGCACGAGCTCGTGCGGCGCTTCGATCTGGTGCTCGGCGATCTGCGGCCCGACCTCGTGATCTCGCACGCGGCGCAAGACCTGCACTGGGATCACGCGCTCGTCAACCGCGCGACGCTGTCGGCCATGCGGCGCCTGCCATGCGATGCGCTCGCGTATCTCTCCAGCCCCGAGCTCAACGCGCAGCCACGCGTGCAGGCGCAGTGCTTCGCCGATATCACGGCGACGATCGAGACCAAGCTCGCGGCGATCGCGTGTCATGTCAGCCAGCTCCCTCGCCTCGACATCGAGGCCTCGCGCGACCTCGCGCGCGGGACGGGCCGGATCGGCGGCTTCGGCTACGCCGAGGGGTACGAGGTCCTTCGCGTGCGGCTGTGATCGAGTAGATTCGCCGGCATGTCGCGCCTGCCGCTCCTCCTCGTCCTCGCCAGCGTCGCCTGCAAGTCGTCACCGCCGCCGAAGCACGACGTCGCGTCGCGGCGCGAGCCGGCCGTGAATCCGCTGCCCGAGCGGCCTACGGCGCGCGTCTACAACCAGATCTCGCGTACGGAGTTCAACCGCTGGGCCGTGCGCGAGAACCTGCCGCTCTACTGGATTCGCGACACCAACAACGACGGCGCGCTCACGCCCGACGAGCTGACGACGCTGCTGTTCTATCCGCCATCCAACCTCGACCTCGACGCCGCGTACGCGCGCATCGTCGCCGCCGCAGCCAAGCCCGTCGACGACGTGTATCGCACGAGGGGGCAGAAGCGCGAAGCGCTGGTCGGCAAGGACCTCGATCAGGGCCGTCCGACGCTCGTGATGAACGATCTGTCGGGGCTGTCGGCCGATGACAAGAAGTTCGTCGGGCACATGATGGTCGTCGCGGACCTGATCGACGACCTCTACGAGACGCACAACGGCGCCGCGGCGCTCGCGTCGGAGCTGCCGGACGACGCCGCCAGCCACAGCCTGTTTCGCCGCAACCGCGGTCCGAAATGCGTGGGGCCCGCGACCGAGAAGGAGCCGCTGTGCTCTGCGATCCCTGGCGCGCCGAAGCCGGTGATCGATCTGTATCCCGCGGAGCTGCAGACCAAGGACAAGTGGTGTCAGGCGCTCGAGGCGCGCAAGGACGCCAAGACGCTGCTGACACCGTTCACCGCCGTGCGCGCGAAGGGCGCGGACCTCGTCGCGGTGCCGTACACCGAGGCGTATCCCAAGCAGATGCAGGCGATCGCCGCGGCGCTCGGCGCCGCCGCCGACAGCGTCAAAGATCCGTCGGAGCAAGCACTGGTCGCGTACCTGCGCGCCGCGGCCGAGGGCTTCAAGACCAACAACTGGGTGCCCGCCGACGAGGCGTGGGCGAAGATGACCGTCGACAACTCGAAGTGGTACGTGCGCGTCGCGCCCGACGAGGTCTACTGGGAGCCGTGCGCCGCGAAGGCGGGCTTTCACCTCTCGTTCGCGCGCATCAACCAGGGCTCGCGCGCGTGGCAGCAGAAGCTCGTCCCCGTGCAGCAGGACATGGAGAACGCGATCGCGAAGGCCGCCGGCCGCCCGTACCTCGCGCGCAAGGTGACGTTCCACCTGCCGGACTTCATCGACATCGTCGTCAACGCCGGTGACGACCGCACGCCGCTGGGCGCGACCATCGGCCAGAGCCTGCCGAACTGGGGGCCGGTCGCCAACGAAGGCCGTGGCCGCACGGTCGCCATGGTCAACCTCTACTCGGATCCGGACAGCCTCGCGGCGCGCCGCTCGCAGGCCGAGAGCATGCTCGACGCGACGAGCATGACGAACTACACCGGTACGCAAGAGCCCGGGCTGCTGTCGACGATCCTCCACGAGGCGACGCACAACCTCGGACCCGCGCACGAGTACAAGGTGCGCGGCAAGAAGGACGACGACGTGTTCGGCGGCCCGCTCGCGTCGGTGATGGAAGAGCTGAAGGCACAGACCGGCGCGCTGTTCCTGCTCGAGCTCTTGCGCAGCAAGGGCGTCATCTCCGACGAGCTCGCGCGCCAGAGCTACGCGGACGCGATCGTGTGGGCGCTCGGCCACATCTCGCAGGGCATGTACACCGGCACCGGCGAGCGCAAGACGTACTCCAACGTCGCCGCGATCCAGATCGGCATGTTGCTCGATGCCGGCGCACTGAAGTGGGATGCGAACGCGACCGCCGCGAACGGGAGCGACAAGGGCGCGCTCGTGATCGACTACACGCGCATCACGCCCGTCGTGAACGACATGATGAAGAAGGTCGCGAGCATCAAGGCGCAGGGCAATCGCGCAGGCGCCGAGGCGCTGTCGAAGCGCTACGTCGATGGCACTACGGTGCCGCACGCGGTCATCGCGGAGCGGTTCTTGCGATTCCCGAAGGCGAGCTTCGTGTACGCGGTCAAGCTGTAGAGGTCATGCCTCGCCGCCCGCAGCCGCTGCTGATCCGGCTCACGCACTGGATCAACGTGCCCGCGTTCATCGTCATGGCGATGAGCGGACTGCAGATCTGGATCGCCTATCCGTTCTTCGGACCGCGCGGTGCGATGTGGGACTGGGTCCCGCTCGCGGGCTGGATGCCGCCGGAATGGATGCGCGCCGGTCAGTGGCTCGCGGGCGCGCGTCACCTGCACTTCGCGTTCATCTGGCTGTTCGTGATCAACGGCCTCGTGTACGTGGTGTATCTCGTCGTGTCGGGGCAGCGGCGGCGCCGCCTGTTTTGGCCGCCGCGCGACCTGCGGCCCGCGGTGCAGCAGTTCCTCTATTACGTGCGCCTGCGCAAGCAAGCGCCGGCGAAGGACCTCTACAACGGGCTGCAGCGCGCAGCGTACACGTCGGCGCTCGTGCTCGGCGTGCTCGAGGTGCTGTCGGGCTTCGCGGTCTGGAAGCCGGTGCAGCTGAGCTGGCTCGCGGCGATGTTCGGCGGCTACGACGGCGCGCGGGTGGTGCACTTCCTCGCGCTGATCGGTCTGTTGCTGTTCCTGGTCGCCCACGTGGTGATGGTGATCATCCACTGGCGCCAGTTCCCCAACATGATCACGGGCGGCACTCCTGAACCCGAGGAGGAAGCATGAAGCGGCGCGATGCACTGCGCGCGATCGCGGGCCTGCCGCTGGTCGCCTGCGATACGAGCAAGCCGAACAAGGGCGCGCTCGGCGGCATGGAGCGCTTCAACGAGAAGCTCGAGCGCGCGCTGCAAGGCGGCCGCGCGCCGACCGCCGACGAGCGCACGCCGATGGACGACTTCCCCGGCTATCACATCGCGCCCGAGGTGCCGCAGGTCCCCGATGACTGGAAGCTGATCGTGGGTGGACGGGTCGCCAAACCGCTCGCGCTCACGCTCGCCGACCTGCGCGCGATGCCGCGGATCGAGTCGCGCATCGAACATCACTGCGTCGAGGGCTGGAGCGCCGTCGCCGACTGGGCCGGCGTCCCGCTCTCCGAGATCGCCAAGGCGTGCGGTGAGAAGGAGAACCCCTATGTCGAGTTCCGCTCCTTCGACGCACCGAGCTTCAACGAGCGCGGCTACTGGTCGAGCTGGGATCGCGAGAGCGCGTTTCACCCGCAGACCATGCTCGCGTACGAGATGAACGGTGCGCCGCTCACCGCCAAGCACGGCGCACCGGTGCGGCTCTACGGCTCGATCAAGCTCGGCTACAAGATGGTGAAGTACCTCACCGAGGTGAGCTTCCTCGACCGGCGCACCGGCGGCTACTGGGAGAACCAGGGCTACGAGTGGTTCGCGGGCACGTAGTGTCCGGACGCCGGCGAACGAGGAGAGTGGCGGTCGTTAGCCGCGCGCGGCGACGTACGCACGGTTACGAGGAAAATTTGCGAGATCGCTGGCTCGCGGGCACATAGACGCGAGCGAGCGCGAGTCGGTATAGAGTGCCGGCGCCCATGCGTGGAAGGCGGTTCGGCTGAAGCCCTTTCTCGTTCCCGATGACTTCCGCGCGTTCATGAAGGCGGTCGTGGCGCGGCTCGACCGGCCGGGTGGCGCACGGGGGCTCGATGCCGAGGACGCCCTCGAGGCGAACTGCGGCTACGGCGGTCGCATCGACGGGGTCGACACGTATCGCTTCCGCTATCTCACCTCGGATGGGAAGCATCGCTGGGACCTCGTGGTCTCCGAGGAGCAGATCCGCGACATCGCCGACGGACTGTTGATCGAGATCGAAGGCTCGCCGTTCGAGCTGGCCCGCACGAAGCGCGGCACGCCGACGGGCTATCCGCTGCTCGTCTGGGGGCCGCACGCGCTGGATGCGCTGCACGTCCGCGATCGATTCGAGCTCGAGACGGCGATCGACATGCTGCACGACGCTTCGATCGACCAGCCACGGTTCTTGCGGCTGTGGTCGGCCGCGGAGGATCAGCTCGTCGCGGCGCTGTGGGACGAGTACAACGCGCTCTACGTCGTCGAGTCTCACGAGGGGTATGCGACCTCGATGGGCGACTCGACGTTGCGCGAGTCGTACGTCGTCGCGGATCCGGAAGGGCATCCACTCACGGTGCCGCTCGCCGACTGCGTGTCATGGGAGTACGCGCGCCGCGCGCTGCTGCAGTTCGTCGAGGAGGGTGATCTCGGGGACGTCGCGACGGACGGCCGCATCCCGAGCTCGTTGTTGATGATGGGCGAGGTCGATCGCGTCGCCGCGATCCAGGCGCGTGGCCAGGTGCCGACCGAGCTCGCGCGATCGAGCCTCGGGATCGTGCCGAGCGCCGGCGACATCACGCTGCCGGTGGAGCTCGGGATGGAGGTCGCCGCCTACGACAGCGTGCCCGACGAGCTGGCGATGCCACTCGGCCCGCTCGAGGCGGCGGCGTGGGCGCGCCGGCTCGTCGACGCGCTGCAGTCGCGCGCGCTGATCGAGCTCGTGCCGCGTGCGAACCTCGACGATCTCACGTACCAGCTCGCGGGCTTGCTCGAAGAGCACGACAGCGCGGCCGCCCAGTCACTCGAGGCGGCGAGCTGGCTCGCTCGCAAGATCGGCCTGCTGCGCGGCGTCGCTACGATGTTCGCGTCGGGCGAGCAGCTGCAGGTGCTGCTCCGCCGCTCGCGCCACGAGTGAGCGGCATGTGGTCTGCACGGCTCCGGCAGTGCCAGGAGGTGTCGCGTGTCCACCCTCAGAGTTTCCCTTGCCGTCGTCGCCGCATCGCTCGCGTGCACGCGTGAACGGGCGCCCGTCGCGCCTGCGGCGCACACCGAGACGCCCTCGGTGCCGGTCGCAGCGGACCTGGCCAAGACGGCGCCGCCGCCCCGCGAGGAGCGTCACCCCGAGGCGGTGAAAGAGCCCGACGAGAACGTCGTCTCCGCGATGGGCATGCGCGTGATCTTCGTCGACCCCGGCGCCGAGGAGCCCGAGCCCGTCGATGCCGCGATCGTGGTGTTGCACCCGACGCGCGGCAGCAAGGTCGGCGGCACGCTCGCGTTCCGCGAGACCAACGGTGGCATCGACGTGACCGCGAACGTGACGGGCCTGCCGAACGCGCGCCACGCGGTTCACGTGCACCTGTTCGGCGATTGCAGCGAGAAGGACGCGACCTCGGCGGGGCCGCACTTCAACTTCACCGGGAGCTCGTTCCGTCCAGATGGCAAGGAGATCGTGGGAGACCTCGGCGATCTCGAAGGCGCGGGCGGCGTGTCGACGACGCAGCTGCGGGTCGAAGGCGCGACGCTGCAAGGCAAGTTCTCGATCCTCGGCCGCTCGGTCGTCGTGCACGCGAAGCCGAACGATCGCAGGCGCCCGCCGGACGGCGCGGTCGGCCAGCGGCTCGCGTGTGGCGTGATCGGCGTGTCGCCGGCGCCGACCACCGAGGAAGAGCTCGCCGGTCGTTAGGTGTTCTCCGATCGGCGCCCTAATTGTCGACGTAGAACGGCTGGCTGCGCGAGATCGCGGACCCAGCCGGAAACTCGAACGGCGGTCCGAACCGGCCCTCGCTCGCCTGCGGGAACCCGGTCTCGGTCGCGACCTGCAGGAAGTAGATCTTGCCGGGCTCGAGGAGCTTCGGATCGAACGCCAGGCTGGTGTGGTCCGGAGGCAGGAACCACCGGTGACGCACCACGACCGCTGGTGGATCCAGCGGCATCGTGCGCTCCACGAGCGCGACGCTGATGCGGTCCGGCGCGATGCCACCGGTGATCGTCCACGTCAGCATCGCCGGCTCTCCGAGCGGCACGCCCACGGTCTTGTAGGGGGTGTCGAGGTTGACGCCGGCGAGCCTGAGCTCGCTCGCCATGGCCGGATCCGCCGGGGGTGGGGGCTCCTCGCAACACGGCGCGCTGGTGCACGGCTCCGACGCGAGCCGGTGGAAGACCTGGATCCCGGTGTACGCGAGGGTCGACCTGTCGAGGCGATCGACGAGGTCGAGGAGCACCGCGGTGTGGCCGGGCAGCGCCGGCGGGTAGAGCTCGATCTGATCGAAGGTCGCCGTCTGCTGCGCGGGAACGCTGGTGACGTCGACCAGGTCGTACGAGAGCGGTGCGATGTGCACCACCCCGTGCTCCGGCGATGGAGCCGCGTAGATGGCGTAGCCGCGACGCCACGGCGGGATGCTCGGGAAGAGGTTGCCGAGGCGCGCGAACAGACGCGGCACGTCGATCGCCACGTGGACGCAGCGCGAGCGCATGAGCGGCTGCAGCTGGATGCTGGTCTGGGTGACCGTGCTCTGCGCCATCGTCACGCTCGCCTCGCCGCGGTCGTAGACCTGCCCGAGATACGGCCGCCCGGCGGCATCGGGTTGGTACTCGCGAAAGGCGAACACGCGATCGCCCTGCGCGCCGTCGAGGAGCCCTGCGGTCCAGCTGATCGTCGCGACACCGGCGTTCGCGGTGTGCGTGCTGCGCGTCCACACGCCATTGCTTCCGAAGTTGAATGCGCCCACGAGCGGGACGCCGTTCGCATCGGTGATCGAGACCTGGAGCTGGGTCCCGCTCGCCGCGGCGATCTCGTCCGGACGGCGCCAGTCGACGAGCGTGATGCCGGGGGCGAGTCCGGTGCTCAGGCGCTCGGTCGGGATGACGAGGCCGGGAGAGGCCTCTTCGGTCTCCACGCGGAGTCGATACAACGTCTGCTCCGGCAGCTCGAACGAGAACGTCCCTGGCGCATCGCACGTGCGGTCGAGCATCGAGTCGCCGACGAACGCCGTGGGGCAATCCCTCGCGAGATCGACCGCGCCCACGCTCGTGACCGGCGTGCCGTCCTTGGCGTTGTGGATCTGCACGCGCGTCAGCGTGCCTTCGACGCGCACGGCGGCGGCATCCCCCGGCGCATCGGGCTGCGCCGATGGCTCGACGCCGAACACGTACTGGCAGCCGGCGAGGAGCATCACGAGGCCGGCGAGCCGCATCCGACTATCCTCGCATAGCTCGCCGCCGCCTCACGCCTCCGTGACGCCGATCAACTGGCGCGCAGCCGCGAGGAGGTTGATATCGGTCGTGCCGGCACCGAGCTCGAGGAGCTTCGCATCGCGGGCGAGCTTCTCGAGCCCGAGCTCCTCCATGTAGCCGTACCCACCGTGGATCTGGATCGCCGTGAGGGCGGCATCGACGGCGAGCTGCGCGCTCATCGCCTTCGACGCGTTGATGTAGGGCAGATCGCGCACACCGTGCTGCTGCATCCACGCGAGCCGGAACACGATGTTCTCGACGGTGCGCAGCTTCAGATACAGGTCCGCGATCTTGAGCTGCACGGCCTGGAACTCGCCGATCGCGCGGCCGAACTGCTTGCGCTCGCGCACGTACGCGAGGCTCGCGTCGAAGCAGCGCTCGATGATGCCCCACGCCATCGACGGCACGCCGGAGCGCTCGTTACCGAGGCTCTCCTTGGTGTCGCTGCGCCCGCCGCGTCCCTTCTCCTTGCCGCCGAGCAGGTGCTCCACTCCGAGCTTCACCTCGTCGAAGAACACCTCGCTGGTCGGGGAGTCGCGCATGCCCATCTTCTTGAACGGCGGCCCGACCGTGACGCCGGGCATGTCTCGCTCGACGATGAACGTCGCCATCCCCTGCGCACCGTCGGCTTCGCCGCGGTCCACCTTCGCGTAGACGAGGAACACGTCGGCGCCCGGGCCGTTGGTGATGAACGTCTTGCTGCCGGTGAGCACGTAGCCATCGCCGGTGGGGCGCGCCGTGGTGCGCATCGAGCCGAACGCATCGGAGCCCGCGCCCGGCTCGGTGAGACACCACGCGCCGATCTGCTTCAGCGTTGCGATCGGCAGGCCCCAGCGCTCGATCTGATCCGCCGTGCCCTTGGCGACGATCGCGCCGCCGACCAGGCCCATCGAGACCCCGAACCCCATCGCGAACCCGGGCGACACGCGCGACAGCTCCTTGACGACGACGTGCATCATCATCGGGTTGCCGACGGACTTCGCGAGCTGCTTGTCCTCGTCATCGGCGTCGAGCGTGACCTCGCCCGCGCGAAGCTTCGCGATCCGCTTCTTGACCGCGCCGCCGAGCATGGCGTCGAAGCCGAACGTCTTGGCCATCAACTTCATCAGCTCGAACGGCATCTCGGTGCCGGCCTCGAGTGCAGGGATCCGCGGCACGAGGTTCGCCTGACACCACTGACGGATCACGCCGGCGATCATCTGCGACTGCTCGTCGAGCTGGAACATGCGGGCATCGTAGCTCAGCGCTCGACGAGCACGACGTCGGCGAGGCGCTCGATGCGCGCGTTCTCGCCGGGACCATCGGCGCTGATCACCACCGCGCCCTTGTCGCCATCGAGAGCCAGGTGGACGAAGCGCCCGGGGGCGAGGCCGCGCGCGTCGCTCACCATCGCGGGCTCCGGTTGCGACCACGCCATGCCCTTCGGTGTCCTCGTGCACTCCTCGCGGTATCGGATCTTGCCGTCGCGATCGATCGAGTCGATGCGGTTGGTCTCGTGGCAGCGGACGTCGACGACCGGCACGCGCTCCTTCTGGAAGTGAATGGTGGCGCCGGTCGCCGTCTTCGAGATGCGTGCGATCCGCCCGTCGCGGTTCTGCAGCCGCATCAGCTCGTACTTCGACTGGAACCACTTCTCGTCGAGCTTGCTCTGATCCCACGGGGTGACCGGGCGCAGGTCGGTCGGATTCACCGACGAGTACTTGGTCCCGACGAGGTTCGGGAACTTCTTGGCTTTCTCGGAGTCGGCGGCGAGCACGTCGATCTGCGCGAACCGCACCTGCTCCGCGACGGTGACACGGCGGCGCGCCTTCTCGAGCAGCGAGAGCAGCACGCCTGCCTCGGGCTCGCGCTCGTTGTAGTAGTGGCAGCGTGCGAGCGCCTCGGCGAGCGCGTAGCCCACTGGATCCGTCATGCGCTCCCGCAGCGCGTCGAGCGACTTGGCTCCCTTCAGGTAGGCGGTCAGGCTGTCGCGCAGCGGCCCAGCGCAGCCCTCGAACGTGCCGCTCTCGATGGCGGCGCTGAACGCGCTCAGCGTCTGGTACGCCTTCGCGTTGCTCGTGCGGCGGGCGAGGGCCTCCTTGCGGACCTTCGTCGGCAGCTCGTAGAAGACCTCCCATTCGCGCGCCGAGGTGGCCCGTGGGAACGCGGCGAGCGCGCGTTCGCGGACGAACGGGATGTCGGCGGCGACCTGCCGCGCGATCGCCGCACCGGGGCGGCGTCCCTTGAGCTCGCCGGCGAGCGCGGCCTGATCGATCCGATCGGCATGCCATGCACAACCGATCGCCATGGCGGGATACAAGCGGCCGGTGTCCTCGCGCATCTGGCGCGCGCACAGGTGGACGTACGCGGCACGTGGCAACTGGAAGGGATCCTCGGTGAGCCCTTGATCGAGGCCACCGCGGATCCACGAGCGAGCCGCGCCGATCTCGTTGACCGGATCGCCGCTCGAGCGCACGACGGTCTTGGGGCACCACATGAGGGTGACGATCGGCTCGAGCTCGTCGTCGATCGACATGTAGCTCGGGCACTCGCCGGACGCCTCGGCGGTGCGGGCATCTTGGACATCCCCCGACACCCGTTCTCCCGGAACGCCGCCGCCGCCCGCGGCCGAAGCCGTCGGCGCGCCGCCGCCCGAGCTCGAGCTGGATTCCGACCCGAAGCCGGGGAGCTTGGCCGCGATCGTACATCCCGTCGTCAAGGCGAGGGCCAGCGTGGGCCACCACAGCATGCTGAAATCTCTACGCATCGTTGTCTCCGTGCCCCACCTGACGCCGCTCGTTCGCGAGCGTAGCGCCGCGTCGACAACTTTTTTTTCGTAGCGCTGTCGGTGGACGACTATCCCCCGAGCGTCAGCTCGACGCGTCGGTTCTGCGAGCGCCCCTGGGCCGTGTCATTCGCGGCGATCGGGTTGGACTCGCCATGGCCCACTGCCTTGACCAACCTCGGGTTCATGCCCTGAGACACCATGTAGTTCCTCACGGCCTCGGCGCGCTTCTGCGAGAGCTCCTCGTTCGAGTCGATGCCCTGACGCTCGAGTCCCTCGCCGATCGGGACATTGTCGGTGTACCCGTTCACGACGAGCTTGTTCTGCTGCGTCGGGGCGAGCTTCGGCGCCATTCTCGCGATCGTCCGCTTGCCTGCTTCGCTCATCTCCCAGCTGCCCGGGGCGAACAGCAGGTCGCTATCGATCGTGTACTTGATGGCTCCTTGCAGGCGCGTGATCTTGGCCTCGCCCGCAGCGACGGCGGCCTGGCTTTCGGCCTGCTCGGCCGACGCCGCGGCGAGCTGCTGCTGGAGCACGATGTTCTCCGCCGCGAGCATGTCGTACTCGTTCTGCGAGACGCAGCCCGCCAGCACGATGCTCGACAGGGCGCCACCTGCGAAGAGCCAGCTCTTGAATATGCTGCGCATGGTCTTCTCCTTTTCGGTACTGGGTCCTCTCCTGGACCAACGGTGAGCAGACGGTGTGCCCACCATGCAGCCGACGCACACCGCGTTCGGGCGCCTCACTGGTCCGGGACGGAACCCCGGCGGCCGCACGCCGCGCGCAGATGTCACGCCCGTGAGCCAGGCGTGCATTGCGACACTGCGCCACGATGACAGGATGGCGTGGCTCTGACTAGAGTCCGCGGATGGGTGAGAACCGCCGCGAGCTCGAGACGTCCATGCACCTCGAGCTGACCAAAGGGAGCACCTACGGTGACTACCTTCGCCTGGAGGACCTGCTGGCTGCGCAGCATCCGGTCACGGAAGCGCACAACGAGATGCTGTTCATCATCCAGCACCAGACCAGCGAGCTCTGGATCAAGCTGTTGATGCACGAGCTCGATCTCGCGGTCACCCTGGTCCGCAGCGACCGGCTCGGCGAGACGTTCAAGATCTTCGCGCGCGTCGCCCACATCCAGCGGATGCTGTTCGAGCAGTGGGCCGTCCTGGAGACGATGACGCCGAGCGAGTATCTCGAGTTCCGCGACTCACTCGGCCGCGCGAGCGGCTTCCAGAGCTATCAGTATCGTGCCCTCGAGTTCGTGCTCGGCAACAAGGATGCCGGCACGTTGCTGCCGCACGCGCACGACCCGCGCATCCACGGCGAGCTCGCAGCGCGCCTCGCCGCACCGTCGCTGTACGACGAGTTCTTGCGCTGGCTCGCACGACAGGGATACCCCGTGCCGGCGGATCGCGTGGACCGGGATTTCACCCAGCCGTACGAGAGCAGCCCGGCCGTCGTCGAGGTGTTCCACACCATCTACGCCGACCCGCAGCACCACTACGCTGCCTACGACATGTGCGAGAAGCTCGTCGACGTGGAAGAGCGGTTCCAGCTGTGGCGGTTCCGCCACATGACCACGGTCAAGCGCATCATCGGCTTCGCGCAGGGGACCGGAGGCAGCTCCGGCGTCGGCTTCTTGAAGAAGGCGCTCGACCTCACCTTCTTCCCCGAGGTCTGGGAGGTCCGGACGCGGCTCGCCTCGGTGGCGCCGCAACGCTGAGACGGAACGCTCTCCTACGAGAGCAGGCGGTGGAGGCTGACGTCGAGCTGGCTGAGCACCAGCCGGAAGATCTGATCGAGCTCCTCGGGGGAGACCTGGAGCGCACCGGCCAGCCGCTCGCGCGCCCGTGCGCCGAGGGTTTCCCGGGCCGCGCTGAGGCGGCGCGCGATGGTCACGCGATGCACGCCATAGACGCCGGCGAGCTGATCGAGCGTGACGCCGACGAGGTGGTGCTGGCGCACGAGGATGCGCTGGTCCGCCGGCAGCTCGCGCGCGGCCTCGGCGAACGCGCGGCGCACCGCGTCCCGATAGTGCGCCTTGAGGTAGTCCAGCTCGGGGCTGTCGTCGGTCGCGGCGAGGTCGCCGAGGTCGCCGTCGTCGGTCAGCACCGTGGGGCGCCGTCCGGCGGCGCGCACGAGATCGAGGTGCGCGCGCAAGGCGACCATCCGCAGCCAGCGCCCGAGGCTGCTCGCGCCGTTGAACTCGCGCAGCTTCTCCCCGCCCGCGAGCAGCTTGTCGCGCAGCACCTGCTGCAGCTCCGCGGCGGCGTCGGCGTCGCGCCGGCGGGGCCGCACGCGCTCGACTTCGGCGGCCAGCAGCGCATCGAACGCACGGAGCGCGGCCGGATCGCGCGCGAGGCAGGCAGCGGTCAGGTACAGCTCGTCGCCGCGCAGCTCGTCGCTGATCGCATCGCGCGAACCGACGACGTGCTCCTCGATCCAGCGCACGAACGCGTCGGGAGCTACGGCCACGTCCGGCCAGCGCGCACGGCCGGCGACGAACCATCCTTCGATGATCCACTCCGCCTGGTCGCCCACGCCGCTGCGGGCGAACGCGGACCGCGCTTCGTCGGTGAGCTGCACGATCCTGTTCATCATGCCACACGCCGGTGGTAGCAACGGAGGGTGGGCTGTCCCAGCGAAGCCGAGCTGCTCGGGTACCTCCGTGGGGGCGGCGCGAACGATCCCGGCGTGACGGGCCACGTGACGTCGTGCGACGTGTGCGAGCAGCTCCTGGTCGCGTTTGGTGAGCTGTCGGCGAGCCGCGCGCCCGGCGTCGTTCCTGCTCCGGACGTCGGCGACCGGCTGCCGGAGCCGGGCGAGCTACTCGGGCGCTACGAGCTGCGAGAGACGCTCGGGCGCGGTGCGATGGGCATCGTGTACCTCGCGCATGATCCCAAGCTCGACCGCCGCGTGGCGGTGAAGCTCGTGTTGCAACCGCAGCGCACGGAGATCGAAGAGGCGCGCATCCTCGTCGAAGCGCGCGCGGCGGCGCGCGTTCACGATGCGCACCTCGTCGGCGTCTATGACGTCGGGGCGTGGCACGGCCGCGTGTTCCTCGCGATGGAGTACGTCGACGGTCCATCGCTCGCGCGCTGGCTCGCCGCGGCGCCGCGCGACGTCGAGGCGATCGTTCGCCACTTCGCCGACGTCGCGCGCGGGCTCGCCGCGGTGCACGCCGCAGGCCTCGTCCACTGCGACGTGAAGCCCGACAACATCCTGATCGGGCCGAGCGGGGCGAAGCTCGGCGACTTCGGGCTCGCTGTCGGGCCAGAGCTCGCGATCGCCGCGGGCCTGCGCGGGACGCCAGCGTACATGGCGCCCGAGCTGATGCGCGGCGGCATGCCCAGCGCGGCCGGTGATCAGTTCGCGCTGTGCGTCTCGCTGTTCGAGGCGATCGCGGGCGCGCGCCCGGAGCGGCCGGCCGACGCGCACGCCCGCCTCGCGAGGCCTGCACGCATGCCGCGCTGGCTGCATCGGGTGGTCGCACGCGGCCTCGCGTTCGATCCCGCGCGGCGCTTCTCGTCGGTGGCGGAGCTCGCCGGCGCGCTCACGCGGCGGGGAGGGCGGCGGTGGCTGGCGTTCGGCGGCGCGGCAGGTGCGCTCGCGATGGCGGGCGGGGTCGCGCTCGTCCTCACCGGCAGCCGCGCTGGCGGTGCGCCGTGCCCAGCACCGTCGGCCACTCTGGCGGACGAGCTGCGGCACGTGCAGCTCCTCGCGCGGCTCGGCCCGGACGATGGCGCGCGCGCGAACGCGCGGCTCGATGCGTTTCGCACGGCGTGGACTACCGCGAGCGTCTCGGCATGCCGCGCGACGCGCGTCGAGCATCGCTACTCCGACGACATTCTCGATCGCCGCACGCACTGCCTCGAACGCGCCCGCGCGCGGTACGACGGGCTGATCGAGCTCGTGCTCGAGCCGGGCACGAAGCCGCCGGCGAACACCCTCGACGCCATCGACCGCCTGCCCGACGTCTCGGCCTGCGACGACATCGCGGCGCTCACCCGTCGCGCGCTCCCCACCACCCCCGACGCGCGCGCGCGCCTCTCGGCCGCAGGCTCGAAGATCGATCTCGCGATGGAGCAGGTGGATCTTCGCCGACCGGAGGCCGCGCTCTCGCTGCTCGCCGAGCACCGCGGGGTCGTCACCGGTCTCGGACCGGCGGTCGAGGCCGAAGCGCAGTACGTGACCGGGCTCGCGCAGTCGCAGCTCGGCCGTACGGAGGAGGCGAGCGCGGCGTTCGAGCGCGCCTACGAGGCGGCGCGTGCGGCGGCGGACGAACGGCTCGAGGTTCAGATCGCGCTCGCGGTCGCCGGCATGCTCGTCGACGAGCCCGCAACACGTGAGGCCGCGAAGACCTGGATCGCGCGAGCGCGCGGCGTCGCCGATCGCCTCCAGGATCCGGTGCTGGCGGCGCTCGTCGTCGAGCGCGACGGCGCCCTCGCGTTCGTCTCCAACGACTACGCCGCCGCGACGCGCGCATTCCGCTCGCTCGTCGACGCGCGCACCAAGCTCTACGGCGCGGCCGATCTGCGCACCGCGCTCTCGCGCGCGAACCTCGCGCGTGCCCTCGGCAAGACCGACGCCGCTGCGGCCCGCGGTGAGCTCGAGCGCGCGATCGCCGACCTGACCGCGGCGCGCGGCGACACGCACCCCTCTCTCGCCGGTATGTGGAACAGCCTCGGCGGACTCGAGCTCGGGCTCGGCAACTACAAGGAGGCGCGCGCGGCGTTCATGGAGGCGCGCCGCCGCGCCGTCGCAGCGCACAGCTCCGTCATCCAGCTCGATATCAACCTCGCCACCATCGAGCGCCGGATCGGCGACCTCGACGCGGCCAAAGCTGCCTTCGCGCGCGCCATCGAAGCGCTCGAGCGCGACGGCCGCCGCAACACCAAGTTCTGGCGCGTCGCCCGCCAGGGCCTCGCGCAGGTCGCCATCGATCAAGACGACGATGCGGCCGCCAAGCAGATCCTCGACGAGCTGATCGCCCTCCAGCTCGCCGACAAGGCGCCCGAGCCCGCGACCGTCGCGAGCCTGCGCCTCGATCTCGCCGCCGCCATGAGCGGCCTGCGCGACTACGCGCGCGCCGACGCGGAGCTCGTCGCCGCGCGCGCCGCTTACGTCCGGTCGTTCGGCGACAAGCACGTCAAGGTCGCCTACCTCGATCTGCGCCGCGCCTCCAACGCGCTCGTCGGCGAAGATCTCGCCGCCGCCGAACGGTTCGCCGCGCCACTCCTCGCGCGCGACGAGCTCCCCGCCGACCTGCGCGCCGATGCGCACTGGATCTCGGCGAACGCGGTCGCCAAGCGTCAGCCCGCGCGCGGCCGCGAGCTCGCGACCACGGCCGCGCGCCTCGCCGCCGAGGACGGCAACCAGAAGCTCGCCGACGAGATCGCGCGCTGGCTCGCGGACCGCAGCTTGCAATAGCCAGCCTCGTGACTGCTCGGATCAGGACCGACGTCGAGCAGACGCTGACGCTGTTCGCGCGTGAAGGCCTGATCTACACGTGCGTCGACGAGCCGCAGGGCACGCCGTCCTCGGTGCCGTCGATCCTCGCGGCGACCTCACCGCAGCTCGCGCTCGTGCGCATGCACGGTCGCAACGCGGCACGCTGGCAACGCGGCGCGACCTCGGCCGCGCAGCGCTTCGGATATCTGTACGCGGTCGATGACCTGCGTGCGTGGGCGCCGAGCTTCGTGCGCCTCGCCGATCGTGTCGACGAGGTCCACGTGCTGTTCAACAACTGCTACGCCGACTACGCCGTGCGGAATGCACGCGAGCTGGCGGTCGAGCTCGAGCACCTGACGGCGGTGCCAGCTTACAGCTTGTCAGGATCTCCGGCGCCGATGTGCTAGGTTGATTCAACTCGATTAAGAGGTCGCCATGGCCGAACGCGTCGTCACCGCTCACGTCCCGGAAGCCCTCGCGCGCGAGGTCGATCGGCTCGCGGAGCGCCTGGATCGACCGCGCGGTTGGGTGATGAAGGAAGCGCTGGCGCTCTACGTCGAACTGGAGCGAAAACGCCACGAGCTCACGGTCGAAGCGTTGGCGGACGTCGATGCTGGGGACGTGGTGGACCACGCCGATGTGGAGGCCTGGGCGGCGCGGATCGCGCGCCCGAGCCGGCGAAAGCGTCGCGGATGAGCGTCCGCTGGACGTCGAGCGCGCATCGCGATCTCGTGCGACTTCATGGCTTTCTCGAGGACGTCGACCGCCGGGCCGCGGTTCGCGTGGTGAAGCTCCTGCTCGCCGGGGTCAAGCGCATCGCGCGGCATCCGCGTCTCGGCGTGCGCCTGGCGGAGTTCGATCCACGCGAGGTCCGCAAGGTCGTCGTCGGGGACTACGAGGTCCGCTACGAGGTCCGCGAGCGTGATCTATTCGTGCTCCGCATCTGGCATGCGCACGAGGATCGCTGACGCAGCGCTACCGGGGCTTACCGGATCGGCGCTGCAGGCAACACGGCCTCGCGCGTCACCGGTCCATCGGCGGGCAGGTCACCACCGCGGAAGCCATCGAAGGGGAACGCGAGCAGCGGAAACGCAGAAACCACGTGCTGGTTGTCGCGAACGCGCGCGGCTTCGTACGCCTGGATGAGCTGCCCGATCTGATCCGCGCCGAGGTCGTAGCGGACCCACACCATGAATTCGGTCCCCTTGCCGTCGGTCGCTGGGTACTCCTCCCAGTACCAGTCAGCCTCCCGCAGGGGGAGTGACGCACCGGCATCCCGGGTGAGCGCGATCGCGGCGCGGTGCCGGGCATCGGCGAGCCGGCGATACGCTTCGCGATCATCGTTCGCCTTGTCGTACGCGTCGTGCAGCGCGCGGAACGCGGGCTCGTACGCGGGCCGCACCTTTTCGGTGAAGAACTGCGTCTCGATGCGCTCGGCCACGCGCAGGCTGACGGCCTCCAAGGCGACGTCGCGCGCCTCGCTGCGACCGTCGTCTTTCGTGAAGCGGTACGACGAAGTGCCGACGCACGAGATTCCTACGTCGCTGGCACGAAGTGCTTCGGCGCGTTCACCAATGCAGTAGCCGGTGAACGGCGTGTCCGACGTCACCCACGCCGGGCGTCCCACCCCCGGCGGAGGACTCGGGGGGGTGTCGCGCGGTGCGGTGGCGGGGCGCGCCTCCTGCGCTGGCACCGTCGGCTCTTGCAGTGGCAGAGGATGGTCTTCTGCCACCTCCGCTATCATCGTCGGCGAGCTCCACGGCTGGATCACCAGGAGCGCCGTCACGCCGGCCGCGGCCGCGAGCCCGCCTGCCGTCCACGCGAGGACCTTGCGGCGGCGCGCTCTGCGCGCGTGAAGCTCGGCGAGCCATTGCGGCTTCTGGCCGGCCGTGTGTGGGGTGACTGCGACGGTGTCGTGGATCTGGTGGGTGATCGTGATCAGTCCTTGGCAGGCGGGGCAGCCCGCGATGTGGTCGGCGTACGCGGTGATCGACCGTCCGTCGATCACCGCGGCTTCGATGGCTTCACAGGTGACGTCCTCGGCGCTCATCGCGTTCCTCCGGCGTCTGCGTGCAGGCGCTTGCGCAGCTCGGCGAGCCCGCGCTTCAAGTGGGTCTTCACGGACTCGGTCCCGATGTTCATCGCCGCGGCGATCTCGTCGACGCTGCGGTCATCGCCGAAGCGCAAGATGAGGGCGGTGCGCTGCTTGATCGGTAGCCGCATGAGATGAGGGAGCACGTGCTCGCCAACGTCCGTCGTCACGGTGTCGTCGGCGGCGCGCGGCTCCGGCGCGAGGCCCAGGATCCCGAGCGCGCGCGTGCGCACGGCGTTGCGCCGCTGCCGCGAGATGCAGCGGTTGACCAGGATGCGGAAGAACCACCCCCGCGCGGCATCCTCGGAGCGCAGCTCGTCCCAGCGGCGAAACGCCGTGGTCAACGCGTCCTGCACGGCGTCGTGCGCGTCGTGGCGGTCGCGGAGCAGCCGATATGCGGTGCGATACGCGGCGTCGCCATGCTGGTCGACGAGCTGGAGCAGCCAGCGCTCGCGACGCGCATCCGCGTCACGCGAAGCGTCGCGTGCCTCCCACGTATCCATGTTCCCGGGCACTGTACGCACTCAGACGCGTCACCCCGGAATGTGGGGGACAAGGATTCGCTCAGGCGAGCACTTCGGCGATCGCCGCGACGACCTGGGGCACCCGCAGGCTCGTCGTCTCGACGGTGTGCTCGGCGCGGGCGTAGAGCTTCTCGCGCGCGGTGAGCAGCGCGCGCAGCTCGGCGAACGCGTGCGGGTTCTCCGCCATCGGCCGCTGATCGCCCTGCGCGATCACCCGGTTCCAGTGGTCCTCGGCGGACGCCTTGAGCCACACCGTGTGGCAGCGCGAGCGGAGCAGGGCGTAGTTGGTCGGATCGTTGACGATCGAGCCACCGGTCGCGAGCACCATGCCCGCGCCGCCCGCGAGCAGCCGGGTGAGCACCTCGCGCTCGATCCGGCGATAATACGCTTCGCCGTGCAGCGCGAACACCTCGGCGAGCGGCAGGCCCGCCGTCTCTTCGATCTGCTGATCGAGCTCGACGAACGCGACGCCGAGCTTCTTCGCGAGCACGGCCCCCACGGTGGACTTGCCGGCGCCGCGCACGCCGAGTAGCGCGATCGGCTTGTCGGTCGCCGGCGCGTCGGCCGCGGCGAGCAGCATCGAGGGCGTGGTGCCCAGCGCGTGGGCGACGTCGGCGAACCGGCGGAGCGAGATGTTGCCGTCGCCGGTCTCGAGCTGCGCGAGGAACCGCTCCGAGACGCCCGAGGTGGCTGCGAGCTCGCGGCGCGACCAGCCCTTGCGCTCGCGCTGTGCGCGGACGGCACCCCCGATGGTCGCGAGGTAGCTCGACGGAGCGGTCATTCGATGCCTGCAATATAGTGCAGCAAGAAGCCTGGTGACAAGCAGTAAATTGCCTGGTACTCGATCGCCATGGATCCGACCCAGTTCGAGACCCACCCGAGCAAGTACAAGCACTGGAAGCTGACGTTCGACGGTGATGTCGCCTCCCTCAAGATGGCGGTCGACGCCGACCATCCGCACAAGCCTGGCTACGAGCTCAAGCTGAACTCGTACGACCTCTCGGTCGACATCGAGCTCGCCGACGCGATCCAGCGGATCCGCTTCGAGCACCCCGAGGTCAAGGCGCTGGTCATCACGGCGGATCTCGATCGCGTGTTCTGCTCGGGCGCGAACATCTACATGCTCGGGCTCTCCACCCACTCGTTCAAGGTGAACTTCTGCAAGTTCACCAACGAGACCCGGCTCTACCTCGAGGACGCGTCGGCGCACTCGGGCCTGGGCGCCCTCGCCGCGTGCAAGGGCACCACCGCCGGCGGCGGCTACGAGCTCGCGCTCGCGTGCGATGACATCGTCCTCGTCGACGACGGCAACTCCGCCGTTTCGTTCCCCGAGACCCCGCTCCTCGCCGTGCTCCCCGGCACCGGTGGCCTCACGCGCCTGGTCGACAAGCGCAAGGTGCGCCGTGACCGCGCGGACGTGTTCTGCACCACCGCCGAGGGCATCAAGGGCAAGCGCGCGAAGGACTGGGGCCTCGTCGACGCGGTGGTCTCGCGCACCGCATGGGACAAGTCGATCGCGGAGCGCGCCAAGGCGCTCGCCGCCAAGCAGGTCGTCACGCGCGGCCCTGCCGTCGAGCTGCCGGCGCTCGCGCCCAAGCTCACCGACAACGCGATCACCTATCGCTACGTCGAGCTGACGTTCGACCGCGCCGCGCGCACCGCCGCGCTCGTGGTCAAGGGCCCCGAGAGCGCGCCGACGGACCTGACGTCGGCCGACACGTGGAGCCTGCGCGCGTTCCGCGAGCTCGACGACGCGCTGCTCCGCCTGCGCTTCGACTTCCCCGAGACCGGCATGGTCACCGTGCGCACCGTCGGTGATCGCGCGCTCGTGCAGGCGCACGACGAGGCGCTCGCCAAGGCGACCACCGGCTTCGCCCGCGAGATCCGTCTCTTGCAGCGCCGCGTGCTCAAGCGGTTCGACAACACCGCGCGTAGCTTCTACGCCGTCGCCGATCGCGCGGACTCGTGCTTCGCCGGCGTGCTGCTCGAGCTCGCGCTCGGCGCCGATCGCTTCTACATGTTGATCGACGGCGACGAGAAGATCGCGGTCGCCACCTCGGTCGCGAACCAGGGCTTCCACACCACGTCGACCGGCATGTCGCGCCTGCAGGCGCGGTTCTACGGCGACCCCGAGCAAGTCACCAAGGTGCTCGCGCGCGGCACCGAGGGGCCGATCTCGTCGGAGGAGGCCGAGAAGCTCGGCATCGCGACGGTCGCCGCCGACGACATCGACTTCGAGGACGAGCTGCGCATCGCGATCGAGGAGCGCGCGTCGCTGTCGCCCGATGCCCTCACCGGCATGGAGGCCTCACTGCGCTTCGTCGGACCCGAGACGCTCGAGACCAAGATCTTCGGCCGGCTCTCCGCCTGGCAGAACTGGATCTTCACCCGCGCCAACTCCACCGGCGAGCACGGCGCGCTCACCCTCTACGGCCAGCCCGAGCGGCCGCAGTTCCAGTGGAAGCGGACCTAAGGAATCGACCATGAGCACCGTGCTTTCCGACGAGAAGATCCCGAACAACGTCAACCTGTCGAGCGACAAGCGCCTGCAGCGCGCGCTCGAGGCGTGGCAGCCGCAGTTCATCGACTGGTGGAAGCAGATGGGTCCGGTGGGCTGGCAGGAGCGCGACATCTATCTGCGCACCGCCGTCTCCGTCGAGGCGAACGGCTGGGCGCACTTCGACTACGTGAAGATGCCGGACTACCGCTGGGGCATCTTCCTCGAGCCCAAGGATCCGAACCGCGTGCACGGCTTCGGCGACAACATGGGCCAGCCGGTGTGGGACGAGGTCCCCGGCGAGTTCCGCAACATGCTGCGCCGCCTCGTCGTCACGCAGGGCGACACCGAGCCCGCGTCCGTCGAGCAGCAGCGCGCGCTCGGCGCCACCGCGCCGTCGCTCTACGATCTGCGCAACCTCTTCCAGGTCAACGTCGAGGAGGGCCGCCACCTGTGGGCGATGGTCTACCTGCTCCACACCTACTTCGGCCGCGACGGTCGCGAGGAGGCCGACGAGCTCCTCGCGCGCCGCTCGGGCGACGCCGACAAGCCGCGCATCCTCGGCGCGTTCAACGAGCCGACCTCGCACTGGCTGTCGTTCTTCATGTTCACGATGTTCACCGACCGCGACGGCAAGTATCAGCTCGCCGCGCTCGCCGAGAGCGGCTTCGATCCGCTCGCGCGGACGTGCCGCTTCATGCTCACCGAGGAAGCGCACCACATGTTCGTCGGCGAGACCGGCGTGCAGCGCGTGATCAAGCGCGCGTGCGAGCTGACGAAGGAGACCAACGGTGATCCGCGCAAGCTCGGCGGCATCGATCTCCCGACGATCCAGAAGTACCTGAACCTCTGGTACACGCTGTCGCTCGACCTGTTCGGCGGCGAGGTCTCGTCGAACGCCGCGGATGCGTTCGCCGCCGGTCTCAAGGGCCGCTACAAGGAAGACCGCTACGAGGAGCACAAGCTCGTCGGTTCGCACTTCGCGATGGACGTCCTCGAGAACGGCAAGGTCGTCCACAAGGACATCCCGATGCGCAACGCGCTCAACGAGGTGCTGCGCACCGAGTACATCAAGGACTGCCAGCGCGGGGTCGATCGCTGGAACAAGACCATCCGCGACGAGGGCCTCGACTTCGAGATGAAGCTGCCGTCGAACAAGTTCCACCGCCAGATCGGCATGTGGTCCACGTCGCCGTTCACGCCCGACGGCGAGATGATCGACGCCGCCACGTTCGCCGCGCGCCGCGGTGAGTGGCTGCCGACCCAGGCCGACGAGGACTACATCAAGAGCCTGATGAAGCCGGTCTACGAGCGCGGCAAGATGGCGAGCTGGATCGCGCCGCCGATCAAGGGCATCAACGGCCTGCCCGAAGACTTCGAGTACGTCCGCGTCTGACGCGCGCCGGTGGCATGCGTGATGCCTCCCTCTCGATCGAGAGAGGAGGTGAAGGAACATGCTCGAAATCCTGACGAAGAGTCTGGAAGATTTCACGGCGGGCCGGTGGGACGGCGTCAAGGCTGTCACTGCCGACAACGTGATCTACGAGGAGCCGACGGGCCGCGTGGAAGGCGCAGACAAGTATCTCGCTATCCTGCAAGGCTGGCGTCGTGCGTTCCCCGATGTGAAGTGCAAGGTGCTCGGTGGCTTCGCGAGCGGGGAACACGTGGTCGCGGAGGTCGAGTGGACGGGGACACACACCGGGTCACTCGAGACACCGTTCGGGATCATCCAGGCGACGAACAAGCGGGTGTCGGAGAAGGCGTGCCTCGTCGCCGTCGTGAGGGACGGCAAGATTTGCGAGCAACGGCACTACTTCGACATGTTCGCATTGCTCATGCAGCTCGGCCTCACGCCCGGGCTCGCAGCGACGCAGGCGGGGGCAAAGCCCACCGCTGCGGCGCCAACCGCCTGAGCGCCTAGCGCGCTGAAGGCGGCGTAGTGAGCGCACCACCTCGGTGCGCTCGTCCGATCGCGTCGATGCTCCGGCGCACGTCGTCCTCGTCCGTAGACCAGTTCGACACCGAGATCCGCATCCCCGCGCGGCCGCGCCAGGTCGTGATCGACGGATAGCAGACGCCGTCTTCGATCACCTTCGCCGTCACCTCTCGCGTGTGAGCGTCGTCGTCGATGCCCTCGGGGTCGCGGAACCGCACCACCAGCTGGTTGAGCACGACCTCGTTCATCACCTCCACGCCGTCGATCGCGGCGAGGCCGGTGGCGAACGCCGTCGCGTGCGCGCAGCAGCGCTCGACGAGCTCGGTGACGCCCGTGCGTCCGAGCTGGCGCACCGCGGCCCACAGCGCGAACCCGCGGGCGCGCCGCGACAGCTCCGGTGTGTGATCGAACGGGTTGGGCACGGTCGCCTCGCCCGGCAGGTAGGTCGCGCCGCCGTGAAACGTGCGCCGATGTGCCTCGGCGTCTCGCAAGAGCGCGATGCCGCAGTCGTAGGGCGTGTTGAGCCACTTGTGCGCGTCCGTCGACCACGAATCCGCGAGCTCCGCGCCGGCCACCAGCTCACGCCGGGCGGGCGCGACGCGAGCCCACAACCCGAACGCGCCGTCGAGGTGCAGCCACACCGGCCGGCGCTGCTTCGCCTCGGCGATGCGCGCCGCCATCGTGGCGATCGGATCGAAGCCGCCGCCGTTCACGTTACCCGCCTGCGCGCACACGATCAGCGGGCCGTCGCCGCGGAGCTCGAACCGGTCCGCGCGCAGGCGCCCCTCGCGATCGGCCTCGACGACACGGACCTGCTTGGTCCCGAAGCCGAGCATGCGCAAGGCACGATCGATCGTCCCGTGGCGCTCCGCACCGACCACGACCTCGATCGGTGGTGCACCGATCAACCCGTCGGCCTCGACGTCCCAGCCCACCGCGCGGAGCACCTCGGCCCGCGCGACGGCGAGCCCGACGAAGCTCGCCATCTGCGCGCCCGTGACGAGCGCGCCGGAGGCGGCGGGGAGCTCGAGCAGCTGCGCCACCCAGCGCAACACGACGTGCTCGATCGCCGCCGCGGCCGGCGTGCCCTCGGCGCTGCCCGTGTTCTGGTCCCACACCGACGTGAGCCAGTCGGCGGCGACCGCGGCCGGGACGCCACCGCCGATCACCCACCCGAAGAAGCGGCCGCTCGGCATCGCCGTGAGCCCGGGCGCGACGGTGCGCGCGAGCTCGTCGACGACCGCGCTCGGATCCGACGGCGCTTCGGGCACCGGACGATCGAGCGCGGAGAGCATCGCCGCGGCGCCGCTCACCGGCGAGACCCGGCGGTCGGGGAGGCTCTCGAGGAACTCGGTCGCGAGGTGCGCCGTGCGATCGAGCAACGGCTTCCAGTCGGTACGTCGCATGCGGCAACTGTGCCCGATCGGGACCGCGCGTAGGGTAGGGGAAGCGCGCAACGACATCTTGGGACGCGCGCGATGGGCACGCATCTTGAGTCCCTGGCCGCTCGTGGAGGTCCTGCGAGCAGACGTCGCGATCATCGGAGGAGGTCTCGGCGCCTGCGCTGCCGCGCTGGCAGCGGCGCGTCTCGGACGCCGCGTGATCCTCACCGAGGAGACGAAGTGGGTGGGAGGGCAGCTCACGAACCAGGCGGTCCCCCCCGACGAGCATCCGTGGATCGAACAGCACGGCGCCACGGCGAGCTATCGCGCGCTGCGCGACGGGATCCGCGCCTATTACCGAGGCAATACTCCGCTCACCGCAGAGGCGCGGGCGCGAGCGGCGCTGAACCCCGGCAATGGCTGGGTCAGCCGGCTGTGCCATGACCCCCGGATCGCGGTCGCCGTGTTGCACGAGCTGATGATCCCGCACCAGCTCGGCGGCCGGTTGTTCATCATGCACCCGCACCGGCCGATCGAGGCGTGGACGCACGGCGATCGGATCACCGGGGTCGTCGTGCGCGGCCGCGAGTCGGGCAGAGATTCGCTCATCGAGGCACCGTACTTCATCGACGCCACGCCATACGGCGAGCTGCTCGAGCTCGCGGGCGTCGAGCACGTGCTGGGCGCCGAGGCTCGATCGGAGACCGGCGAGCCGCACGCTGCGGACACCGCGGATCCCCGCGAGCAGCAGGCGATCACGGTGTGCTTCGCGATCGAGCACCTCGAAGGCGAGGACCACACGATCGACCAGCCACGGCAGTACGAGCTCTGGCGCGAGCTCCGCCCCGTGGGCTGGCCGGGGCCGCTGCTGAGCTGGACCACCGTGAAGCCGGAGACGCTCGAGCCGCTCACGCGATATCTGTTCGAGGCCGAGGACGATCACCCGTGGTGGCGGTTCCGCCGGATCCTCGATCGCGAGAACTTCGAGCCCGGGTTCGCGCGCAGCGACATCACCGTCGTGAACTGGCCGCAGAACGACTACTGGTTCGGCCCCATCGTCGGCGTCGATCCTGCCGAGCAAGCGCGCAACCTCGAGGCCGCGCGTCAGCTCAGCCTGAGCCTCCTCTACTGGATGCAGACCGAGGCGCCGCGCCCCGACGGCGGCGTCGGGTACCCCGGCTTGCGCTTGCGCGGCGACGTCGTCGGCGGGACCCCTGATGGACTCGCGCAGGCGCCGTACGTTCGCGAGTCCCGGCGCATCCGCGCGGAGTTCACCGTCCTCGAGCAACACATCGCACATCCGCTGCGCACCGACGGGCCCGAGCTCTTCCACGACACGGTCGGGATCGGGTGTTACCGGATCGATCTACATCCGCGGGTGAGCGGCGCGGGCTATCTCGATACCGGGTGCTGGCCGTTCCAGATCCCACTCGGCGCGATGATCCCCGTGCGCGTCGACAACTTGCTTCCAGGCGGCAAGAACCTCGGCGTCACGCACATCACCAATGGCGCGTATCGGCTCCACCCCGTCGAGTGGAACATCGGTGAGGTCGCGGGGCTGCTCGCCGCGTTTTGCCTCGAGCACCGCGTGCTACCGCGCGTGGTTCGCAACGATCCAGCGATCCTCGAGACGTTCCAGGGCCTGTTGCGACGCGAGGGAGTCGAGCTCGCGTGGCCCCACCCACTCACGCCACTCTGAGGTGTCCATGGCCAAGCGCAAGCTCAACATCGCGATCTCCGGCTCGTACGGAGGCTTGAACCTCGGCGACGAGGCGATCCTCGAGGGCATCCTCGGTCAGCTGCGGGCGACCGTGGATGCCGAGATCACCGTGTTCTCGCGGAACCCGGTCGACACCCTGGCGCGCCACGCCGTCGAGCGCGCGATCTCCACGAGCGGACGCACGCGCAGAGAGATACTCCCCGAGATCGAGCGCCTGGATCTCCTGATCCTCGGCGGTGGAGGCATCCTGTACGATCGCGACACCGAGCAGTACCTGCGCGAGGTGTTCATCGCGAACGAGCTCCGGGTGCCGGTGTTCGTCTACGCGATCAGCGCGGGGCCGCTGACGCTGCCGCGCACGCGGCGAGCCGTCCAGGAAGCGTTCAACGCGGCCGTGCCGCCGGTCATCTCGGTCCGCGATCGGGAAGGCTATCGTCTCCTCGAGGATGTCGGCGTCACGAGCGAGATCCACCTGACCGCGGATCCCGCGTTCATGCTCGAGCCGGAGCCGCTGTCGATCGAGGCGCTGCGGTCGGAGGGCGTCGAGCTCGATCGCAAGCTCGTCGGCTTCTCGGTCCGCGAGCCCGGGCCGGCGGCGCCCGATATCCGCACCGATGAGTACTACGCGCTGCTCGCGAACGCCGCCGACTTCATCGTCGAGCGCTACGACGCCGAGGTCTTGTTCGTGCCGATGGAGAAGTCCGACGTCCAGCACAGCCACGCGGTCGTCGCGCACATGCAGAACGCGGAGAGCGCGGAGATCTTGCGCCGCCACTACTCGCCGCGACAGATCCTCGATCTCATGGGCCGCTTCGAGTTCGCCGTCGGCATGCGCCTGCACTTCCTGATCTTCGCGGCCCTGCGCGGGACGCCGTTCGCGGCGCTGCCGTACGCCTCCAAGGTGACCGGCTTGCTCCAGGATCTGGAGATCGAGACGCCGGCGCTCGGCAGCATCGGCATCGGACAGCTGATCGCGCGCATCGATCGGTCGTGGGACACGCGCGCGAAGATCCGCGCGAAGATCGCGGAGCGGTTGCCCGTGCTGCGCGCACGAGCGCGCGAGACCAACGAGCTGTTGCTCGCGATGCTCGAGGAGCGTCTCGAGGGCCGCCTGCACCCGGCGCGGACCGCGGGCGAGCTGCTCGCACACTGACGAGGAGTGGCCCGAGGACCGTGCTGCCGCTGCTCACCATCGCTCTCGTGACCACGCTGGTCGCGCTCGTCCTCTCCAAGAGCCTACGGAGGGGGATGGATCGCTAACCGCGACGCATGGCCTTGGCCTGTGGCCGGAGCGCGCGCGCGACGGCGGCCCGCTCCTTGGTCTGGCTCGGCTTGCCGCGATTGGCGCTCTTCCGCGTGCTCTTGCGCGAGGGCCGCGTCCGCGAATCCTCGAGCGTCGCGGTCGCGCGCGTGGTCCGCGCGAGCGTGTTGCGCCGCGCCGTGAACTGCCCGCCCGCGCGCCGATCGGAGGCGCTCGCGCCGCTGGCGGCCGTGTCGACGTAATGTGCGCGATCGCCCTTCTCGGGCCGGTGGAGGGCGCGCGACAGCGCTCGGGTGCCGCGTCCGACCCGTCGCCCGATCAGCTCGCCGTCATCGCGCACCTGTGCCCGAGGGCGCGGGGCTGGCCGCGTGCTCGGCCCCGCGCGGTGCCCGGTTCGCAGCCCGTGCTTCCCTTGCGTGCGCGCGACCGCCGTCGCGAGCGCATTCACCGCCTGCGAGAACGCCACATCCTCGGACGAGGCCCGCTTCTCGACCACGAGCGATGGACGCCCGCTCACGACCGCCTTGATCCGGCACACCGTGTCGATGCCGCCCTTCGGACCATTGATGTCGTCGAAGCGCACGGTCAGTCGTTCGATGACGCCCGCCGCGCGCCCGACTCGACTCGTGAGCTGCGACCGAACCCGTTGTTCGAACCCGCTCCCGAGCGGCTGCCGCGACCGGATCGTGAGAGGCGTCCTCTCCACGGAGCCACGTCCAGCGCGAGGTTTACCGACCTTCGATGAGCCCTTCGCAAATTGTGCGCGTGCCATGAAGAAGGATAGCTCCATAGATGAGTCCGGCACTCGCCGCTCGCAGCGCCTCCGTGCCGGGCGCGACGGCGTGGCTCACTCCGCGAGGTCGGGATCAGCCATGTCCTTCGCCGGCATGTCGTCGGCGTCGTCGGGGCGAGCCGCGTCGCGATCGTCCGCGTCGTCATCGACCGCCTCGTTCTTGTCGTCGGAGGCGGGCGTCGTGGTGGACTTCTTGTTGCCACCGCAGGCGGCGGTGACGAGTGCGAGCGAGAGGAGGAGCGTACGCATGGGGGGCCTCACTTCTTGGTACGCAGGAGGAGATCACCGAAGGTGCCGAGCTTCGCGGGGGCGGCGTGGGACCTGGCGGCGGCCGCGACGTCCTCGGCGGTGCCGTCCTTCGACGCGGACAGCGACAGCGAGAGGCGGCGCCGCTCTTGATCCACGCCGAGCACCACCGCCTCGACCTCCTGGCCGACCGAGACGACCTCCTTGGGATGGTTGATGCGGCGGCCGGCGCCGAGCTCGCTGATGTGGACGAGACCCTCGACGTTGGGCGCGACCTCGACGAACGCGCCGAACGGCTGCAGCCGCGTGACCGTGCCCTTCAGGCGCTGGCCCTCGCGGAGGTGCGCGGTGGCGTCGTTCCACGGATCGTTGGCGAGTGCCTTGAGCGAGAGCGAGATGCGCTCGCCCTTCTCGCCGGGCTCGATCTTGAGCACGGCGACATCGATCTCCTGGCCGAGCTTCAGCACGTCGTCGGGCTTCTCGACGCGCGAGAAGCCGAGCTCGGACACGTGCAGCATGCCCTCGATGCCGCCGATGTCGACGAACGCGCCGAACGGCTTGAAGCCGACGACCTTGCCGCGCAGCACGGCGCCGGGCACGAGGCTCTTGCGCGTGACGGCGGCGAGCTTCTCCTTCTGCTCCTCGACCAGCGCGCGGCGCGAGAGGACGAGGTTGCGCGGCGGCTCGTAGCGGGTGATGCGGAACTCGAGCTTCTGGCCGACGTAGACCGCGAGGTCCTCGACGAACCGCGCATCGATCTGCGAGGCCGGGCAGAACCCGCGGACGCCCGCGACGTCGACCGAGACGCCACCCTTGATCACCTCGGTGACGAGACCCTCGACCGGGATGCCGAGCTCCGCTGCCTGCACGAGCTCCGCCTTCGCTTCGGGGCCGCGGGCGAGCTTGACGCGCAGCTGGAGCACGCCGCCCTGATCGGAGACGACGCGCGCCTCGAGCCGATCGCCGACCTTCACGCGGAGGTTGCCTTCGGGGTCGGTGACCTGGCTGCGCTCGAGCACGCCCTCGGCCTTGCCGCCGGCATCGATGAACACGGCGTCCTTGCCGATCGAGATCACCTTGCCGTCGACCATGTCGCCGACGCGAGGGCGGCGCGCGCGGGGCGCTCCCTTCTCGGATTCCGCAAACATCGCAGCGAAGTCGTCGTCCTGGTCGGCCATGGCGGCGCACTCTACTCGGTTCGCCCCAGGCTGTCAGCCGTCAGGGATTTTCCATCTGATCGAACGCCGCCTGGACGGTCGGCTCGTCGGCGCAGCGGTCGGAGAGCGCCTCCATCCGGGTGTCGAGGTCGCGATAGCGTTGCTCGTTGGCCTCGATGTACGCGGTCGCCGCCTCGAGGCGGGCGCGGTCGCGATCGAGCGCGACCGCGTCGACGAACGCCTGGCGATGCTTCACGAACGCGGCCTGCATCGCGGGGCCGGCCTCGGCACACGTGCGGGATTGCTCGCCGGCGGCGATGACGATGCCGTGCGCTTCCCACGCGCGCGCCGTGATCTCGGCGGGGGTCGGCGCGGCGTCCTTGCGGCAGGCCACGCAGGCGAGGAGCAGCAGGGGCACGGACGGGCGCACGGCTACAAGGTGCCACGAGACCGAGCATGCCGTGCTATTGCCGGGGGCATGAAGCTCGGTGCGCTGCTCCTCGGTCTCGTCGTCGCGTGCGGAGGCAAGACCCCGCCGGTCCAACCCGAGCCCGCGCGCGACGTCGACCCGACGACGCCGCCGCGGCAGACCGCCGAGGCGGATCCCGCGCTCGCCGCGCGCCGCGCCTACGAGAACCCGGGCGGCATGTGGATGCCGCAGCAGATGACGCTGCCCGGTCACGCCGAGGCGTTTCGCAAGCTCGGGGTGAAGCTCGATCCGAAGCTGCTCGCCGACCCGCTCGCCGCACCGATGAACGCGATCGTGCGGCTCAACGGCTGCTCGGCGTCGTTCGTGTCGCCCGACGGCCTCATCGTCACGAATCACCACTGCGTGCAGAGCGCGCTGCAAGTGAACTCGAAGCCGGACCGCAACCTCGTCGAGCAGGGCTTCCTCGCGAAGACGCGCGCCGAGGAGCCGTCGGCCGGACCCGCCGAGCGCGTGTTCGTCGCGCAGGCGTTCACCGACGTCACCGAGGCGGTGCGCGGCGGCCTCGAGGCGATCGCGGACCCGGTCGCGCGCAAGGAGGAGGCGGAGCGCCGGATCAAGCAGCAGCTCGCGACCTGCGAGAAGGATCGCCCCGGCATTCGCTGCAACGTCGCCACGTACTTCCGCGGCGGCATGTACGTGCTGATCGAGGAGCTCGAGATCCGCGACGTGCGTCTCGTCTACGCGCCGGCGCGCTCGATCGGCAACTACGGTGGCGAGATCGACAACTGGCAGTGGCCGCGCCACACCGGCGACTTCTCGTTCTATCGCGCGTACGTCGGCAAGGATGGCAAGCCCGCGGACTACGCGACGGACAACGTGCCGTACCGGCCCAAGGGCTTCCTGAAGGTCTCCGACGAGGGGCTCGCGCCGAACGACTTCGTGATGATCGCGGGCTTCCCCGGCCGCACGACGCGCACCAAGACCGCGCTCGAGGTGAAGCACGACGTCGAGTGGTATTACCCGTATTACATCGAGCTCGCGAAGCAGCGCTACGCGGTCGCCGAGGCGCACCTCAAGGCGGCCGGCGAGACGGCGATCAAGGCCGGCGTGCTCAAGCAGCGCGTGCAGAACGGCCTCGAGAAGACCGAGGGCGTGCTCGCCGGGTTGACGAGGGGCGACCTGCTCGAGCGCAAGGCGAAGCTCGACCGCGAGACCAAGGCATGGGCCGCGCAGCCGGGCCACGAGCGCCACAAGGCGGCGCTCGACAAGCTCGAGCAGCTGATCCTCGACGAGCAGCGCACCGCGCGCGCCGACTACGATCGCGCCGTCGCGTTCAGCTACTCGTCGCTGCTGTCGTCGGCGCTGTCGATCACGCGGTGGGCCGAGGAGCGCACCAAGCCCGACGCCGAGCGCAAGGCCGGCTACCAGCAGCGTGACCTCGCGCCCGCGCTCGCCGCGCAGAAGCAGCTGACGCGGCAGTACGACGCGACGCTCGATCGCGCGCAGCTGCGGCTCGCCCTGGTTCGCGCGCTGAAGCTCCCCGCCGCGGAGCGCGCGTGGTTGCCGCTGCTGCTCGGCGCCAAGCCGTCGCAGAAGCTCGACGAGGCGCTGATCGACAAGACGCTCGACGCCTGGTACCGCACGTCCACGCTCGCCGACGAGAAGCTGCGCCTCGAGCTCGTCGAGCGCGGCAGCAAGGCGAAGCTCGCGGCGTCGAAGGATCCGTTCCTGCGCGCGGCGCAGCGCGTGTGGAAGGTGTACGTGGCCGAGGAGAAGCGCGCCGATGCGCGCACGGGCGAGCTCATGCTCGTCGCCCCGCTGTACGCCGACGCGATGCGCGAGGTCCTCGGCGGCCTGCTCGCCCCGGACGCCAACTCGACGCTGCGCATCACCTACGGCACGGTGAAGGCGTTCAAGCCCTCCGACGCGCCGTTCACCACCGCCGCGCAGATCGCCGCGAAGAACACCGGCAAGGAGCCGTTCGACGCGCCGGCGCCGCTGCTCGCGGCGGTCCAGGCCAAGGCGTACGGACCGTACGCGGGCGCCGACGGCGAGCTGCCCGTCGACCTCCTCAGCGACCTCGACACCACGGGCGGCAACTCGGGGTCGGCGGTGCTCGACGATCAGGCGCGCCTGGTCGGCCTCAACTTCGACAGCACGATCGAGGGCGTGGCCTCCGACGTCGTGTTCGACGGCCGCATGGTGCGCAAGATCCACGTCGACGTGCGCTACATGCTGTGGGTGATGGACAAGCTCGACGGCGCCGATATGTTGTTGCAGGAGATGGGCCTCCGCCCGCGCCTCTAGCGTGCGCACGCTCGCGTTCGTCCTCGCGCTCGCGGCGTGCCGCGACGTCCCCGATCCGCCGGTCCCGATCGATGCGCCCGAGGGCGAGCACGTGCGCCTCGCCACGTTCAACGTGCGCCGGTTCTTCGACACCGTCTGCGAGAGCGGCGCGTGCGCGACGGACGACTACGAGGCGCTACCGACGCAGGCGGCGTTCGAGCAGCGCGCCGACCAGCTCGCCACCGCGATCCGCACGCTCGATGCCGACCTCGTCGCGCTCGAGGAGATCGAGACCCAGGCGTGCCTCGACGCGCTGCTCGCGCGCCTCGGCGACGTCATGCCCGAAGGCGTGCTCGGCGAGATCGGGACCGCGGCCTCGGTCGATGTCGCGGTGCTGTCGACCCGGCCGCTCGCCGCCGTGCACCGGCACCGCGCCACCAACCCGCTGACCTTGCCCGACGGCACGGTGACCACGTTCAGCCGCGAGCTGCTCGAGGTGCACGTGCAGACCGAGCGCGGCAAGGACGTCGTGCTGCTCGCGGCCCACTTTCGCTCCAAGGTCAACGACGAGCCCGCGCGTCGCCTCGCCGAGGCGCAGGCCGCGAGCCGGATCGTGAACGAGCGCGCGATGCAGTCACCCGGCGCGCTCGTCGTGCTCGGCGGCGATCTCAACGACACGCCGGGCTCGCCCCCGTTGAACGCGCTCGTCGTCGATGGTGCGCTCGTCCGGGTCGCGGACGATCTGCCGATCGGGGCGCAGGCGACCTACGTCTATCAGGGCAACGGGCAGGCGATCGATCACCTGCTCCTCGCGCCGAGCGCGAGCGTCGTGCGGCTCCCGCGATCGTCGAAGGTGTGGCGCGACGCGGACGGGTGGGGCGGGAGCGATCACGCCGCGCTCAGCTCCGACTTCGTGCTGCCCTACTGACGTAGACTGTCCGCCGCGACCAACGAGGAGGGGACCGATGGACGAGGACGAGTTCTATCATCGCGGCATGCGCGAGCTGCAGGACGAGCGCGACACGCGCCGGATCGCCGACCGCCTGAGCGAGGTCACGCTGCGCCGGCAGCTCACCGACGAGGATCGCGCCTTCATCGAGCGCAATCGGATGTTCTTTCTCGCAACGACGGACGCCGACGGCAGCCCCGAGTGTTCCTACAAGGGTGGGCTACCGGGCTTCGTGCGCGTCGTCGACGCGAGCACGCTGGAGATCCCCGACTACGACGGTAACGGGATGTACCGCAGCTGGGGCAACGTGCTCGTGAATCCCCGGGTCGCGCTGCTGTTCATCGATTTCACGACGCCGAAGCGCCTGCGCGTGAAAGGGTGCGCGCAGCTCGTGCGCGATCCCGCGCGCTGCGCCGCCGTCCCCGGGGCGGCGTTCCTCGTCGAGGTGCGCATCGAGCGCGTGTTCCCGAACTGCCCGCGCTACATCCATCGCATGGAGCTGGTCGAGGAGTCGGCGTACGTGCCAGGCCCCGACTACACGCCACCGGTGCCCGCGTGGAAGACGTTCGAGGTGTTCCGTGACGCGCTGCCGGAGCGCGACAAGGGCTGATCCTCGATCAGGGCGTCGCGCCTTGCAGCGGGAAGTGATTCGAGGCGCCGGGGCGGAACGTCGGCGCATCCGCGCGCATCGCGAGGATGCCGAGCACGAGCGAGACGACGCCCGCGCCGAGCGAGACGCTGCCGGCGAGCGTGAGACCGCTGTTGTCCTTGGCGAGCCCGATCGGTAGCAGCGCCGCGCCCGTCATCATCGCGGTGCCGCCGAGCGACGTGGCGATGATGCCGGCGACGCGGGTGCCTCCGGTCTTGTCCTCGTAGATGCTGAGCGCGCGCCGGTAGACGGAGGGATCGGGGCCGACGTGCACGAGCTCGACCTCCTGCGCGTTGCGGCCGACGACGGGGAACGCGAGCAGGATGTTGCCGATGGGGACGTCGGCCGCGCACGGGGCAGCGGTGCACAGTGGCTCGGGCTGCTCGGAGAATCGATAGACGGTGCGGCCGCGGCCGTTATCGACCGGCTGCGAGGCCATGTGGATGCGCTGCACCGGCGCGGGACCCTCGACCACATCGACGATGAGGCGGCCGTAGCCTTGCGGCGGCGGCGCAGCGGCCTCGACCCGGGGAGCGACCGGCGGCGGTGTGGGCGCCGGTGGCAACTGCCGGACGCAACCCGCCGCGAGCACCGCCACGCACCCAACGGCACCGATCCCGGTTACCGTAGGAGACACGCTTCGGGGGATGTCACTCATGCGTCCATGGTCGCTCATCTCGCTCGCGTTGGTTGGCGTCGGCTGCACGGTTCGACTGCCCGCACCCGGCCAGATCGGGATCGCGGTGAAGACCACCACGCGCGTGGAGGCTCGTGTCGAGACGCGCGTCGAGGCACCGCCCGTGGCGGTGTCGATGCAGAACGCGCCCGTCGTCGAGTTCTTCGGCGTGCCGCTCGAGGGCGCGCAGGATGTGGTGTTCGTACTCGACTGCTCGGGCTCGATGGCGGAGCTCGCGCAGGGCCGGCTCGCCGAGCTCGCGGTGCCACCGCCGTCGCCGCCGTCACCCCCGCAGGACGCTCCGCCGCCGTCGTGGTCGCCGCCTCCAGGGCCGCCACCCGCGGTCAACGAGCCGCCCTCGTCGCCGCCACCACCGGCGCCCTCGTCGCCGCCCGGCAGCGACCCCTCCGCCGAGGCACCACCGGTCGACAGTGCGGCGACGGTCATGCCCCCGGCACCCGCAGGGCCGCCCCCGCCGCGCAAGATCGACGTCGCGCAGGCCGAGCTCGCGGACGCGCTCGAGCGCCTGCCCGCGGGCACGCGCCTCAACGTCCTGTTCTTCAATGTCGAGCTCGACGCCTACGCGCCGGCGTTCGTCATCCTCGACGAGAATGGCCGCGCCGACATGATCTCGTTCGTCCGCGACAGCCTCCCCGAGGGCGGCACCGCGCTCGGCCCCGCGATGCGGACCGCGATGTTGATGAACGCGCGCCGGATCGTGCTGCTGTCCGACGGCCTCGGCAACATCGGCGGCAACGCGGCCTCCGTCCTGCGCGACGCGCGCGAAGCGATCCGCGGCGGCATCCGCATCGACACGATCGGTATCGGCAACGATCAGGACGGTGTGTTGCTCGGCGCGCTCGCTCGCGAGAGCGGCGGGCTCTATCAAGCGCTGTAGGCAGCTACCGCGAGCTCAGTGACACTGGACGAGCGCCGCATCGTCGAACACGAACATCCGCCCGTTGTCGCCGAGGTTGCGCTCGCAGGCGAACTGGTAGTCGACGTCGAACAGGAACGTGCCGGCGCCTTCGTGCCCCTGGAGTCAGCTCGGAGAGGTGCGGTCGGGGGTGAGGATGTCCAGGCGATCGAACAGCTTGCGCAGCTCGAATGTCGCCCCGGTCTTCTTGCCGCCCTGGAACACGCGCTGCGGGATCGGCGCGGTGATCGCCTCCAGCGCGAAGCCCTTCTCCACCGAGCCCTCTCCGCGAGAGGCCTTCGCGCCCTTCGCGAGCTGCGCCTTGCCCTCAGTTACTGCGCTCGTGCTCATGTACCGCGGATGTCCGCAATTCACGACGGCAGCATTCGGTTGGGTTTCCCGAGCAGGTAGCCCTGCAACAGGTCGCAGCCAAGGTTCACCAAGGTGTCGCGCTCGTCCAGAGTCTCGACCCCCTCGGCAACGACGAGCGTGCCGACTTCGTGACACAAACGGCAAAGCGCGCCAATTGTGCGTTGCTTGGCCGCGCTTGTATGGACGTCCCGCACGAGGGACATGTCGACCTTCACGACCTCAGGCGTCAGCTCGGTGAAGCTCGTTAGGCCCGAGTACCCAGCGCCGATGTCGTCGACTGCGAGACGGAACCCGAGCTGGCGCAAGCGCCCGATGCGATCGTGCAATTGCTGCGAACTGTCGAGCGATGCACGTTCCGTCACTTCGAGGATTACGCGTGGAGCAATCGTTGTGAGGACTGCTTCTTCGGCGATTAGATCGATGTCTTGCAAATCGCTTGGATGAACGTTCACGAACAGCGCGAGGCCGTCCGAACGGCCTGCGAAGATCTTTCCGCACAGGCTCCGGACCTTGCGACCGACGAGAGGTAGGCGGCCAAGTTTGCTCGCCGCATCGAGCAATGCGTCCGGGGTCGGCAGGGAGGGTTCGCTCGTCCTCATGAGCGCCTCGACTCCGAACAATGCACCGGTGCGTGCGTCCACGATCGGTTGGAAGACCATCCATAGTCCTTCGAGCGCTTGCTCGAATCTCACCTCGAGCCCAGCGCGATCCGCGACACCGGCGTGCCTGCCGGAGACGTTGAAGGCTTCACGCCGCAGCCGTGCAAGTGCATGCGCACGAGCGGCGTGGTTCACGGTTTTGGTGAAGGCCTGTGAGTCGAAAGGCTTCGTCAAATAGCGAAACGCGCCGTGCTCGACGGCTTCCGCGGCTGCCGCGAGCGATGGCTGGCCCGTCACGAGAACCACCGGAACATCGAGGTCGACGCGCCGAACGGCGCGCAACAGATCGAGTCCGCCGCCATCCGGCATCTGGACGTCACTCACGACGACGTCGAAGGTCTCCTTTTCGAGAGCGGCGATTGCTTTGAGCCCACTGTCGACAGCATGCACGTCGAAGTCAGCCCTGCGCAGGATCCGGACCACAACGCGCCGAAACGACTCGTCATCGTCGGCGACGAGCGCGCGTCGCATCGCCTTGTGTTTGTCCGGTGTCGCATCGAGCCCCGAGGTGCTGGCGTTGCTCGATAGTCCGCATGCGTGTGCTACTGCCGCCCTCAGCTCGGCAGGGCTGAACGGTTTGGTGAGCAACTCCTCAGAAGACGCCCCGGAAGGCGCGAGCGCTCTCGCGGGATATCCGGACATATGCAAGACCTTCACATCGGGGCGGAGCTCGCGCAGTTGTCGCGCGAGGACATCGCCTCGCGAATCGGAAAGGACAACATCAAGGAGCACGAGGTCGATCTTTTTCTCCTCGGTAACGCCAATCTTGAGGGCTTCTTCCGCGCTGGCCGCTTCGATCACGTTGCAGCCTGCGCCGTTCAGAATGCGCACGGCGACGGACCGCACATCGGGCTGGTCGTCGACAACCAGAATGCGTAGCGGTGGCAGAGCGCGCGGCGCAACGACGATGGGAAGAGCCGCCACTGCGGGTACACTTTCGCTGACCGGCAACAAGATTCGGAACGTCGTTCCCCGTCCGCGCTCGCTATACACGGAGATCGAGCCACCCGCTTGAGAGATGATTCCGTGGGCGATCGAGAGGCCGAGCCCGGTTCCGATGCCAACGTCCTTCGTCGTAAAGAATGGATCAAAGATTCGAGTCTGCGTTTCTGCATCGATGCCCATCCCCGAATCGGTGACGGCAAGTTCGACGTATCGGCCCGCCCGTAGCTGCCGCGCCGCCGCCGTGTCGCCCTCGAGGTCGACGGTGCGCGACTCGATCGTCAAGCGACCTCCGCCGGGCATTGCGTCGCGCGCATTCGCGGCAAGGTTCATGAGCACCTGCTCGATCTGCCCTTGATCCACGACAACTTTCGGAACGCCTCCACGGTAGGTGACGAGGTTGACGGTCTCTCCCAGGAGACGTCGCAGCATCGGGACGAAGCCCGCGACAAGCTCGTCGAGATCGATCGACCGAGGTGAAACGACGCTATGCCGGCTCATCGTGAGGAGCTGCCGCGTAATTGCGCGTGCACGCTCTGAGGCGCGCCGAATCTCGACGGCGTCTACGTGCCGCGGATCTGTTGCGTCGATGCTTTCCTCGAGCAGACATGCATAGCTCTGCACGACGGTCAGAATGTTGTTGAAGTCATGTGCGACGCCGCCGGCCAGTCTACCGATCGCTTCCATCTTCTGGGCATGCAGGAGCTGGTCATGCGTTTTTTGAAGCGCCTGCTCGGCTTTCACGCGCTCGGTGAGGTCCGTGATGAGTACGAGCCGGACTGGACGGCCATCGAAATCGAAGTCACTGGATCTGAGCTCGACGGAAATCTTGGATCCGTCCTTCTTGAAGTGCTGCCACGTCCGGGCAGGAGTCAACCCGAGCGTGCGCGCGACATCATGAGCAAGCGCCACGACGTCGTCGGCGCGACGGATATCGGCGAGCGTCATCACCATGAATTCTTCGCGGCTGTACCCGTACTGACGAATCGCAGCGTCGTTCACCATCGCGAAGCGCAACGTCTCGCGATCGAACATCCACATCGGCAATGGGCTTTCGTCGAACATCGCGCGGAACCTGGCATCGATCCGCGCGACGGGCCGATGCTGCACGAGATACGCCTCGCCGATGCGCTCGAGTGCGATGTCGAGCAGGTGGTTCATTCCACGCGAGATGCCAAGAACCGACGCGAGGTTGTCCCGAGGCTCTTGTTCTAGCAGTCCGCGCAACTCGTCTCCGATGACATCACGGCACGTGCGAGTCACATCGAACCACGCGGAGTAGCCAACGCCGGCGTCCGCGAACTTCTCCGCTCGCGCTTGCAAGTCCGCCAGGAATGGCTCCCACTCGTTCTCGAGCACCGCTCGCTTCTGTAGGACGTAGGAGTCTTGCGCGTGACGTGCAGTCTCGTCCGGCGCCAGATGGGCAAGCATGCTCGACCACTCGGGTAGTCGAGCGGCAATCGACATGACACGCGCAGCAATCGAAGCCCGGCGAGGTTCGTAGAAGCGCCAGAACGCCTGCATTGCCGCCTTATCTTCGGCAGACAGTCGAGTGACGTACGATGTCGCCTGCATGTGGTTCTCCCGCGCAGGCGACTGCGAATTGACGTTATTATTGAGCCACACGCTCGCCGAACCGAATCGCCAGGCGAAACAATATCGGGACGAGCGCGATTCTGCGCGCGCCAACAAGCGTCATGAAGCGTCACGAAGAACGAGCGGTTGCATTCCCGGTATCGAGTCCGAGATAGTGGTCAGGCATGTCGTGAGTTGCTGATGGGCCGTAACTGACATGTCGAACCAGCGCAAGATCCTCAAGTCGTGGAAGGAGATTGCCACGTACCTGGGGGTTGGGATTCGGACCGCTCAGCGCTGGACGCTACTGCGGGGACTGCCCGTTCGACGGCCTGGCGCCTCGCGTGGCACCGTTCTGGGAGTGTCGGACGAGATTGATCGATGGCTGCGCGCCCCGATGAGGCAAGCGCACGAGCCTCTCGAAGACATGGTCGCTACGGATCTCCTGACGAGCCGACCAGCGCGCCCGAGACAGCTCGAACGCGAAGTCAATGTCTTGCTCGAGATCGGCACCCTGATCGCTCGGAAGGCGGAACAGAAGGACATCCTGCGCAGGATCGCGACCATGATCCTGACCCAGTGCAAAGCGGAATCCGCCGGCTTCAGCATCTTGGATGGCGACGACGTCGGACAGGAGATTTTCCGTTGGACGGCAACGTGCGGGCGCATGGAGCCATTCGAAGCCGGCACCACGCCGGCGACCTTCAGTCCTTGCGGATTGTGCCTCGAACGAAACTCGCCCCAGCTGTTTCACCACCCAGAGCTGTTCTATCGCTACCTCACAGCGATCGCGCCTATCGCGGAGTTGCTGCTGATCCCGATGCACAATGGCAATGAATGGGTTGGGACGATCTGGGTCATCAGCCACACGGGCCGGCGAAAGTTCGATGCTGAAGACGCGCGGCTCCTGCTGGATCTAGGCGAACTGGCCGGCGCGATGTTCGTCGGCGCAAGCGACCAGAC
>DATLHR010000251.1:0-11751 GCA_035539815.1 Kofleriaceae bacterium
CGGACGGAACACGAACCCGACCGCATAGCCACCGGCGCGATAGAAGCCGACGCCGAGCTTGTCGCCGACCCACGCGCGCGTCTGTCCGACGAGGATGTTGCCGATGCGCTCGGGGCCGAGGCGTCCCATGCGCCACAGCGCACCCGCGGAGAGCCACACGCCTGCGCGTGTCACCGATGCCGACGCCGGATCCGATGCCGATGCCGACCCCGTGACCGATGCCGACGCCGAACCCGACGGCTTGAAGCCGATCGCCAGCGCCGTCGACGTTGTCGCGACCCCATGCGCCCACGTGGGCGCGGCTCCGTCGCGACCAACTTCGTACGCTGCCGGCGCGACGTCGCGCGGATCGATCATCGTCCAGCGCAACCTTCCCGTGACGACCACCGGCGGCGTCACGGCGGCGGCCTGACATGCGGGGCACCGCGGTCGCGCGTGCTCCTCGCCGCACGCGGTGCACGCGCGGAGGCGCAAGCGCGCGAGCAGGTCGCGCGGGAACGGCCCGCGCCGATCGCGCTCGAAGATCGCGCGGAACGCGTCGGTGAGCTCGTCGGGCAGGATCGCGAGCGAGCGCGCGGCGCGCGGGTACACGACGTCGAACGCGTAGACGCTCAGCCGGCGGAGCGCGCGCTGCGCGCCAGAACACCGCGTGCTCGGCTCCGCCGGCTGGTGCACGCCGCCCCACGGCCCGACGCAGAGCAGCGAGCGGAACGCCATGACCGCGAACGCGAACCAGTCGCTGTCCGCGTCGTGCGGACGGACCGGCACGAGCTGCCGTGCATCGCACAGCCGCGGGTCGACGAAGCGCTCGCTGAACATCGCGCACGAGAAGCCGGCGAACTGATAGCTGTCGACGTCGATCAGGTGCACGCGCGGACCGTCGACGAGCACGTTGAGGTCGTTGCAGTCGCCGATCACGACGCCGCAGGCGTGCAGCGCAGCGATCGCGTCGTGAAGCGCGAGCAGCGCGACCACCACGTCGGCGCCAGGCACCGGGTGATCGCGGCGCCACTTCGGCTCGCCGAACGCGTGCAGCGGGACCCCGGTGACCTTCGGCATCACGTAGCCGGCGATGCTCGTCGAACGCTTACCCGCGAGAGCCAGGCCGCTCGGAGCGACGACGGCGGGCGGCAGGCGGCCCGGCAGCGCCCGCAGCTTCGCGGGTTGCTCGGCGAGCCGGCGCTGCGCGGTGGCCTGTGCGTCGGGAAGTCCGTCAAAGTCGGGGTGGTCCGCCGGCTTCCACCACTTGCACACGCGGCCGCCGCCGAGGTCGTAGACCTCTGCCTCGCCGCCCTGCCCCAGGAGCGCCGCGGCCTCGAGCGTGACCTTCGCACCGTCGATCCACACGGTGCGGTTCATGGCGTCCACTCCAGGATCGCGACCGCACCGTCGTCCTGCAGCACCGCCGGCGTGCGTATGATCCGGCCGGCGTCCCAGTCGATGCGCTCGATGCCGCACGCGAGCTGCCACAGCCGGCGGCGCAGCGCATCGGGATGCCGGAGCCCCGCCTCGACGGGGATCGCGTCGAGGCCGACCTCCGCGACGCCATCGGTCGCGACGATCACGCGGCCCACCGAGCCCGGCGCCACGTCGTGGTGCGCGGGCTGCGGCACGCCGAGCAAGTCGTACGCGAGGTATGGCGGCCGGTTGTCGGCGAACGGGCCGAGCACGACCGTGCGCTCGCCGAGCTCGTAGGCCCCATCGCCGAGCGCCCACACACCGACCTCGTCGTGGGCGAACGCGGCCGCGACGATCGTGAACAAGAAGTGCTCGTGGATGACGTGCTCGCGCGCGCCGGGCATCGCGTCGGCGACGAGGTCGATCACGCTCGTGACCACGCGCCGCGCGCCTGCCCACAGCGCCGGATCGGACACGCGCTCACCCGCGAGCACACGCGCGGTCACCGCCCGCAGCATCAGCTGCACACCGAGGCGCGCGCCGACCTCCGAGCTCCCGCCGGAGCCGCATCCATCACACACGACCACCACGCCGGCGCCGGCGCCCGTCCACGCCGCGGCCGCGTCCTGGCCGTTGCGCGCGGCGCGGAGGTGGCGTGCGCCGCTGACCGCGGCCGCCGCTGCTCGCACGTCCTTAATGGTGTGCATTACACACTATCAGTTAGTGTGCCTCGAACACCTTGTCAAGGCGCAGGTCGAAGCCTGCCCTCGCGAGCCTGGCCGGCTAACTTGAAAGCGTCCCCATCGGGGCCAACGATTACTGCCGGTTGGCGTACCTACGTTGGCTAACTTGAAACCGTCCCTAGGGAGCGAGGCGCTCGCGCAGCCAGTGCTCGCCGCTGCGCCGGTAGCGCACGCGGTCATGCAAGCGCGACGGCTGGCCCTGCCACAGCTCGACGAGATCGGGGACGACGCGGAAGCCGCCCCAGTTCGCGGGCCGCGCGGGCGGCTCGTCACCGAGCTCGGCGGACAGCTCGGCGACGCGATCTTCGAGGAGCTTGCGGGTGGGGATGGGCTGCGACTGCGGGGAGGCGATGGCGCCGAGCTGACTCCCGATCGGGCGGGTCGCGAAGTAGGCGTCGGACTCGGCGGCGGTCACGCGCTCGACGCGGCCCTCGATGCGGACCTGGCGATCGAGGGGATCCCAGTAGATGACGAGGGCGGCGTACGGGGAGGCGGTGAGCTGCTTGCCCTTGTCGCTGTCGTAGTTGGTGAAGAACACGAAGCCGTGCTCGTCGGCGTCCTTGAGCAGCACGATGCGGGCGTGCGGGCGGCCGCGCTCGTCGACGGTGGCGAGCGTCATCGCGTTGACCTTGGGCAGCCCGGCGGCGTGCGCGAGCTGGAACCAGGCGCGGAACTGCACGATGGGATCGGGGTCGCAGTCTGCGGGATCGAGCGGAGCTCCGCGGTACTGATCGCTGATGCGCCACAGGTCGCTGGCCATGCGCGTTCGTACCATGTGAGTCCGCGCGCGGTAGAGTGGCCGCCATGAGGCTCTACGTGATCCGGCATGCGATCGCCGAGGACAAGGCGCCCGAACAGAACGACGCCGACCGCGAGCTGACCAAGGATGGCCGGCGCAAGATGAAGGCGGTCGTCAAGGGCCTGCGCGAGCTCGAGGTCAGCTTCGATCGCCTGATCTCGAGCCCGTGGCGCCGCGCTGCGGAGACCACCGAGCTCCTCGCGCCGCTGTGCACGACGCCGCCGTACGCGACGGACCTGTTGTGTCAGGCGCCGCGGGCGGAGCTGCTCGCCGCGATCGCCGAGCGCAACGAGACCACCGCCGTGGTCGGCCACGAGCCGTGGCTCGGCGAGCTGGTCGCGTGGCTCGCGTTCGGCGACACGCGCCACGGCGAGGCGCTCGTGCTCAAGAAGGGCGGCGTCGTGATCCTCGAAGGCAGCGCGGTCCCCGGCGGCATGCAGCTGAATGCGCTGTTGCCCCCAGGCATCGTGCGCGCGGCGCGTTAGAGTAGGAGGCCATGAGCTCGCTGGAAGTCGCGCTGCAGCGCGCCCTCGCGGTGCGGTTGAATCTGATCAGCCTGACGCAGCTGCCGTTCGTCGAGGAGTGGATGGACATCCACCTCGATCGCTGGCTCGAGCACAACCCGATGCCGCCGGATCTGCCACCGGACGCGAGCGAGGTGACCTACCTCGCGATGGTCGGCACCGAGCTGCAGCGGTTGTGGATGGGCGCGTGGGGCGATCCGCGCGGCTTCGTGCCGAGGATGGCGGACTACTTCAAGCTGTGCAACATCGCCAAGAGCGACGCGGCCGTGCTCGATCAGATCGGCGAGCACCTCGAGCCCACGGTGGTCGGCTCGTGGATCGGCGTGTGGGCGGCAAGGTCACCACGGGCTGGCACTTCTGGGATCAGCACCCATGGGCCGCCGTCGAGGGCATGTTCGGCACGCACGAGGCGAAGTACCAGCTCAAGAAGTTCGTCGAGGACCACGCGATCGAGCACATCGATCGCTTCACGCAGTCGATCGGCGACGCGTCGTACAGCGAGGTCGAGCTCGCGATGCCCGGCGACACCGCCGCCGCGCAGGTGGCCGCGCTGTCGCAGGGCTTCGCGCACTTCACCGGCGCGCCGCTCGAGCCCGCGCTCGTCGAGCGGCTGCTGGCGGTCGCGAGCCCGCAGGTCTCCCTCGCCGTGCGGATCCGCGGGGGGAAGATCGCGCGCGTCGGCGCGCTCGCGCCGGGGCTCTCGCTCGCGGAGCTCGAGGCGATGTGCACCGCCGCGAAGCTGACGCTCGATCCGAAGCTTGGCAAGCTCGTCGACGCGTCGCGTGGAGGCATCGCTCGCGTCGAGTACGGGCGCGCCGGCGAGCGCGCGGGCATCGACGTCTATCTCGAGCCCGGCGACAAGGCGCCCGGCATGCCGGAGACGCCCGCCCCGTCCGCCGCGAACTGACGTGCTGCGCACCGACTACCTGCTCGCGAGCGACGACGCGTTGATCGCGCAGTGCGAGGTCGATCGCTATCGCGCGTCGGGGCCGGGCGGACAGCATCGCAACAAGACCGAGAGCGCGGTGCGGCTGCGCCACAAGCTGACCGGCGTGACCGCGATCGGCGAGGACAGCCGCTCGCAGCTCGAGAACAAGCTGCACGCGGTGCGCAGGCTGCGCGCGGCGATCGCACTCGACGTGCGCGAGCCCGTGCGGCTCGACGGCTACGCCCCGTCCGCCCGCCTGGCCGCCTTCGCCGCCGCGGGCACTGCGCCGCTCGGCGCGAAGACCCGGCTGACCGGAACGTACTGGGCCGCGATCGGCGAGCTCCTCGATCTGCTCGTCGCCGGCGGCCTCGAGATCGCGGCGACGGCGCAGCGCCTCGGCCTCTCGACCGGTGCCCTGTCCAAGCTGCTGCTGCACGACGAGCAGGTCGCGCGCGCGGTCAACGACCTGCGCCGCGCCAAGGGCATGCGCCCGCTGCGCTGATCACGGTGCGGCCGTGAGGCAGCCGTAAACCTTGCCGGAGATCGCGGGCCCGAGCGTGTCCGAGGAGCCGTCGTGGTCGTGCAGGTCCGCGAGCGTGAACTCGGCGCGGTACGGCGAGGTCGACAGCACGGTGAACGTGCCGGCGGTCGCCACGAAGCCCCAGCACTCGCCCGGAGTCTGGCAGTTCGCGTTGGCGGGCGCCTCGACGTACTTGATGTTGATCGCGCCCACGTCGTGGTCGCCCACGGTGGCGAGCTGATCGGCGAGCACGTTGCGGACCGTGAGCGCGTAGCTCGCCGTGGCGCCCGGCAGGAAGCCGCCGACGCCGATCACCGCGCTGTCGAGCTCGACCGTGGCGACCGAGTCGGCGTCGAGATCCTTGAGGCCGCGGAGCGCGAGGTGCTCGCCTTCGCAGTCGTACGCCAGGATGTCGCCGACATCGCCGCTGTCATCAGCGCATGCAGGGACCAGGAGACAGAGAGAGAGGAGGGCTGCGCGATGGTTCATGCCGGCGGTCGCTCAGCATGGATGAGACCAGCGTCGCGGTGTGGGGCTTCGCACGCTTACGGCGCGCGCGATCACACGTTGCCGGCGATGCACGACATCGCTGTCTCGGCGCGCGCCGTCGCGCCGGATCACGACACGCGCCCGACAGAACACGCCAGCGGCTACTGCGGCGCGAACGTCGCGGCGAGCGCGTACGTGCCCTCCCCGTCGGCGCGATACGTCGAGACGATCGCGGTGCTCGGTGGCACGTTCAGGCGTTACTCGCAGCGTTTGATCGTCACCGCAAAGAACTCGGTGCCGTCACCCTGCTGGCCGCCATCGGTCATCATCAAGAAGTCCGACGACGCCGTGTCGAACGCCTCCCACACCGCGATCACGTCGCCCTGCTCGTTGTCGTCGCGCTGCGAGCGGATCCACTCCTCCTCGGCACCGACGAAGACTTCCTTGTGCGTGCCCCAGCGCTCGGCTTGGATGCCCATGTAGATCGAGAACAGCGAGTAGCTCAGGCCGTCGACCGCGGCGGGGATCTGCGAGACCTCGCCCTCGTAGCACAGGCCGGTGTACTGGCTCGGGTCCCACGTGAAGTCGAAGTCGAGCTCGCGACCGAGCTTCTCGTTCGCCTTCTCGAGGTCCTTGAGGACGCGCAGGAACTTGATGCCGTCGCGCGCACCGAGCGTCAGCTGGGCGTCGAACTTGATGCCCTCGCTCGCGAGCTCTTCGTTGAGCGACTCGAGCGCCACCATCGGGCCGCTCCAGCCATCTTGCGCGGAGAGATCGATGCGGAGCTTGGTCCTGACGTCGTGCGCCTTCGCGTAGGCGAGCATCTTCTCCATCGTGCGCGGACCGACGTACGGGATCGCATCGAGCTCCTCGAGCGTGTCGAAGTGGTCGTCATCGTCCGTCGCCCACTCGCCGTCCTCGCCATCGCGATGCGCGGTGATCGCCTCGGCCACCCGCGTCGACAGCCCGACCTGCTCGTCGAGCTCACCGCTCTGCAGCCGGATGTCATTGACGAGCGCGAGGATCATCGCCGAGTCGGCCGATGACGGCGAATCCGTCTTGCCGGTGGCGACGTCGTTCTCTCCGTCTTCCACGTCGCCGTCGATCGCGTCGTTGGTGGCGCACGCGGGGACGATGGCGAGCAGCGAGGTCAGCGACAGAGCCAGGCGGGTCGGCTTCATGCGCCTGCTTCGAGCAAGGTCCGCGCCGACCTCATGTCCAGCGATTGCGCATACTTCCGCGCGCCGGACCGGCTGATCGCGATTGCACTGGATGGTGCGCCTGCCGGATGCGTGACGATTTGGACGGCGCTTTGGCCGACTCTGTCACGCGCGGCCGGTCGGCTCGTGCTTGATCCGGGGCAGCAACATCACGAAGTTGCAGGGCGCCGTGCGGTGGTCCAGCTGCGGCACCAGGATCTTGTCGAGCGCGGTGCGCACGCCGTTGGTCGAGCCGGGCAACAGGAACACGTACGTCGACCCGCACAGCGCGGCCTCGGCGCGGCTCTGGATCGTCGACGTCCCGATCTCGCCGAACGAGATCCAGCGGAACAGCTCGCCGAACCCGGGGATCGGCTTGGTCACCAGCGGCGCGAGCGCTTCGGGCGTCACGTCGCGCGGGGTCACGCCCGTGCCACCGGTCGCGATCACCACGTCGATGCCGGGATCCGCGATCCACGCCGCCAGCTGCGCGCGCAGCTGGAGCTCGGAGTCGATCACGATCGCGCGCGCCGCGATCCGATGGCCGACCTCGGTCATCCGATCGACGATCAGCTGCCCCGAGGTGTCCGTCTCGAGCGTGCGCGTATCCGAGACGGTCAGGACGGCGATGTTGACGGGGATGAACTCGCGCGCCATCGCTTACACGACCAGGTTGACCAGCCGGCCCTTGACGTAGATCTCGCGCTTGATCGCCTTGCCCTCGATGAACGGGGCGACCTTCGCGTCCGCTTTCGCAGCCGCGATGATCGCTTGTTCCGTCGCATCCGGCGCGACCTCGATCTGCCCGCGCAGCTTGCCGAGCACCTGGACGGCGATGACCATCACGTCCTTCGCGAGCTTCGCTTCGTCGTGCGCGGGCCACGGCGCATACGCGATCGTAGTCGTGTGGCCGAGGCGCTGCCACATCTCCTCGGCGACGTGCGGCGCGAACGGCGCCAGGATCTTCACGAACGCTTCGAACCACGCGCGCGGGATCGACGTCGCCCTGGTCGCCTCGTTGACGAACACCATCATGTCCGCGATCGCGGTGTTGAACTTGAGGTCGACCACCGCCTGCGTGACCTTCTTGATCGCAGCGTGCAGCGCGCGCTCGAGATCCTTGTTGTCGGCGGGCGCGTCCGCGCTGACCTTGCTGGTCAGCGTGTCGGTCTCGGGATCGACGAGTAGGCGCCACGCGCGGTCGAGGAACCGGCGCGTCCCGGCGACGCCCGAGGTCTCCCACTCGACGCCATCCTCGAGCGGCCCCATGAACAGCTCGTACAGGCGCATCGCATCGGCGCCGTACTCGTTGCCCATGTCGTCGGGGTTGACGACGTTGTACTTGCTCTTGGACATCTTATCGAGCTTGGTCTCGACGGCGATGTCGGTGCCCTTGACGAACCACTTGCCGTCGCGCTGCTCGACCTCGTGGTCGTAGTGGTACTTGCCACTCGGCTCGCGGAACGACGTCTTGTGGATCATGCCCTGATGGAACAGGCGCTGGAACGGCTCCTTCGTCGAGACGAAGCCGGCGTCGTACAGCACCTTGTGCCAGAACCGCGCGTACAGGAGGTGGAGCACCGCGTGCTCGTTGCCGCCGACGTAGAGGTCGACGGGCATCCAGTACTTCTCTTCCTCGGCATCCCACGCGACGTCGTCGCGGTTGGGCGAGAGGAAGCGCAGGTAGTACCAGCACGAGCCCGCCCACTGCGGCATCGTGTTGGTCTCGCGCGTCGCGACGGTGCCGTCGGCGGCCTTGTACGCGAGCCAGTCCTTGGCGCGCGCGAGCGGCGGCAGGCCATCACGCGTCGGCTTGTACTCGTCGATCTGCGGCAGCTCGACCGGCAGCTCGGCCTTGGGCACGAGGCGGACCGTATCGTCGGGCATCGTCACCGTCGGGAACGGCTCGCCCCAGTAGCGCTGGCGGCTGAACAGCCAGTCGCGCAGCTTGTAGCGGATCGAGCCCTCGCCGAGCTTGCGCTCCTCGAGCCACGCGATGACTTTGTGCTTCGCGGCGGCGATGTCGAGCCCGTCGAGGAACTGGCTGTTCACGTGCGGGCCGTCGCCGGTGTACGCGGCCTCCTGGACGTTGCCGCCCTTGACCACTTCCACGATCGGCAGCCCGAACTTCACCGCGAACGAATGATCTCTCTCGTCGTGCGCGGGGCACGCGAACACCGCACCGGTGCCGTAGCTCGCGAGCACGTAGTCCGCGATCCACACCGGGATCTGCGCGCCGGTCACGGGATTGGTCGCGAACGCGCCGGTCGGGACGCCCGTCTTCGGCGCGTCGGCGGCCTCGGTGGTGCGATCGCGCTCGCTGCGCTTGCCCACCTCGTCGCGATACTTCGCGATGGCGTCGCGCTGCGCGGGCACCGCGATCGCGTCGACGAGCGGATGCTCGGGCGCGAGCACGACGTAGGTGCCGCCGAACAGCGTGTCCGGGCGCGTGGTGAACACCGTGATCTTGCGATCGCCGACCGCGAAGTCGACGTTGGCGCCGATCGACTTGCCGATCCACTCGTACTGCGCCTTGTGCGTACCGGACGGCCAGTCGAGCCCGGCGAGGTCCTCGCTCAGGCGATCGGCGTACTCGGTGATCTTGAGCATCCACTGCTTCATCAGCCGGCGCTCGACGTCGTCGCCGGTCTCGATGTACTTGCCGTCCTTCACCTCTTCATTGGCGAGGACGGTGCCGAGCGCGGGGCAGAAGTTCACGGCCACCTCGGCGCGATACGCGAGGCTGCGCTCGAACAGCAGCTGGAAGATCCACTGCGTCCACTTGTAGTACCTGGGATCGCTCGTCGCGAGCTCGCGCGTCCAGTCGTACGACAGGCCGAGCTTCTTGAGCTGGCTCTTGAACGTGGCGATGTTGCGCGCCGTGATCACGCTCGGGTGCTCGCCGGTGCGCTCGGCGCGCCGCTCGGCCGGTAGCCCGAAGCTGTCCCAGCCCATCACGCGCAGCACGTTGAAGCCCATCATGCGCTTCGCACGCGCGACGACGTCGGTCGCCGTGTAGCCCTTCGGGTGACCGACGTGGAGCCCGTCGCCCGACGGGTACGGGAACATGTCGAGGACGTAGTACTTCGGCCGCGTGCGGTCGGTGGGCGTCAGGAACGTCTGCTCGCGGTCCCAGTACGCCTGCCACTTCGCGTCGATGGTCTTGTGATCGAAGCCAGCCATATTAGGTGTTGCCGAGCACAGCGATGATCCGCTGCGTGATCGCGTCGGGGTCTCCCACGCCGTCCACCCGCTTGAGGATGCCCTTGTCGATGTAGAACGGAATGATCGGCGCCGTCTCCGAGTGGTACTTCGCGATCCGCGTCGACACCGCTTCCTTGGTGTCGTCCTTGCGGTGGACGAGGCGCCCGACGATCTCCGCCGGGGGCGGGTTGTACTTGAGGTGATAGATCGCGCCGGTCTCCGGATCCGAGCGGCGGCCGACCGCGCGCTCCTCGAGCAGCGAGTCGGGCACCTCGATCAGCACCACCGCGTCGAGGTCGACGCCGGCCTCGCGCATCGCCTGATCGAGCGCCTCGGCCTGCGGGCGGGTGCGCGGGAAGCCATCGAGCATGAAGCCCTTCGCACAGTCGGGCTTCGCGATCCGCTCGAGGATCATGCCGATCACGACCTCGTCGGGCACCAGCTTGCCCGCCTTCATGTAGCCGTCGGCCTCCTGGCCGAGCTTCGTCCCCTCCTTCACCGCCGCGCGCAGCATGTCGCCGCTCGAGATATGAGTGATGCGATACGTTTCGACCAACCGAGCCGCCTGCGTGCCCTTCCCTGCTCCGGGAGGACCGACGAGGATCATGCGCATGGGGCGCATCCAAGCACGCGTACCCGCAGTACGCAATCGGCGCCCGGTGATGAATGTTCTGGCGTCCGACGGGTGGCCGAGCTTCGGCCGAGCGCGTCCGAACGCCGGCCAGTCCGGACATCCGGCTTCGCGGCGTCGCGGACTTATCGCGGCCCAGGAAGTGCTCTCGGGAGCAGCACACCAGGAGGTATGCTGTGGCCGAGACCGACGACATGAGCGCGCCGATCACCCGAGGAGAGCTTCGCGAAGAGCTGGCGGCGCTCGAGCAGAGGCTCGAGCAGAGGATCGAGCAGAGGCTCGAGCAGAAGCTCGAGCAGAAGCTCGAACAGAAGCTCGAACAGAAGCTCGAACAGAGGTTCCGCGAGCAGGATGAACGGCTCGATCGGAAGCTCGATCAGAGGTTCCGCGAGCAGGACGAACGGTTCGACAACAGGCTCGACCAGTGGGGTGGTGCGCTGATGGACCGCATGGACCGCAAGTTCGAGGAGATGCGGCAGGAGCTCGCCCGTCTGGTCAGCTCGAGCGCCGAGGCCGGAAGGAGCGAGCTGCGCGTGATCGACGATCAGTACAAGGACGCGGCGCGCGTCGCGCGGCTCGAAGATGCCGTGTTCAAGCCGGCGCCGAAGCGCCCTGCTCGCAAGCGACGGTCCGCGTAGCCATGCCGCCCCTCCCTGCGTGGTTCCAGTACGCGTCGTACGTGATGGCGGCGCTCCTCGGGGTGAGTGTCGCGCTCCAGTACAACGATCCGGATCCGCTCCGCTGGATGGCGATCTATGGGGTCGGCGCGATCGTCGCCGCGCTGCTGCCGGCGAAGCGCGCGCTCGCACCGATCGCGCTCCTCGTCGGCGCGGGCACGGCGGCCTGGGCGATCTACCTGACCCAGTCGGTGTGGGGCGCGATCGAGGTCTCGGACCTGACCCACAAGATGTCGGAGAAGGGCGGCGCCGTGGAGGTGGGACGCGAGGCCGGTGGGCTCGCGATCCAGGCGGTGTGGCTGCTGTTCGCCGGCGCGTTCCGCCGCACGCGCGGGTAGCTCACGGCCGCAGCATCTCGACGTGCGGGATGCCGTCCTCGAGGTACGGCTCGCCCGCGGGGACAAAGCCGAGCTCGCGATAGAAGCGCTCGAGATAGGCCTGCGCGCCGATCCGCACCGGCACGGGACCGAACGCGGCGAGCGCGCGCTGCATCAGCTCCTTGCCGAGCCCGGTGCCGCGCGCCTCGGGTGCCGTGACCACGCGGCCGATGCTCACCTCCGCGAACTTCAGGCCGGCGGGCACCCGTCGGCAGTACGCGCGGACCTCGCCGGCCTCCTCGGCCCACAGGTGACGCGAGGC
>DATLHR010000252.1:0-8063 GCA_035539815.1 Kofleriaceae bacterium
CGCGACCACGACCACGATCACGGCTACGACCACGATCACGTCGCGGTGCCCGCCTTCCCGGCCGTGACGTAACCGATCGATCTTACTGACCTCGTAATCGCCGGAGGAATCGCTCAGCTACAACCATCCGGCATCACACCCGAGCGACTTCTTCAAGGGCGCCGTCGGCCTCGACGTCGATCTCGCCCGCGATCTGGTGTTCGTCGCGGACTCGCCGCGGGGCCAGTTGATCCTGCGCGACGACACGAACTAGATCGTTCGAACCGCCGCAACGCAGAGATCGCGCACCTCACCGGTGTCAACGGTAGTCATGTCGCGGTGCGCGCGACTCGTGCGAGGCGGAGTTAGCCTCGGAAGCGTGAAGGTCGTGCTCGTGTTCGTAGCGCTCGTCGTGCCGGCCCACGCCGAGCGCACGGTCTCGGTCGCTGCGGATACGTCGATCGCGTTGGGTGGCGTCGGCCGAGCCGAACAGATCATGCCCGACGTGCTCGCAGCTGCCGGCATGCGCGTCGCGCTCGAGGCGGAGCCGACGCCGACGACGCTGCGCACGTGCTGGATGCAAGGCGCCCCATCAGCGGGCGAGCGGTCGCTGCGCGATCGGTGCAGTACGTCACGCGTGGCCGTGGTGCCCCAGGCGGGCGTGTCTCGCGTGTGGCTGCTCGGCAACGGCGAGGGCACGATGGCGCTCGCCGGTGCACGTGCCGAGCTCGCGATCCGCTACCTCGTGCCGCGGGCAGAAACGCTACGTGTCTCGATCGGCGCGCGCGGTGGCCTGATGCGCGATCGCGAAGGCAACCACGCGGCCTGGGACGCGTCGATCGGGATGGCGACCGGCGACCGGTGGACGTTCGGTTGGGAATTCGGCGTCACGTCGTGGCGGTACGAGGTCGAGATGCGACCGACGTCGGCGTGGTTCGCTCGGCTCGGCCTCCTGGTCGGCGCGTGGATCTGAGCGAGCACCGCGCACGAGCGCGTAGCGTTCGCAGCGCGGAGCTAGCCCTCGGCTGTATCGGCGCGCTCGTCGTCGATCACGAGCTTGAGGGCCGCGGGCGAGCGCCGGCGCGGACGTCGCGCAGACGACAGCGCACGTGGTCAGTCGCCACAACCTCGCGCGAGACGCCATCGCAGTTCATGTAACACGAGGCGCCGGATTCTGCACATGATCGCCTGGTGTGGCCCAGCGTCCACAGGTGAGTTGTTCGCCCCTCCGGGGACTGTCGACGTATCATCCGCCTTGCAGTGCGCCCCTATCTGCTCGTGATGTCCATGACAGCGATATCGGCCTGCACGAAGGTCGCCGACGTGTTCGTGTGCAGCGAGGACTCTCAGTGCCGCCTCGAGCAGCAGGAGGGCCGCTGCGAGCCCTCGGGATTCTGCAGCTTGCCGGCGAGCGATTGCCCGTCGCAGTTCCGCTACGACCGTTCGGCGGTCGCAGCGCTCGCTGGTCAATGCGTGCTCGAGGTCGACTGCAACGCGCCATTCATGCCATCGGGGGCGGTGGCCACCGGGCGGTGCGTCGAGGGCGCGCCGCCCGTGATCGATGGCTGGCTCGACGAGTGGCCGATGGAGCTGTTCACCACGCGGGTCACCCACGCCGAGGTCATCGCGAACGGCGGGCGCGCGACGGGCACGTGGAGCACCGATGAAGTCGCCAACGATGCCTCGCTCTCCGCGGCGATCGCGTGGCGTTGGGACGCTCGGTACCTGTACGTCGCGGCCAGGATCACCGACCAGGAGCTCGTGGGGACGAGCTCCAAGGTCTACGAGAACGACTCGTTCGAGTTGTTCCTCGACGGGTTGTACGGCAATGGCAACGTCGCGCCGGAGCTCGGCGGGGCCTATGCCGAGGACGATCTCCAACTCCTGATCGATTGGAACGGTGTCCGCAACATGGCGCGGGGCCGGGGTTCTATCGGCAACATCAACGAGGTGCTCACCGACACGAAACCAAGCGCAGCAGGTTGGACCGTGGAGATCGCGGTGCCGTTCTCGATCCTCGGCGAGGTCCCGGTGATCCCCGGTCGCGAGATAGGCATCGACATCGTCGTCTCCGACCGCGCGTCGCCGCCAACGACAGACGATCCGGTGCTGGTGTGGAAGCAAACCGCGCCGGATCCGTCGCCCTGCGGGGACTGCACGACGGTGTGCAAGCCGGCTTGCTCGACGCTGCACTTCGTGCCGCTGCAGCTCGGCGGCTCATGAGGGTGCACCCGCGAACACGTCGGCGTCGCGACGCGCGAGCAGGCGCGTGACGCGGCGAACGATCCGCGCCACGAGCTCCTCGACCTCTTCGTCGGTCGGCGGTGGCAGGGAATGGTGCGCTCGTGATCGGCGCCGCGCTCGTGCGGTGGGGCGTGCGTCGCGTCGAGGTCACGCCCCACCGCCGGTCCGGAGGTCGTCGGGCTCGCGATGGGCCGGCGATGGTGATGCGCCTGCGCGCCTGCGCGCCTGCGATCATGCCTTGAGGCCGTGGCGGTGCAGCAGATCGATCAGGTGCGATCGATCCATCCGCGCGAGCCGCGCCGCCTTCGAGACGTTGCCCTGTGCCTCGAGCAGCAGCCGCGACAGATAGGCATGCTCGAACGCCGCGACGTGCGCCGCGCGCGCCTCCTTGTACGGCGCGAGGCCCTCACTCGCCGCGGGTCCCGCGCCGGCCGCGATCGGCTCGGGACCGCCCGGCCCGACGATGCTCGCCGCCTCGACGGCGTTGCGTAGCTCGCGGATGTTGCCGGGCCACGGATGCCGCTGCCAGCGCGCGAGCAGCTCGTCGCCGAACACGTCCGCAGACGCGCCCTCGATGCCGAGCTCGCGCGCGAAGTGCGCGACGAGTAGCGGGATGTCCTCGGCGCGCTCGCGCAGCGGCGGCAGGCGCAGCACCACCACGGCGAGCCGGTGATAGAGGTCGTGGCGGAACCGGCCGTTGTTGACCTCCGCGCGCAGATCGCGGTTCGTCGCCGCGACGACGCGCGCACCGAGCTCGAGCTCCGTCGTGCCGCCCACCCGGCGGAATCGTCGCCGCTCGAGCACCCCGAGCAACGCGACCTGGTCGGCCGGCGGTAGCTCGCCGATCTCGTCGAGGAACACGGTGCCGGTGCCCGCGCGCTCGAACGCGCCGACGTGCGTGCGATCCGCGCCGGTGAAGGCGCCGCGCTCGTGTCCGAACAGCTCGCTCGCGAGGAGGTTCGAGGGAAGCGCACCGCAGTCGATCGTGACGAGCGGCCCGCTGCGCCCCGAGCGCGCGTGCACCGCCTCCGCGACCTTCTCCTTGCCGGTGCCCGACTCGCCGACGATCAACACCGAGGTCGCCGCCGGCGCGACGCGCTCGAGATCACCGAACAGCTTGAGCATCTGCGGCGCGCTCGCGACCATGCCCGCGAACGACGCGGGTGGAGGTGCGGGCACCGTCGTGCGCACGGCGTCGTCGAACCGCACCGTGGTCCCGCCGAGCTTGACCAGGGTGCCCGGGGGCAGCAGCGCTCGCTCGATGCGGACCGCGCCGACGTAGGTGCCATTCGTCGAACCGAGATCGTGGAGCGCGATGCCGCCGGACCGCACCGCCGCCTCGAGGTGATAGCGAGACACCGTGAAGTCGGCGAGCACGAGCTGATTGTCGCGCGCGGTGCCGACGGCGAGCTCGGCGTCGGCGGCGATCGCGTGCTTGCCCCTGTCGGGCCCATCGACGACCTCGATCCGTAGCGAGGTGACCACGTGCTCGCGCCGCGCCTGGAGGACGGTCTCGATGCTCATCGCGCTCGCATTATCGCAGGGTCCACCCGACAACCGCGTGTAGGGTCTCCCCAACAATCGGGCCGCGTCCGCGTGCGATTCCGTGGAGTTACCCCTGGCTCGGCCGCTGCACTTGCGTCCGAGCATGAAGCGCCAACCGATGTTCGTGATCTGCACGATGCTGCTCTCGGCCTGCACCATCGGCCCCGAGGACGAGACCGCGACCGGCCCCGACGGGGGGGGCGTCGACGAAGGGCCGGTGGACGAAAGCGATGGCGGCGAGGACGCCGCGCTCGCCACGCGCCCGCCCGGGTGCCCCAGCCTGAACCTCAAGAAGGACTTCGGCGCCAAGGGCGACGGCGTCACCAACGACACCGTCGCCTTCCAGAAGGCGGCCGCGCGCATCCAGACCGCCGGCTGCGGCGAGCTGATCATTCCCGCGGCGACGTACATCGTCGGTGCGCAGACCGTGAAGACCAGCCCGACGGCGTCGGGCCCGTATTACAAGCACCAGCCGATCTTTCAGGTCCGCGACCTCAGCTACCTCCACATCTACGCGTACGGCGCCAAGCTTCGGCTCAAGGCCGGCCTCCACTTCGGCGGCTTCGACAAGGCGACGGGGCAGCCCGTCGACGTCACCGGCAACCAGGACTACGCCGCGCACGTCGGACGCATGATCGAGGTCAGCACGTCGAACAACGTCATCGTCGAAGGCGGCGAGTACGACGGCAACAACACCAAGCTCGTGCTCGGTGGGCAGTGGGGCGACAAGCAGCGGCAGACCTACGCCACCGGCCTGTGGTTCGACAAGTGCCTGAACGTCCTCGTGCGAGACGTCTACACGCACCACCACGGCCTCGACGGCGTCACCGTCATGCATCGCCACGCGCGCCCGACGAAGCGGCTACCGCACCGGCTGTACCGCGTGATCTCCGAGTACAACGGTCGCCAGGGCCTGTCGTGGATCGGCGGCTGGGGTCTCGAGGTCTACGACAGCAAGTTCAACCACACCGGTCGTGCGATCAACGTCGGCGGTGGGCGCGACAACGGCCTGCCGATGTACGCGGCGCCCGGGGCTGGCCTCGACATCGAACCCAACGCGGGCACGGTCGAGATGTCACGCGACGGCCTGTTCAAGCGCTCCGAGTTCGTCAACAACACGGGCGCCGGCATGCTCGCGGATGTCGGCGACGGCGGCTACACCACGTTCGACGACTGCACGTTCTGGGGCACCACGGGCTACAGCGTGTGGGTCAAGCGGCCCGGCATCAAGTTCCTCAACAGCCGCGTCTACGGTACCGGTGTGCACGTCCACAATGGCAGCACGGACGCGAGCCCTGTACCGAACGCCGCGCTCGCGACCTACTTCGAGAACACCCTGTTCGAGGACAAGCCGTGGACCGACGGCAAGGTGAAGCGCTCGGGGAGCCTCTACAACGTGAACGCGGGCCAGGGCCAAGGCGTGACCTGGAAGAACTGCACGTTCCGCAACCACGCGGTGAAAGCGATCAACGCGACCGACGACACCACGCGCGAGGTCTTCGACAGCTGCACGTTCATGCACGACAACGAGACCCTGCCGAGCGGCGCCGCGCAGTCGACGTTCGCGGGCAGCCAGCTGACCAGCGTGCGCTTCCGCGAGAGCACGGCGATCGCGAGCGGCACGCGCAACTACTTCATCGGCGTCTCGAACGTCCGCGTCGTGACGCCGCCGACCGGCGCCGCCGCGACGGTGGTCGACGGCCCGCGCATCCACTGGGACACCCCGACGGGGCGGACCGGCACGATCGCCCCCGGCACGTACTGAGCGTAGTCAGAGGTCGTCCGCCGACAGCACGGTCTGGTCGGACGCGATCTCGTAGTCGAGCTCCTCGCCGTGATAGCGCGCCATGACGAGCGAGATGTCGTCCTCCTGGTTCGCGCACCACTGCATCGCGCGGCCGATGACCGTGTCACACAGCTGCGCGATCGAGCGCGACGGATGGGCGAGCTCCTCGATCGTGGCGCACAGGCGGTCGAGCCCGAACAGCTCGCGCGCGTGGTCGCGCGCCTCGATCAGGCCGTCGGTGTAGAGCACGAGGATGTCGCCGGGCGCGAGCTGGAGCTGGGCATCCTGGGTGAGCTCGTCGAGCATGATCACCGCACCGAGCCACACGCCCGACGTGCGCACGCGCTCGCAGCGCTGGGTCGCCGCGCGCCAGATGACGAGATCCTCGTGCGCCCCCGCGAACCTCAGCCAACCGTCGCGCGTGTAGCGCAGCAGCGAGAACGTCACGTGATCCTTCTCGCGCAGCCGGCGGCGGATGTTGTCGAAGAGGAACGCGTTGAGGTCCTTGATCACGGCGCGCGGTGACTGGCGCGACGGATCGCGCGTCAGCGCCGCGACCGCGCTCTGCACCATCATCATGATCATGCCCGCACCGACGCCGTGGCCGGTGACGTCGCCGATCCCGAACCACGCGCCGCCCGCGAACGGCAGCACGTCGTAGTAGTCACCGCCGACCTCGGTCGCGGGCACCATCATCGCGGCGACCTCGAGCCCGTCGACGGACAGGTCGCGCGGCAGGATCGCGGTCTGGATGTGCCGCGCGATCTGCAGCTCGTTGAACCGCAGCTGATCCTGGATGCGCGCTTGCTCGATCCACTGGCCGATCTGCGCGCCGAGCGTGCCGAGCGTGAACACCAGATCCTCGTCGAGCTCGCGGACCTCGGTCGCGAACATCTCGATGATCGCGTGCACCTCGCCTTCCACCACGACGGGGAACGCACACGCCGAGTGCAGGCCCGCCGCCAGCGCGTGCGTCCGTCCCACGAAGCTCGGCATGTTGGTGATGCTGCTGACCCACAAGGGCTTGGCCGCCGTCCACACGCGTCCGGCGAGCCCGACGCCGCGCACGTTGCTCTGCGACGCGAGCGCCTGAACGCCGGTGAGCGCGCCGGCGGTCCATTGCAGCCGGCACCGCATGGTCTGCGTCGCTGGGTCGAGCATCAGCAGCTGCACGACCTGCCAGCCGAGCTCGTTGCCGAACGCTTCGAGCATCTGCGGCGCGGCGCGCTCGAGCGTGCCGTGCTGCGCGAGCAAGGCGATCGCGGTGCGCGCGCCCACGAGCTGCGCCTGACGCTTGCTGCGCTCCTTCACCGCGATCAGCTCGCGCGAGCGTGCGTCGACGAGCTTCATGAGCCGCGCGACCTCGGCGGCGCGCGCTTGTAACGCCCGCTCGAGCTCCTCGATCCGCGCCTCTGCGTCGCCCCCAACGCTCATCGGCGAAGTCTAGCGCTACTCCTCGGGCGGGGGCACCTTGCTCGAGGCCTCGTTGTAGCCGTCCCGCGCGCGGGTGTTGTCGGGCTCGAGCTGCAGCGCCTTCTTGAAGTTGTTCGCGGCCTCGCTGTTGTTGCCGGCGCTCAGGTACGCCTCGCCGAGCAGCGTGAACGCGCGCGCGCTGCCGGGGGCGATGCGCGACGCCTTCTTGAAGTGCGCGATCGCGTCTCCGAATAATCCCTGCCGCATCGCGATCTCGCCCATGCCCATGGTGGCGGCGAGGTTGCGAGGCTCGAGCTCGAGCGCCTTCTTGAAGTTCGCGGCCGCGCCGCCGACGTCGCCGCCTGCGAGCTGTTGCTGGCCGAGGTTCGCGAAGAACGACGCCTTCTGCTCACCGGTGGCCGTGTCGCTCGGCCCGCCGGTCGGTTCGGGCGTGGGCGTCGTCGAGCTGCCGTACGGATCGAGCGGGCCATCCGCGCCGCTCACGCCGGTCGGCGGCGGCGCAGGGGTCGGCGTGGGCGTGATCACCGGCGTGATCACCGGCGCGCTCGCGGGCGGCGTGGTCACCGTCGTCGTCGTGCCGCCGGGCCGGCGGAACGTGGCCTCGGCGCCGGGCACGAGCGAGCTGAGATCGGTGCTGGTCCCCCGGGCCGGCGTCGTCACGGCCGGCGCGGTGCGCGTCGACGACTTCGTCTTGGCGGCAGGCGGCGCCACGGGCAACGCGACCGGCGTCGTCACCGCGAGCGGCTGCGCGTCGGGCATCTCGATGATCGTGCTCGGCGCGGCATCGACCGGCGCGGGCGGCGGCGGCGTGCTCGCCAGCGCCGGCTGTGGGCTCGCGGCCGGCGCATCGCCGCCCCCCCCGCTCGACAGCGCGAACGCGACCGTGCCACCCACCGCGAGGAAGCCGACCACGCCGAGGATCCAGCCCCAGCGGCGCGGGCGCGCGGGCTCCTCGTCGTACATCGAGTCGCCGCCCGAGCGAGCGCTCTCGGCTTCCTCGTACCACGACGACGACAGGTTGCTCGGATCGGCAGCCGACGAGGATGCCGACGCCGACGGGCGCCGCGGCCGCCAC
>DATLHR010000253.1:0-3887 GCA_035539815.1 Kofleriaceae bacterium
AGCTCGTTCGCGGTGGTACAGGCCGGCGGCGGCAAGGGCGGCGCCGACGGCACGCCGGACAGCACGTACCTCGGCGGTGTCGGCGGCTCGGCTTCGGGCGGCCAGACGTCGATCGCCGGCGACCGCGGCGACAATGGCAACTCGGCGACGGTCGTCGGTGCGAGCGGCGCCGGCGGCGACGCCCCGAACGGGGGCCCCCGGCGGTCCGTCGATCACGACCGCGAATACCGATGGCAACGCCGGGACCGCGCCCGGTGGCGGCGGCAGCGGAGCCCAGGCCGAGCTTCACCCGGCAGCCGGCGGCGGCAGCGGCGGCTACTGCGAGCGTGTGTTCGCCTCGGTGGCTGGACAGACCTTCCCTGTCGTCGTCGGAGCAGGCGGTCCACCGGGTGCCGGTACCGCGATGGGCGGCGCCGGCGCCGACGGTCGAGTCACCGTGGAATGCGAGTAAGGAGAGAGCTCATGGGGATCTTGCGCACGCTCACCTGGACGACCACCGGCTTTGTCGCGGCTCATGTCCTCGAGTCCGCGTGGCACCGCTGGATCGCGCACGGCAAGGGCGAGGATCCGACGCGCACCGGCCACCTCGAGCATCACCGGATCGCGAGCGAGCCCGTCGACGTGATGAGCGAGCTCCGCCTGAACGCCGGCCGCGCCGCGCGCACGCTCGCGATCGCCAACCTCGCCCTCGCGCCGTTCCTCGGGCTGCGCCGCACGCTGCCGCTGAGCGCGGGCCTCGTCGCGGGCTTCGTGGCGGTCAACTACTATCACGCGCGCATGCACCGTCGCGCACCGCGCGGCCGCTACGAGGAGTGGATGTGGCGCTTCCACTGGCATCACCACGCCGCCGACGCGCGCGTGAACTTCGGCCTGACGAATCCGCTGCTCGACTTCGTGTTCGGCACCGCCGTCGTCCCCGACGAGGTCGAGCTGCACCCCAAGCTCGTGCCTGCGTGGCTGCGCGACGCCGGTGGCGCCGTCGCCGGGCTCCGCGCGCGCTAGAGCGTGTCTGCCAAGTGGGATCCACGTCGCCGATGGTCGTGAAGACCGTTCGCGCCGTGGCCGAAACTGCAAACGGCCACCGAGTTGATCCCCGGTGGCCGTTGGTTCGCTAGGTCCGTTCGGTGTTACTCGGCCGCGGCGTCCGCGGTCTCGGCCATCTCGTCCATCGGGCTGGCGCTGCTGTAGCTGCTCAGGTCCTCGTCCTCGTCCTCGGTGTTCACGTCGACCGTGAGGCGCTTGTACGCCCCGAGGCCGGTGCCGGCGGGGATCAGGCGACCCATGATGACGTTCTCCTTGAGGCCGCGGAGGTAGTCGACGCGCCCGTTGATGGACGCCTCGGTGAGCACCTTCGTGGTCTCCTGGAACGACGACGCCGAGATGAACGACTCGGTCGACAGCGACGCCTTCGTGATGCCGAGCAGGAGCGCATCGCCCTTCGCCGGCTGGCCGCCGGCGACGATCACGCGCTCGTTCTCCTCCTCGAAGATGTGCTTCTCGACGTGCTCGTCGACGAGGAAGTTCGTGTCGCCCGGATCCGTGACGCTCACGCGACGCAGCATCTGGCGAACGATCACCTCGATGTGCTTGTCGTTGATGCGCACGCCCTGGAGACGGTAGACCTCCTGGATCTCGTCGACGAGGTACTTCGCGAGAGCGCGCTCGCCGAGCACCTTGAGGATGTCGTGCGGGTTCGCCGGACCGTCCATCAGCGCCTCGCCGGCGCGGACGCGGTCACCCTCGCGCACCGAGAGGTGCTTGCCCTTCGGGATGAGGTACTCGCTCGGATCGCCGACCTCGGGCACCACGAGCACCTTGCGCTTGCCCTTGGTGTCCTTGCCGAAGTGCACCGTGCCGTCGATCTCGCAGATCACGGCGTGGTCCTTCGGCTTGCGGGCCTCGAACAGCTCCGCGACGCGCGGCAGACCACCGGTGATGTCCTTGGTCTTCGTCGTCTCGCGCGAGACCTTCGCCACCACGTCACCGGCTTCGATCATGTCGCCGTCGTTGACGTAGATGTTCGAGCCGACCGGCAGGAAGTAGTGCGCGTCGCCGGTGCCCTCGGGGAGCTTGACGGTGTTGCCGTCCGCGTCCTTGAGGGTGATGCGGGGGCGCGCCTCCGCGTCCTTGCTCTCGACGATCGTCTTACGCGACAGGCCGGTCACTTCATCGAGCGACTCCTGCATCGTGACGCCGTCGATGATGTCGTCGTACTTCACGTAGCCCGACACCTCGCTCACGATCGGCATCGCGAACGGATCCCACTCGGCCATCAGCTGGCCGGCCTTCACGCGGGCGCCGTCCGCCACCATGAGGCGCGCGCCGTACTGCAGGCCATAGCGCTCGCGCTCGCGGCCGATGTCGTCGACCAGGACGAGCTCGCCCTGGCGATTCATCACGACCCAGTGGTCCTTCTTCTTGACCAGCTGGACGCCGTTGAGCTTCACGGTGCCCTCGTTGCGGGCCTCGAGAGCGCTCTGCGCCGTACGGACGGACGCCGAACCACCGATGTGGAACGTACGCATCGTCAGCTGGGTGCCCGGCTCACCGATCGACTGCGCCGCGATCACACCGACGGCTTCGCCGATGTTAACCATGTGGCCGCGAGCGAGGTCACGGCCGTAGCACAGCGAGCAGATGCCGCGGCGGGTCTCGCACGCGAGCACGCTGCGGATCTTCACGCGGTCGATGCCCGCGTTGTCGATCGTCTTGACGTCGTCCTCGTCGATCTCCTTGTTCTGCGCGACCAGGACCTCGCCCGTGTACGGGTCGACGACGTCCTCGAGCACGACGCGGCCGAGGATGCGGTCGCCGAGGCGCTCGATGATCTCGCCACCCTCGATGAGCGGCATCATCTCCATACCCTGGCGGGTGCCGCAGTCGAACTCGCTGATGATCGTGTCCTGCGAGACGTCGACGAGGCGACGCGTGAGGTAACCGGAGTTCGCCGTCTTCAACGCGGTGTCCGCGAGGCCCTTGCGAGCGCCGTGGGTCGAGATGAAGTACTGGTGAACCGACAGACCCTCGCGGAAGTTCGTCGTGATCGGGGTCTCGATGATCTCGCCGCTCGGCTTGGCCATCAGGCCGCGCATACCGGCCAGCTGCCGCATCTGCTGCTGCGAACCGCGCGCGCCGGAGTCGGCCATGATGTAGATGGAGTTGAACGACGGCGCCTTCTTGGACTCACCACCATCGGGGTCCGTGAACTCGTCCGTCGAGATCTCCTTCATCATGTCCTTGGCGATCGCCTCGGCCACCTGCGCCCAGATGTCGACCACCTTGTTGTAGCGCTCACCGTCGGTGATGAGACCTTCGGTGTACTGCTCCTCGATCTCGCCGACCTCCTTCTGGGCCTCGGCGAGCAGGGTCTCCTTCGACGGCGGGATCGCCATGTCGTCGATGCACACCGAGATCCCGGCCTTGGTCGCGAACGTGTAGCCCGTCGTGCGGAGGGCGTCGGCGAGGAGCACCGTGGCCTTCTGGCCGGCCTCGCGATAGACGAGGTCGATCAGCTCGGCGAGCTGCTTCTTGCCCATCACCTTGTTGATGGCTTCGAACGGCACCTCGGCCGGGACGATGTCCTTGAGCAGCGCGCGACCGACCGTAGTATCGATCAGCTGCGAGCCACCTGCCCCATCGAGTGACTCCATGCGCAGCTTGATCGCCGCCTGGAGGTGGACCTCGCCGTGGTCGTACGCCATGCGGACCTCGGAGATCGATCCGAACACGCCGCGGACCGGGCGACCCTTCTTGTCCTCCTTGTACGAGCCCTTCGCGAACGGACGCTCGCGGGTCAGGTTGTACAGACCGAGGACGATGTCCTGCGACGGCACGATGATCGGCTTGCCGTTCGCGGGCGACAGGATGTTGTTCGTCGACATCATCAG
>DATLHR010000254.1:0-15926 GCA_035539815.1 Kofleriaceae bacterium
GATGCTCGGCGAGCGTGTAGCCGAGTCCGCCGAGTCCGCCGGTGATGAGGTACACACCGCCGTCGCGAAGGCGCGACTCGCCCGCGTCGAGGCGGGCGGGCACGAGTTCCTGCACGTATCGGTCGGCGCCGCGGAAGGCGACGGTCTCGTCGCCGTGAGCCGTGGCGATCTCCGCGGCCACGAGCGTGGCCAGCGCCTCGCGGGCAGCCGCGCGCGAAGGCACCACCACGTCGATCGCGCGTGAGCGGACGTTCGGGTACTCGCGCGGCATCACGCGTGCGGGGCCCAGCAACAGCGACTTGGAGGGATCGAGGCGCGCCTCGCCCCCGATGCGCTGCAAGTCGCTCGTGAGCACGTCGAGCGTGAAGGTCGCATCGGGATCCTCGTTGCCCACCGCCTGCGCGAACGCGAGCAGGGTGTGGAATCCGAGTTCCTTCGCGGAGTCGGGCGCGGCGGCCGCTGACGTGTCCGCTGCGCACCAGCCGTGCACGACCTGCGCCGGGAAACCACCGTCGGCCACGAGAGCGGCGACGAGCTTGGTGAGATCGCCGGCGTTCGCGGCGCGCACGCTGAAGTCATCGCCCGTGCGAGCGAAAGCGGAGCCGGCGCCCACACGGAAGACGCGGCGCCCGGACTTCCTGAGGCGCTCCGCGACGAGCTCGGCGAGCGAGCCCGGCTCGGCAAAAACGAGGGCACGCGCATCCGACCCGGCGAGCGGCGCCGGCGGCATCGTCTGCCGCCACGACGGCCGCGCGAACCAATCGTCCACGCGAGCGCGACGTCGGTCATCGGGCGCGGCCTCGATCGCCGTGACCGGTGCGTCGATCCAATGGCGCGCGCGTTCCCACGGATAGCTCGGGAGGCCGACGCGCTGGCGCTCCTCACCATCCCAGAACGCCTTGTGGTCCGGGTGCACGCCGCGCGCCCAGAGCCGGCCGAGCGCGGTGAGCGCCGCCGCCTGGTCGCTGCCTTCCTCGTTGAACGAGCGCATCGACGTCATCACGAGCTGCGTCGCCTGCCGGTCCGGGTGCTGGCGCGCGAGCGTCGCGAGAACGCGGCCGGGCCCGACCTCCACCAACACCCGCGACGTCTCGCGCACGAGCTCCTTCACGCCATCTGCGAATCGCACCGTGTTGCGAAGATGGCGGACCCAGTAGTCGGGGTCGGTCGCCTGCGCCGCGGTGATCCAGGTGCCCGTCTCGTTTGAGACGAAGGGCCGTGTCGGCGCCTTCATCTCGATCGTGCGGAAGAACGCCCCGAACTCCTGGAGGATGGGCTCGAGCATCATCGAGTGCGCGGCGACGGCGATGTGCAGTCGCTTGGCGTCGATCTCTCGCTCGGCGAGACGCTTCTCCAGCGCGTCGATGGCGGCCACCGGACCCGACGCGACGCAGAGCTGCGGCGCGTTGACGGCGGCGATCGAGAGCTCGGCCCCGAGCAGCGGGCGGAGCTCGTCCTCGGTGAGCGGCACGCTGAGCATCGCGCCGGCGGGCACCTTCTCGAACAGGCGACCGCGGACCGTGACGAGGCGCATGGCATCGCGCAGCGAGAAGACGCCGGCGAGGTGCGCCGCCGTGTACTCGCCCATCGAGTGGCCGATCATCGACTCGGCCACGATGCCCCACGACTCGAGCAGCTTGGCCATCGCGTACTGCGAGCTGAAGAGCGCGGGCAGCGCGAGCGACGGGCGCTCGAGCTTGAGCGACGCGGCCGCTTCCTCGCCCGCGGGCGGGAGGAGCAGCGCACGCACCTCGCGTGCATGGTCGGGTTCCAGGTGTGCGAGGCATGCATCGAGCGCGGCACGGTAGGCGGGCTCGTCGGCGTAGAGGCCGGCGCCCATGCCCGCGTACTGCGCACCGCCGCCGGCGAACAGGAACGCCGCGCGGGCGCTCTCCGACGACGTGTCGCTGAAGACCTTCTCCTTCTCGTTCGTGTCGAGCAGCCGGCGCGCTTCCTCTGCCGTGCGAGCGACGACGATACGGCGCTCCTTGAGCCCCTGCCGTCCCACCTGCAGCGTGTAGGCGGCGTCGGCGAGCGGCAGGTCACGGTGCGCGTCGAGATGGTCCGCGAGGTTCGCCGACGCGGTGTCGAGCGCGCTCTTGGTGCGCGCCGAGAGCGTGAGCAGCTGCCACGGGCGCGACGGCCCGGACTTGCGGCGCTCCGGCGCCTCCTCGAGCAGGATGTGCGCGTTGGTGCCGCCGACGCCGAGCGAACTCACGCCGGCACGACGCGGACCGTTGCTCTGCCACTCCTTGAGCGACGCGTTCACGTAGAACGGGCTCGTCGCGAAGTCGATCGCCGGGTTCGGCGCCTTGAAGTGCAGGCTCGGCGGCAGCTTGCGGTTCTTGAGAGCGAGCGCCGTCTTGATGAGGCTTGCGACGCCGGCCGCCGTGTCGAGGTGGCCGATGTTGCTCTTGAGCGAGCCGATGCCGCAGTAGCCCACGCGCTCCGTGCCCGTGCGGAAGGCCTGCGTGAGCGCGGTGACCTCGATCGGGTCGCCGACCGGCGTGCCGGTGCCGTGCGTCTCGACGTAGCTGACGGAGTCCGGCGTCACGCCGGCGATCGAGAGCGCCTCGACGATCGACGCCGCCTGCCCGTCGACGCTGGGTGCGAGGTAGCCGACCTTGTTGGAGCCGTCGTTGTTGATTGCCGAGCCGCGGATCACCGCATGGATGCGGTCGCCGTCGCGGATGGCGTCCTCAAGGCGACGCAGCACGACCACGCCGGCGCCCGAGCCGAACACCGTTCCCTTCGAGTCCGCGTCGAACGAGCGGCAATGGCCGTCCGGCGAGAGGATCTCGTTCTCCTTGTACGTGTAGCCGACGCGATGCGGGATCTCGATCGTCACGCCGCCCGCCAGCGCCATGTCGCACTCGCCCGAGAGCAGGCTCTGCGCAGCGAGGTGGATCGCGACGAGCGAGGTCGAGCAGGCCGTCTGCACGTTGATGCTGGGGCCGCGCAGGTCCATCTGGTACGACACGCGCGTCGCCAGGAAGTCCTTGTCGTTGCCCGTGTGGCGCACGAGGAAGAGCCCCGTGCCGTCCATCAGCTTCTTGTTGGGAAGCAGGTTGTACGACATGTACGCCTGCATGCCGCAGCCGGCGAAGACGCCGATCGCACCGCCGAACGCCTCGGGGGCGTGGCCGGCGTCCTCGAACGCCTCCCACGCGCACTCGAGGAAGAGGCGGTGCTGGGGGTCCATGATCGACGCGTCGAGGGGTGTGAATCCCCAGAACGGCGCGTCCCACGACTCCATGTCGTCGAGGATCGCGGCCGCGCGCACGTAATTGGGGTCGGCGAGTTGCTCCTCGCTTACGCCCCTCGCGCGCAGCTGCTCGTCGGAGAGCTCGCGGATGGACTCCACGCCGCCCTCGAGGTTCCTCCAGAACTCGGCCAACGTCCGCGCGTCGGGGAAGCGTCCAGCCATCCCCACCACCGCGATCTCGTTGCCGGTGTAATCCCTCGGCTCGGTCATTCCGTCTCTCTCAGGTTTCTCTTGATCACGTTGCGCCGCGCCGCGTGCGCCGCGCCGCCATCTCGCGCCGCTGCGTCGCCCGGTCCAGTCCGCTCTGCGCCGCCAAAAGAACGTGGTCCGACTCGCCGCCGAGGAACCCTGCCAACCCGCGGATCGTCGGGAAGCGGAAGAGGTCGGTGATCGACAGATCGCGCGCGAGCGCCTTCTTCAGGTGCGAATGCACCTGCACCGCGAGCAGCGAGTGGCCGCCGAGGTCGAAGAAGTTGTCCTGCACGCCGACGCTAGGCAGCTTGAGCACTTCCGCCCAGATGCCCGCGATGACGCTCTCGAGTTCGCCCGCCGGCGCGACAGGCGGCGCCGCCGCGACGGGCGCGGCCACGACGACGCTCGCCGGCGATGGCAGCGCGTTCCGGTCGATCTTCTGGTTGGGCGTGCGCGGCAGGTCGCGCATCGGCACGATCTGCGACGGCACCATGAACTCCGGCAGGCGTTGGCGCAGGCTGTCGCGCAGTGCGGCCACGCCCTCCGCCGGCTCCGCCTTCCAGACGAGGTATGCGACGAGTCGCTTGTCGCCGTCCCCTTCATCGCGCGCGACGACAACCGCCTCTCGCACCGCCGGGTGCGCCGCGATCGCCGACTCGATCTCCCCGAGCTCGATGCGATAGCCGCGCACCTTAACCTGGAAGTCGACTCGCCCGAGGAATTCGAGCTTGCCATCCTCGCGCCAGCGCACGAGGTCGCCGGTGCGATAGAGGCGCGCCGACCTCTCCTTGCGGAAGGGATGCGCCACGAAGCGCTCGCTCGTGAGCTCGGGCTGGCGCCAATAGCCGCGCACCACTCCTCCGCCGCCGATGAACAGCTCACCGGGGACGCCTGGGGGCACTGGCTGGCCGAGCGAGTCGAGGACGTAGAGCTCGTTGTTGGCGAGCGGCGTGCCGAGCGGCACCGGGCCGCTCCCGCCATCGAGCGTGTGCATCGCCGACCAGATCGTCGTCTCGGTGGGGCCGTACATGTTGTGCACGTCGCCCGGCACGAGGCGCTGCAGCTCCGCGGCCAGCGCCGGCGGGAAGGCTTCGCCGCCGATGCAGACGGTGCGCAGGCTGCGCAGCGCGTCACGGCTGCGGTCGCCCGCGACGAGCATGCCGGCCATCGAGGGCGTGCACTGCAGGTGCGTGACGCGGTGCCGCGCGATCTGCGCCGCCACCGACTGGTCGCTGTGCGCCGCGCGCGGGCGACTCGTGAGCACGCGGAGCCGGTTGAGGTGCTTGAGGTGCGTGAGCACGAGCTCCGGCTCGACGCCGAAGTCGATCAGGCAGGCGATGTCGTCCACGCCGATGCCCTTGAGCCGGTCGACGATCCTCGCGCAGGTCTCCAGCGTGCCGAACAGGCCGCTCGTCTCGTAGTAACGCTCGAACGAGTAGTCGAGCAACGCGTCCATCTCCTCGGGCGTCAGGCTCTGGAAGTCGAGTTCCGGCGCCTTGCCGTCCTTGCTCTTCTTGAAGGTCGGGAACGCCGCGGCGAAGCCCTTGATGAGCGAGATGCTCGTCGAGAGGTACGCCTTCATCGGCGCGCGCACCAGCTCCTTCACCGCGGCGTCGTCGTCGCCGACGAAGGTGTGGAGCATCAGCGAGACCTGGCCCTCGCCCTTGTGCCCCGCCGCCTTCCTCGCCTTGCGATAGATCGTGATCTTGTCCGCGAGCTCATCGACCGTCTGGCCCAGCAGGTGCGTGAGCACGTTAACGCCGAGCTTGCCGGCGAGCTCGTACGACTCCGGATTGCCGGCGGTCGTGTACCAGATCGGCAGCTCCGCTTGGACCGGGCGCGGGAGCGTGCGCACCGGCACGTCACCGCGCGGTCCGGGAAACGAGAGCGTCTCGCCGCGCCACAGCTGCCGCACGGTCTCGATCATCTCGATCGTCCTGGTCTTGGAGTCGGCGTAGTTGGCCGGCTGGAAGATGAAGTCGTTGGGCTGCCAGCCCGCGGCGAACGAGATGCCGACGCGGCCACCAGAGAGGTTATCGACGACCGACCACTCCTCGACCACACGCACGGGATGGTGCAGCGGGAGCACGCAGCTGCCCGCGCGCACGCCGATGCGGGTCGTGACGGCCGCGACCGCGGCACCGGTGACCGCCGGGTTCGGATAGAGACCGCCGAAGGCGTGGAAGTGGCGCTCCGGAGTCCAGACGGCGGTGAAGCCGTGCTTGTCGCCGAACTTCGCGCCCTCCATCAGGATGCGATACCGGTCTCCGCTCTCCGCATTCTCGTCCGCCGAGAAGTAGAAGAGCGAGAAGCCGACGCCCTTGTGTGCGTTCGGCAGGCCAGCGGTCGCGCCGGCGGCCCGGTTCTCGTCGGCATAGATGACGACCTTGAAGCCGCGTGTCAGCGTCCAGAGGATCTCGAGCACCGAGATGTCGAACGACAGGCTCGTCACTGCGAGCCAGGTACCCGACTCGGTGCCCAGCTTCTCGTCCATGGCGCCGAAGAAGTTCGCGACGTTCCGGTGTTCCACCATCACGCCCTTGGGCCGGCCGGTGGAGCCCGACGTGTAGATGCAGTACGCCAGGTTCGCCCCGGTCGCGCCGCCGTCGAACGCCGCCGCGTCGTGCGCGTCGATGGCGCTCCAGTCGCGGTCGATCGCGACGACCTGCGCGCGCGTCTCGGGCAGCTCCGCGAGCACCGACTCCTGCGTCACGACGATCCCCGCCTGGGCATCCTCGAGCATCATCGCGATGCGGTCGGCGGGATACGCGGGGTCCATCGGCACGTAGGCGGCACCCGCCTTCTGGATGCCGAGGATCGCGACGACCATCTCCAGCGAGCGCTCGACGCAGAGGCCGACGAGCAGGTCGGGCCCCGCACCGAGATCGCGCAGGTGGCGCGCGAGGCGATTCGAGCGCGCATCGAGCTCGCGATACGTGAGCTGCGCGTCCTCGAAGACGGCAGCGACCGCGTCCGGCGTGCGCGCCGCCTGCGCCGCGAAGCGCTGCGGGATCGTGAGGTCGAGCGGGAGATCGCGGCGGTGCGTGCTCCACTGCTCGAGCACCCGATGCGACTGTTCGGGTGTCAGCAGCGGGAGCGCCGTCCAGTCGGTCTCGCTCGAGGCCGCGAGCGTCGCCGCGAACTGGTTGGCCATCGTCGCCACCTGTGCCCGCGCGAGGATCGCGGCGTCGAACACCCAGCGTGACGCGCCATCCCGCGCGATCACGAGCGTGAGGTCGCCGCTTGTCACCTTCTCGTCGCCGAGGCGCTCGACGAGCTCGACGCCGACCGGCTGCGCGAACTGTGCGCCCTGCAGCGCGCGGAGCTTCGGGCGCCGCGCCGCGGTGTCGCGCGTGAAGCCGACGCGCTTGCGCACCGCGGCGAGCGCCTTGCCCACCGCCGCACCGGCGACTGCGACGCTCCAGGCTTCGTCCAGCGCGATATGGAGCGGCACGCGCGCGGAGACGATCGGGGAGAGCGTATCGGTCGCACCGACCGCCCCCGCCTCGCGGAAGGCGAGCGTGAACGAGCGCCGGCCGGTGAGGCGCGCGAGGAACAGCGCGAACGCCTGCACCGCGCCGTCGCGGTCGGACGCGGGGGGGAGGTCGAGCGTCTCGTGGCGCGACGCTCTCGCGGTCGTGCGGTCGGCGTAGGGCAGGTCGAGGGGCTCGAGCGCGCCGAGCCGGTCGGCCCACCAGCCCTCGTACCTCGCGGCGCGCAAGGCGAAGGCGTCGACGGCCGAACGCAGCGCGGCGTCGTCGACGACCACGCCGCCAGCGTGCACGCCGAGGGCACGGCAGGCATCCGCCGCGGTGAGCGCCGCGCCGTCGACCGTCGCGAGCCGCGCCAGCGAGAGCGCGCCGCCCACCGCTGCCACGCGCAACACGTCGTCGTCAGCACCGAGCACGGTGCCGGGCGCGGCGTCGGACGATGTCGTCTCCTTGAGTGAGCCCACGAGCACCACCGCGCCGTTCGCAACGAGCTTCGCCGTCGCGAGCGGGTTCGCGTACTGGCCGAAGTCGAGCGCCCGCACCGTGCGCGCGAGTTCGTCGGAGTTGCGGCGGAAGTCGAGCGCCGCGAGCGCCTCGGGGCGATCGCCGAGCCCGTGGTACGTCGCGCGGTCGAGCGCGTGCTTCGTGCCTGGCACCTCTGTGCCGGCAAGCAGGTCCACGAGTTCAGGGAAGGAGTCGACGCCCGCCTCGAAGCAGCGCGTGTTGAGCGTGAGCGAAGTCTCGTCGGGAGCGATGGCGAATCGACGCTGCACGAGGATGTCACCCTCGTCCACCGCGTTCGTCATGCGATGCCAGGTGATGCCGAACTCGGTCTCGCCCGCGAGCAGCGCCCACGCCGGTGCGTAGAGTCCGCCGAACCGGGGCAACGGCCCGTCGTGGAAGTTCACCGCGCCGCGCTTGGGAAGCGCGAGCGCCGCCGCCGGGACGATCGTGAGGTTGGTGATGCTCAGCAGGTAGTCGAACGGCTGCGCCGCGAGCGTCGCGGTGTAGTCCGGCGTCGGCGCGATCACGCGCACCCCGCGCTCCGCGCACCACCCCATGATGACCGGTTCGTCACTGATCACGCCGAGTATCGAATGGCCCTTCTCCAGCAGCACATCTGCGCAACTGATGAGCAGCGACTCGGTGCCGATGAGGAAGCAGCTGAAGGCGCTCTTGGTCATGTGGGACGTCGGTCAGGGTGCCAGCGAAGAGAGACAATTATAGAGGCACGTCCGAGGCCGTGCGGCCCAGACTCAAGCCGCCGGTTCGACGACGAGCTAACTGGTTTTGCTGCAACGCATTAGCTTGGCAATGGTGACCGGGCACAACGGCCGACCATCGGCTGGTCGCGTCCCCGACTGTCGCAGCGGTTCAGGAGTGCCGCAAGAAGTGTGGCACGGACGCCACAAAGCACTGGCGTGCGCGCAGCATGCTACCGCGTCCGATCAGGCCAGGCCGACGAGTCTTTCGCTGGCGGTCCAGAGCCGCTGCGCGAGTCCCGTGTCGCGCGCCTGCGCGGACGGGTCAGCGCGCTCCTCCTCGCGGAAGTAGGCGCCGTTCACCGATGCCAGCGCAGGCTCCGTCGCGAGGCGCACGATGCCGCCGATCGCCAGGTCGGCTTTCGGTTGCTCATGACGCGTCCAAGGAGCCGCCCATCTGGGCCGCCCGACCAGTGCATTGAGCACCTTCGTCCCTGCGATCCCGGGATGAAGACAGTTCACCGTCACGCCGCTGCCCTCGATGCGCCGCGCGAGTTCCCCGGTGAACAGCACGTTCGCGAGCTTCGAACGGCTGTACGCGGCGTTCGCGTCATAGCCGTGATCACAGTGCAGGTCGTCGAAGTCGAACCGCCCGTCGCGCTCGAGTTGTGAGGCCACGACGACGATGCGCGCAGGTGCGCTCCGCCGCAGGAGCGGCAGCAGCCGGTGCGTGAGCAGGAAGGGTGCGAGGTGGTTCACCGCCAGTTGCAGCTCGATGCCGTCCGGCGAGAGCGTCCGCTTGTGTGCGACGATGGCCGCGTTGTGGATCAGCACGTCGAGGTACAGGAAGCGTTCGAGCACCTCGTCCGCCATCGCCTCGACGGAGGCACGCGCGCCGAGGTCGGCCACCAACTCATGCACCTCGACATGCGCGGCGTGGCGCCGAAGGTGCGCGACCGTACGGCGCACCCGCGCTCTCGTCCGGCCATGCACGATCACGTCGGCGCCCTTCGCCGCGAGTGCGGCGGCGGCATCGCGACCGATCCCGCTCGTCGCGCCGGTGACCAGCATGAGCGACCTTCGAGGTGCGCCGTCCCCTCCAGTCATTCGGCGACGGGCGCCGTGGCGAGGCGGCAGCTCCCGGCGGGGGCATCGGCCGCGCGCATCGCGAGCACCCGATCGGCGATGGTCCGGGCAGCGAGGGCGTGACCAGCCGCGCTCGGGTGATAGTCATCGGGGATCAGGTACGCGCCCTCCGGTCCGAGCCGGGATGCACGGAGCACAGGCAGCAAGTCGACCGTGGGAATGGCGAGCCTCGCGGCCTCGGCGACCATCCACTCGTAGTCGCGGGCACCCGCGCCGTCGCGCACCGACGCCGGATGCGGGAAGGTCACGAACAAGAACGGAAGACCTCGTTCGCCGAGCTGCCGCGCCAGCGACGCGAGCTGCGCGGAGTAGGCCGCGCGCGCGGCGACGACCTCCTCGGTCACCGCCGCGGCGTCAAGCCTGGTCTCTGCGCTCTGCGGGACGTGCGGGGACGTCAGCTTGCGACGCACATCGAGCGCGAGGTTCCAGAGCGCGCTCGTGCGAACCACCGGATAGATGAGCGACAGCGGGAACTGCGACTTCCGCCGCCGGTTCTCCGATAGCTGGTGCCACACCGGCGAGTACATCAGGTCGTCGATGTCGTTCTCATGGTACATGAGCACGACGAGGTCGGGCGCGAGTTCGAGCGCGCGCAGCACGAGTGAGTCCTGCCCGGTGATGCTCGTGCCCGAGAGACCCGCGTTCACCACCGTCACGCGACCGCATGAGGACGCCAGCGCCGTCTCGAGCTGCGCCGGCGTCGTCTCGCCATCGGCGACATTGTGGCCCCAGGTGAAGGAGTCCCCGGCGAAGACGATGCGTAACTCACCGGTCGGCTTCGCGCGCTCGAACTCGCGTCCGCGGTAGCCGAGTGAGTTGATGTGCAGCGTCTGCGCGAACTTGGTCCCGGGCCGGTCGAGCACGACCTGGTTCGGCGCGAAGATGCCCGGGCTCCGCGCGTACTCGCGTGCCGTGACGGTGAAGACTCCCGGTGGAGGGGCGCCGCCGGCGATCCGGAGCGCGCCCTCCGCGACCAGGAGCGAGATGATGAACGCGATGAGCGCGATGCACGCGAGTGCGACGCGGCGGCGTGCGCCACCCGTCGCCCGGTGCATCGCGGCGCGCTCAGCCATCATCACGCATGAACTCGACGATCACGTCGGATACCTCATCGACCTCCGCCATCGTGAGGGACGATGAGGAGGGGAGGCAGAGTCCCCGCTCAAAGAGGTCCGCGGCGACCTTGCCGCCGAGCGAGGCGTATCCGGCGTCGATGTAGACGGGCTGTAGATGCATAGGCTTCCAGACCGCGCGACTCTCGACGCCCCGTTCCCGGAGCCGGAGGCGCAGCGACTCACGGTCGCGACCTGACGAGGGATCGAGCAGCAGGCAGGTGAGCCAGCGCGCATGGAACCCCCAGTCGGCCTCGGGCTGCAGCGCGAGGCCGGGCAGCGCACCCAGCCGGAGCGCGTAACGGTCGTAGACGGCGCGCCGGGCGGCGACGCGCTCGGCGAGCGTGCGTAGCTGCACGCGGCCGAAGGCGGCGAGCAGGTTGCTCATGCGGTAGTTGTAGCCGATCTCCGTGTGCTCATAGTGCGCGACGGGCTGTCGCGCCTGGCGCGCGAGGTTCCGCGCATGCTCCACGAGGTCGACCGCATCCGAGACGAGCATCCCGCCGACGGAGGTCGTGATCATCTTGCTGCCGTCGAACGAGAAGATGCCCATTGCGCCGATGGTGCCGGCGTTCGCCGCGAGGGCGCCCGGCGCGACGAGGTATGCGCCGATCGCCTCCGCCGCGTCCTCGACGACCGGCACGTCCCAGCGCGCACACGCGGCCATGATCCCGTGCATGTCGGCGAGCTGGCCATACAGGTGCACGACGACGACCGCGGCCGGGAGCTTGCCCGCGCGAGCGCGGCGGTCGAGTTCCTCCGCGAGGATCGCCGCGTCCATGTTCCAGGAACGCGCCTCGGAGTCGACGAAGACCGGGCGCGCGCCTTGGTAGATGATGGGGTTCACCGACGCGCAGAAGGTGAGCGTGCTCACGAGCACCTCGTCCCCGGGGCCGATGCCAAGAACGCGCAGGGCGAGGTGGAGCGCGACCGTCCCCGAGGTGGTCGCAAGGGCCGCATCGGCAACGACCGCGGAGCGGAACTCGACCTCGAATGCATCGACCTCGGGTCCGACGGCGGCGATCCAATTGCTCTTCACCGCCTCGGCGATCGCCTCCGGCTCATTGCCGGTGAGATGCGGGACGGAGAGCGGGATTCGCAGCCGCGGCAGGGCGCCGCTCATGACGCGATCCCCGAGATCTCGGCCATGCGCGAGAGCATCCGGCCCGTGAGCGTCGGCCAGGCGAAGCGCTCGAGGGCGCTCGCGCGTCCGGCCGCGCCCATGCGAAGGCAGAGCGCGCGATCGTTGAGCAGTCGCGTCAGCGCGTCCGCGAGCGCCTCCGGATCCTCGGGGGGCACGAGGAGGCCAGTCTGTTCATGCTCGATGATCTCCGGGATCGCCCACGCGTCAGGTCCGACGCAGGGAAGCTGGTTGATCATCGCCTCGACGAAGGAGGTGCCGAACGGGTCGAAGCGCGTCGGCAGGCAGAAGAGCGTCGCGCTGTCGTAGGCGGCCGTCATGGCGGCGGCGCCCTCGGGCGTGTCGCGGCTCAGGAAGCCTGCGAACTCGACCCCGTCGACCGGTGGGCGACTGCGGGACGGGCCGATCATGGTCATCCGCGCGCCCGGGATACGCTCGCGCACGCGCCGGAACGCCTTGAGGAGCACCTCGCCGCCCTTCCGGTCCCAGTCGCGGCCGACGAAGACGATCTTCGGCGGCCCATTCGCCGAGCGATTGCGCGGCGCGATGCGCGCGGGGTCGATGTTCGGTCCGCAGTGGATCGTCAGCAGGCGCGACTCGGGCACACCGAAGTCCGCCGTGAAGGAGCGACGCACGAGGTCACTCATCGTGAAGATGAAGTCGGCGCGGGCATAGACATCGCTCTCACGCTCGTGGATCCGCGCGATCTCGCGCTCCGTGAGCACCGACGCCTCGGAGAACCCGGACCTGGCAGCGGTTCTCGAGAGCTCGATGTTCGAGTCGCAGTAAAGCGCGACCGGGATCGGAGTATCGGCGGGCACGCGGAAGGTCGCGCCGACCTGCAGGATGATGTCGTGGTCCGCGGCGTGTCGCCGCACCGCCTCGGCGCAGCGCGCTGAGCGGGCGCGGAAACCCGCGGCGCCCAAGTGATATCGCACCCACCAGCGCCGGCGGGAGAACGAGAGCGTTCGCAACGCGACATGACCGCTCTGGGCTCCGTAGAGGTCCACGTCACAAGTGGTGACCGTGTGACCTGCGCCACGGAAGTGCATCACCAGGCTCCGGCTCACGCCGGACCACGAGTCATGCGTCTCCGCGTCCCCTTCACAGAGGAGGAGGATCCTCATGAGGGTCGTACGGCCTGTCGGAGTATTCGGGTCACGGGGGTTGGGTAAGTGTGTGGCCCAGCGGTGACGCAATTGCCGTTCCTCACCCCCGTCGATTCTTGCCGATGACCGATGCGGCAAGCCCAGCCGAGTTGCGACGCGCGAGGGTTCCCACCACGGCGCCGAGCCCCAGCCCGACGAGGACACCTACCCACTCGAGAAGCGTCGGCAGTTGAAGTCCGCCGGCGCGCGTGGCGAGCGGCAACCCGACCGCGATCGCCACGAGCACGAAGGCTCGGTGACGCGGGGAGGTGGCCCGCACGAGCAGGCCGGTTGGGAGCATCAGGAGGGCCAGCGTCACCGCGCTCAGGAGGAGCGGAGGCACCTCGCGTGCGAAGCCTGGACGTAGCAGGGTCCACATCGAGCCGGCGGCGAGCGGCGGCGCACACGATCGCACCGAATCCAGCACGACGCAGCCATCGTGGGCGACGCGCAGGATCGTTAGTTCGAAGCGCGAACCAGCCACAGTGCCGGTGAGCAGTCCGGGATAACGGACAGACGGCGAGTCGAGTCGCCATGCGTCGGCGCGACGACGGAACCTCACGACGATGTCATCCTTCTCCGCGCCGACGAGCAGCAGCTCGTTGAAACGTTCATCGGTCACGGCGAAGATCGCCGCGAGGCGAGTGGCGGGCGGTGCCATCGTGCCCGAGATCTCGACGCGCGGCTCGGACGCCAGCGCGGCCCGGAGTTCCGGCCATCGCTCCGAGAGACCGTGTCGCACATCCACCGCGCCGACGGTCGCTCGATCCAACTCGCCCAGCCAAGGTTCGAAGTTCTCGAATCGCGGTGTCCATTGCCCGAAGTGTGGAAACGACGACGGCGACGGACGCAGCAGCCAACCGGTGGCGTTGACCGCGACGAGCGCGACGGCGATGGAGGCCCATGCGCGCACCGGGGCACCAGCGCGGTCGCGTGCCCAGCGCATCGCAACGGCCGCGATCAGCGCGCCAAGCAGTCCGCCGGCGGTATTGCTCACGGTATCGACCAGCGTGGCGTGGCGGCCGGGGATCACGAACTGCAGGAGTTCGACCGTGATGCTGAGACCGAAGCAGAAAAGGGCGATCCGCCTCGCCCGGTGGCCGGCGAAGGCGAGGGCAGCGCCGAATGGCGCGAAGAGCGCGAGGTTGAGCAACAGGTCCGCGGTCGCCTTCGCCCCGCACACGATGCAGGTCGCCGCGATAGGGTCGCCGGTGATGGGTGTGCGCGGCGTCACCGTGGCGAACGCGATGGCGATGGCCGCCAGCGCGGCGAGGGAGTTAGGGATCCAGCCGCCGATGACGAAGGCCCATGGCACTGCGTTGTGCTGTCTCGTTCGTTCGTGCGTCATAGCGATGCGAAGGACTGCGTGAGCCGGCGAGGATACCATGAAGGGCTGTCGCGAGGAGGTGCGGGCACCCTGCGACAGTGCTCCGGCTCCCGCCTACTGCCTTTTGCGACCTTGACCGCCGTACGATATTGTGCCGGAACGAGTTAGCCGCCTTGGGCGAGCGTCGGGCAGTGCTAGTCCGGATATTGCGATGTGTCCTGAGTTTCACCGGCGCCGGAACGCCGTAACCGATGACGCGAGGCGATGTGACGAACGGTTCGACTTGGATCCTGGGAATCTCGGCATTCTATCATGACAGCGCGGCCTGCCTCGTACGGGACGGCGAGATCGTCGCCGCCGGCTCCGAGGAGCGTTTCACGCGCAAGAAGGGTGACTCGGACTTTCCCGCCAAGGCGGTCGAGTTCTGCCTCAAGCAGGGCGGCATCACGTCGAAGGACCTCGACTTCGTGGGGTTCTACGACAAACCGCTCCTCAAGTTCGAGCGCATCCTCGAGACCTACGTCGGCACCGCGCCAAAGGGTTACGGCTCCTTCCTCAAGGCCGGCCCGCTCTGGATCAAGGAGAAGCTCTACCAGGACAAGTCGCTGCGCGACTCCCTCGGCGGCTACGACGGCGAACTGCTCTACGCGGAACATCACGAGTCGCACGCGGCGAGTGCCTTCTTCCCGTCGCCGTTCGAGGAAGCGGCGGTCCTCACCATGGATGGCGTTGGCGAGTGGGCGACGGCCAGCATCGGGCATGGCAAGGGTAACGACCTCGAGATCCTGAAGGAGCTGCGCTGGCCGGACTCCCTCGGCCTGCTCTACTCCGCGTTCACCTACTACACCGGCTTCAAGGTGAACTCGGGCGAGTACAAGGTGATGGGACTCGCGCCCTACGGCGAGCCGAAGTACGTCGACCTCATCTTCAAGCACCTCGTCGACCTGAAGGAGGACGGCTCCTTCACCCTCGACCAGCGATACTTCAACTACCTGAGCGGGCTCACGATGACGAGCCCGGCGTTCCATGACCTGTTCGGCGGCCCGCCGCGCGTCGCGGAGACGAACCTCACGCAGCGGGACATGGACCTCGCGCGCTCGGTGCAGGACGCCTGCGAGCGGATCATGATGCACATGGCACGGGCCGCGCATAAGGACACCGGCTCGGAGAACCTCTGCATGGCGGGCGGCGTCGCGCTCAACTGCGTCGGCAACGGCAAGCTGCTGCGCAACGGCCCCTTCAAGAACATCTGGATCCAGCCGGCGGCGGGCGATGCCGGCGGCGCGCTCGGCGTCGCGCAGCTCATCTGGCACCGTCACTGCGACAAGCCGCGAACGGTCGTGCCGGGCAAGGACCAGATGAACGGCTCGTACCTCGGTCCCGCGTACACCGATGCCGAGATCGAGCATTTCATGCAATCGGTCGGCGCCAAGTACGAGCACATGGGGAACGGCACCAAGGCGGCTCGGGTCGCCGAGGTGCTCGCGCAGGGCAAGATCGTCGGCTGGTTCAACGGCCGCATGGAGTTCGGGCCGCGCTCGCTCGGATGTCGCTCGATCCTCGGTGACCCGCGCAGCCCGAAGATGCAGGCGGACATGAACATCAAGATCAAGTTCCGCGAGGGCTTCCGGCCCTTCGCGCCGAGCGTGCTGCGCGAGCGCGTGAGCGACTACTTCGAGCTCGACACCGACTCGCCGTACATGTTGCTCGTCGCGCCGGTGAAGAAGGAGCGGCAGATCCCGATGACCGCCGAAGAAAAGAAGCTCTGGGGCCTCGACCTGCTCAACGTCCCGAAGTCCGACATCCCGGCGGTCACGCACATCGACTACTCGGCGCGCGTGCAGACGGTGACGAAGGACGTGAACCCGGACTACCACGCCGTCCTCTCGGAGTTCGAGAAGG
>DATLHR010000255.1:0-4701 GCA_035539815.1 Kofleriaceae bacterium
CGCTGCACCCAACGCCATCCACTTCCACCCGCCGGGCGGCCTGCTGCTCCCCGGCTCGCCAAGGACCGCGACCATGGACCTCACCGATCGCCTCGTCGAGCACGACCACTGGCACACCACCCGCCTGCTCGAGCAGGCCGCGACGCTGGCCGACGACGCGCTCGATCGCCCGATGCGCCCGGGGCTCGTCATCCACGCGTTCGAAGGCCCCGAACCCGACGTGCGCACGATGCTCGATCGCATCCTCTTCACCAAGGAGGTCTGGACCGCCGCGATCGGCGGCCGCGACATCCCGACCGAGCGCGACCGCAGCATCCCCGGGATGCAGGCCCGTGTTCGCGCCATCGAGCCCCAGTTCTCCGCGCTCGTCCGCCGCATCCGCGATCGCAACGAGTGGGACGACGCCTTCGTCGACGCGCTGTGCACGCCGCCCGTCAGCTTCACGTTCGGCAGCGTCATCGCCCACATCCTGACCGTCTCGATGACCCGCCGGCAGACCGTGGTCGACGTGCTGCGCGAGCTCGGCGTCGCCGACGTCGAGACCCGCGACCCGATCGAGTGGGAGCGCATGCTGGCCGCGCGCCAACCGGCGGGGTAGGTTCTGGAGCGATGCGCCGCGCCGTCGTCCTCGGAGTCTTGTTCGCTGCTTCGATCGCCAGCGCCGACGGCAAGCTCGGCTTCGATCCGCAGACGGTCTACAAGGTGCCGCGCGGCGCCGCGCCCGCCGACGGTCCGGCGGAGGCGCCGATCACGATCGTCACCTGGAGCGACTTCGCGTGCGGTCACTGCTACCGCGTGCAACCCACGCTCGACGCGCTCAACAAGCTGTACCCCGAGCAGCTGCGCTGGGTGCATCGCACGCTGCCGCTCGACGTCGACGACACGACGGCCGCCGAGGCGTCGCTCGCCGCTGCCGCGCAGGGGCGCTATCGCCCGATGAGCGACCGGTTGTACGCGATGGGCGGCCGCGTCGATCGCGCCGCCGTCGAGCTGATCGCGCGCGAGCTCGGGCTCGACATGGTGCGGTTCCGCGCCGACCTCGACGCGCGCACGCACCGCGACGCGATCGCGGCGGACGTCGTCGAGGCGCGCAGGCTCGGCGTCACCGGCACCCCGACGTTCTTCATCAACGGCCGGCCGATCATCGGCAGCCAGTCGCTCAAGGTGTTCGCCGATGTCGTCGACGAGGAGCTCGCGCGCGTCGCGAGCACGCCGGGCGACTACGACGCGATGGTCGCGACCGGCAAGCTCGGCGCCGACGTCGCGGGCGCTGCTGATCATGGGAGCACCGAGCTCGCCGCGGACACGATCTATCGGATGGGGCTCGGCCTGCCCGGGCATCAGGACGGTCCCGACGACGCGATCGTCACCGTCGTCGTGTGGAGCGACTTCCAGTGCCCGTTCTGCGCGCGGGAGGCGCCGGTGCTGCGCCAGCTGCGCGCGAAGTACAAGGACGACGTGCGCATCGTGTTCCGCCACCTCGCGATGAGCTTCCACCGCCGCGCGAGCATCGCCTCCGAAGCCGCGATCGCGGCGGCGGCGCAGGGCAAGTTCTGGGCGTTCCACGACCAGGCGTTCGACAACTTCGGTGCGCTCGAGCGCGTCGACCTCGAGCGCTTCGCGCAGGCCGCCGGCCTCGATCTCGCCGCGTTCCGCGCCGCGCTCGACGATCGCCGCTATCGCGAGCTCGTGGTCGCCGAAGGCGCCTCGGCGCAGGCGCTCGGCGTCGATGGTACGCCGACGATGTTCGTGAATGGGCGCCCGATCATCGGCGCCAAGAGCTTCGAGACGATGGATGCGCTCGTCGGCACGCTCGTGGAGCGCGGTCGCGCGATCGCGGCCCACATTCCGCGAGCGGACCTGTACGCGCTCGTGATGGCCGAGGCGAGCGGCAGCGAGCGCGCGGATCCATCGCGCGTGCCGTTGCCCACCGGCGTGCGCATCGCGCTGCGCACGAACGAGCGCGTCCGTGCCGTGATCGCCGCGTGCCGTGCACGCGATCGTGCCCGCGCGTCGACGCTGGCCGGCGATCTCGCAGGCCCCGAGCGCCGCCGCCTCCAGCACGTGTGCGCGGCGGCGGGGATCGACCTCTAAGAGCAACGCTGGTCGATCCTGGCAACGTCTGTCCCTGCGCGACGGCGTGTCTCGCCTCGCTGCCTGTCGCGACAAGTCGACAGTGACCGTCTCAGATTTTCAACACGCCTCACCGTCGTGCGTGATGTGGGTGTCGCACGATCTCGCCTCTGTACGCGGTGTGATGTTGCCGACGCCGACGAATCCACGCGTGGCACTGTCGATGCAACTCGCGGTTTTCGTGCGTGCCGACCAGACCCAGCCCGTCATGCGCGCCGCGCGCCCTCGCATGGCTGGCTCGAATTTCGGGCCCTACGAGGTGATCGCCCCGCTCGCGAAGGGGGGCATGGCGACGGTCTATCTCGCCGAGCACCACACGAGCGGCGAGCGCGTGGCACTCAAGGTGCTCGCGCCGCACCTCGCGACGAACCCCGAGGTCACGGCACGGCTGTTCGCCGAGCACGCGCTCGCATCGCGCACGCATCACGTGAATGTCGTCGACATCCGAGCGGCGCGGTTCGCGCGCGACGGGGTCCCCTTCCTGGTGATGGAGCACTGCGAGGGCGAGACCTTGGCCGAGATCGCGGGAGAAGGCCTCGCGCTGCCGATGATCACCGAGATCTGTGCGCAGGTCGCGGCCGGGCTCTCGGCGATGCACGCGGCCGGCGTGATCCACTGCGACGTGAAGCACGACAACGTGCTCGTGCGCGTCGTGGACGGCGAGCTGCGCGTCAAGGTGATCGACCTCGGCGTCTCGCGCGCCGTCGACGAGCCGGCGACCGATGGCGATGCGATCGCGGGCACGCCGTGGTGCATGGCGCCCGAGCAGTGGGCGGGGACGCCGCTGCCGGCGTCCGACGTCTACGCGCTCGGCTGCCTGCTGTACGAGCTGACCACCGGGACGCCGCCGTTCGACGGCTCGCTGCCCGAGCTCATGACCGCGCACCTCGCGCAGCGACCGGCGCGCCCATCGTGGCTGGCGCCGATGCCGATCGAGCTCGAGCGGATCATCCTGCGTGCGCTCGCCAAGGATCCCGCCGCGCGGCCCACCATGCTCGCGATGGCCGACGACCTGTTCGCGCTGCACGACGCCCTCACGTCGCAGGCGCTCCGCGCAGGCTGAACGAGATCTCTCGGGCCTTGCTATCTGCCCGAGACTACTTACGTCTTGAATACCCCCGAAATCCGGAATGCCCTCCCTCCCCCCGGCCTGATGTACACTGAACATCAGACCAGTGCGCTAAAGGACAAGGCATGCGAATCGCCTGCATTCACGTTCCCCAGTTCGCGCTCCAGACCCTGACGCGCATCGACCCGTCGCTGCGCGGCGCGGCCGTGGCGGTGGTCGGAGCGAGCGCGGCCCCGTCCACGAGCGCGATCTGGTCCGGTGCGCGCGCGGCCCTGTACACGCCGGTGGTGCAGGCGTGCTCGCGGGCAGCGTGGGCGCTCGGCGTTCGCATCGGCATGACGGCGACGGCGGCGAACGGCCTCGCGCCCGGGCAGCTGCGCGTGGTCGCGGCCGAGGCCGCACTGGAGCGCGAGACCATCCGCGCGATCGCGGATGCGTTGCTCGGTGCGGGGCCCGCGGCCGGACAGCCTGACTCGGCGCCGACGATCGTCGATGCGGGCGGCCGGGTCGGTGCCGGCGGCGCGCACCTCGCGATGTACTGCTCGGTGCCGAGCAAGACGCGTGGCGCGAGCTTCGGCGAGCAGCTGCTCGAGCTGCTCGAGACGCTCGGCCTCTCGGCGCGCATCGGCATCGCCGATGATCGCTTCACCGCCTGGGTCGCCGCCGCGCACGCGGGTGCGCCCGGCGAGGAGAGTGGCGTCGTCACCGTCCCGCGCGGTGGCTCGGCGGCGTTCCTGGCGCCGCGTCCGCTCTCGCTGCTCTCGATCACGCCCGAGGTGCAGCACATGCTCGAGGCGCTCGGCGTGCGCACGCTCGGCGAGTTCGCCGCGCTACCCGCGCCGTCGGCAGGCGCCCGTGTCTCGTCGATCGAGGCCGACTACCGCGCGCTCGCGCGCGGCGAGAGCGGGCAGGGGCTGCGCCCGTACACGCCCGAGGCTCCGATCCGCGAGGACGTGGTCCTCGGTGCGGGCACCACCGCGAACGGCGCGATCGCGTCGCTCGCGCGCCGCACGGCCCTGCGTCTCGCAGGTCGTGGCCGCGGCGCGTCCGCGCTCGAGCTCGTGCTGTCGTTCACGCGCGGTGAAGATCGCGTCGTCCCGATCTCCGCGCTCGCGGTGCGCCAGTCGCTGCTCGATGCACCTCGGCGCCTGCTCGAGTCCGCGGACGAGCTCGCGGCCGCCCTCGATCGCGCGCTCACCGACGCGCTCGCCGACGAGACGCGCGGCGACGTCACGCGCCTGCGCGTCGTGGTGACCGGCGAAGCGCTCGCCGGCGATCTCGACACCGCGCTCGACGACATCGAGGCCACCACCCGCGCACCGGCCGCGACCGTCACGCCGATCACCGCCGCAGCGACACCGGCTCGCACGCGCACGGAGCCACCGGCGACCCACGCCGCATCCCCAGGCCTCGACGCCACCCGGCACGCTCTGTCGGTCGTGCTGGCGACGACGGGCTCCGCGGAGCACAGCGCGTGGAGCCTGGTGCCGCCGGATGCG
>DATLHR010000256.1:0-9495 GCA_035539815.1 Kofleriaceae bacterium
GCGTTGTTGACAGGGCGAGCCCTCCTGTTGCGCATCGTCGCGATGCTGACAGCGATGGTCGTCAAGCTCGGCGTTTCGGGCTCGGGCTCGGGCTCGGGCTCGGGCTCGGGCTCGCCACCGGAGCGCTAGCTGGCCACCAACTCCCGGGGACGTGTACTACGCGCCATGCGCTAACGACACGCGCTGTCGCGATCGCGGCACTTGAAGCGGACGTGAATGTGATCGGCGTGGTTGGGCTCGTGCCGCAGCACGCGCTGGACCTGTCGGATCCGCTTCTCGCTCACGCCGTGCTTCTCCGCCCAACGGTAGAGGACGTGCTGGAGGCGCTGATCGAGGAAGATGAACTGCGCGCCGCCGTCGTCGTCCTGCGTGCGCGCGAAGCTCGACACGAGCTTCCAGGTCGCGGCCGCATCGAGCGTCGTGGAGGTCGCGCGCACGAACTTCTCGGGATAACCGGCGGGGCGCTTCTTGTAGAACAGGCCGAGATCGACGTCGCGCCCCGACTGGTGCGACGCGTGCTCGCTGATCCACCCGCCGCTCTCCTGCGACAGGTCGCCGATCGCGAGCACGTGCGCCTTGGGGAACACGTCGAACGTGTCCTCGATCGCCTGCTTGACGAGCGCGACGGTCGTGCGCGTCGCGTACGTGCGCCACGGACGCCGGATGTGATAGCCGTCGCCGCCGCGCAAGCGGGCAGGGGCCTGGAGGCGTCCGGACCAGGGGGCGCCGATCGAGCGATCGCGCTTCGGTGTCTGGGTCGACGAGGCCTTCGTCGTCGTCGCGGTCGCGACGCGTTTGCCCGTGCGTTCGCCCTTCGCCTCGGCGGGCGCGGCGAACAACACGGTGCACACGGCGGCGACGGCGAGCGCGAACATCCTCATCGAAAACGATCCTGAGGACGGTAGGCGCGTGTGGCCAGTTTTCTCAGCGCTGCACGAGTGCTCAGGTCCGCTTCGACGCGCGGAGCTCGGTGCAGCGGTGCCCGAGGAGCTTGCCGATCGGCACGAGGTCGTCCTGTAGCGTCGTCGTGAAGTCGCGGCGCGTGAGCGTCTTGCTCGCCTCGATGAGGAGCCGCAGGTCGCCGCACGCGCGGTGCGCGTTGATCAGGGCGTCGGCGCCGCCGTTATAGACACGCACTTCGGTAAGTGACGCGTTGTTGGGGCGCTTGCGCAGACGAAGATCCGCCACGAGCTCGTCGATGATCACCGCCTTCTTGGCGAGCTTGTCCTCGCGCGACGCCTTGGACTCGTAGACCGCCTTGAGCTGGTTGTACGCATCGAGCAGGCGCGCCGTCCGGTGCATGCCGGTCGCCTGGCCCAGCGTCCACGCGAGCTCCTCGGGCGAGCCGCGCCCGAACCGCAAGACGATCCAGTTACTGGTGAGCGTGTCGGCGACGTACGAGGCGAGGCTCTCGTTGAAGAACGGCTGATCGGGCACGAGCACCGTCGCGTGCACCGATTCGTGGAGGATGACGTTGGCGAGCTCGGGGAAGGCGTCGTCGCCGCCGCCGAGCATGGTCGACAACACCGGATCGGGGAACCAGCCGCCCGTCGAGTAGGCGGACGCTGGGCGCACGAGCGCGTCGTAGCCCATGGCCTCGAGCTGCAGCTTGTGACGCACGCCTTCGTCCTCGTCGAACCAGCCGAGGCCGGCGAAGCAGCCGACGATCGGGAAGCACCACTTGCGGGGCTTGAACGACACCGGATCGGCGGCGCCGACGAACCACACCGCGGCCGGTCGGCCGAGCGCCGAGTAGGCCGCATAGTTGCGCTTGATCCTGAGCCCGTAGCTGCGGCCGTATTCCTTGATCGCGGGGATCTCCGCGAGCAAGACCGCGGTGCGCAGCGGCGTGCTCGGATCCTCGACGACCTCCTCGATCGGACGCGCCTTCTCGAGCAGCACCAGCTGCCCGTTCGCGGCCTGCGCGAGGTACCGCGTCATCAAGCAACCCGATCCGAGCAGGACCGCGACTGCAACGGCGAGCGCCCGGGTCATAGCTTCTCGGCGATCGCCTTCGCGAGGTCGGCGCCTCCATCGAGCGTGCGCGGATGCCAGCCGATGCCGAGACCCGTGCCGTCGTCGTGCATCGGGATGATGTGGAAGTGCACGTGGAACACGGCCTGATGCGCCGCGGAGCCGTTGTTCTGCAGCACGTTGTAGGCGGTCGCCCCGGTCACCGCCATCACGGCGCGCGCGAGGCGCGGTAGCACGCGGCCGATCGCGGCGGCTGCATCGTCGGAGAGCTGGTCGAGCGTCTCGGCCGTCTCCTTCGGGATCACGAGCGTGTGACCGCGCGCGATCGGGTTGATGTCGAGGAAGGCGAGGACCGCCTGGTCCTCGTAGACGCGGTGACACGGGATGTCCCCGCGCAGGATCTTCGAGAAGATCGTCTCGGCCATGATCGGCCGAGCCTAAGAGCTGTTCTGCGCGGCGGCAAGGCGCGATGGAGACGCTCCCGCCAGGATCTACTGAAAGCGCCCGATGAAGACCTCGGTCTGCGGGACGTGGTGGATCGAGCCCCCAACCGAGTACGCGAAGCCATCGTGGAACGGGGACTGATGGCTATGAGCGCGAGCCTGCGGCAGCGCCGCGAGCTCTTCGAACGCACCGATGGAGCCATCGGCAGCGATGGGCGCCCGCAGCACCGTGGCGACCTCGCCCGAGGTGAGCGAGGCCGCGCCGGCGAGGACGTAGAGGTGATCGAGGAACACGAAGGCCGACGAGGTCGCGCGCGCTGCCGGCAGGTTGCCGACCACCTTGAATGCGCCGAGCTCGCCATCGTCGCTCACCTCCGCGCGCAGGATCTCGGTGCGGGCCGCCGCGCTCGAGCCGCCGCCGATGACGTAGATGGCATCGCCGTGCGCGAGCGCAGCATGATGGGTCAGCGGCGTGGGGAGTCGCGCGGCCTCCGTCCACGGCCCGAGCGTCGTGCCATCGAACGGTGCGCGCTCCACGCTGTCGAGCACCGCCTGCGTGGGGGTTCCCGTCGAGACCGTCTGCTGGAGACCTCCGAGCGCGAATACGAAGCCTTTCACCGCCACGACCGCGGTGTGGTAGCGCGAATGCGCGAGCGGAGGCCCGGAGCGCAACTCCAGCCTACCGTCGTCGAGCACGCCGCCCACGAAGGTGTCGGTCACCGAGTCGCCGTTCACCCCGAGCCCACCCGCCAACACCAGCCCGGGCTCGACCTCCGCGAAGCCGGGGCCGATGAGCGCGATCGGCAGGTCGGCCAAGGCCTCGAAGGGGCCGAGCGAGCCATCGGGCCGAAGGGGAGCTCGCTCGACGGTCGCAGCTGCGCCGCCCTCCGGGGTTGTGCCGGCGAGCGCGTACAGGAAGACACCGGCAGGGCTCTCGGCCACGAATGTCACGTGATGATCGCGCGCGGTGCGGAGGCTCGGGCCCGACGTCCACTGAGCGACGGTGCCCTCGCAACCTTGTTGCACCTCGTGGGCACCGGCCGGGCAAGGAGGCCGAGGGGGCGTCTTGACGCCGCAGCCGAGGGCGATGGCGCTCACGCCCAGGCAGACGGCGTGACGATACCAACGATACGAACGGAGCTTCATCGGTGGTGAGCCTGCCCGTGCCCACCGCCCGCCACATCGACAAATTTGATCTTTGGCTCGTCGAGCAGCCGCGATGGCGGACGCCCCAGCTCGCGCCGAAGGAGCCGGCTGAACGCGGCGTATTCCGAGAAGCCGGCCTCGATCGCGAGCTCGAGGATGGGCCGCGGCTGTCGCAGGAGCGTTCGCAAGAAGCACTCGACACGAAGGTGCTGCACGTACTGTTTCGGTGCGACGCCGATCACGCGCGCGAACTGCCGCGCGAGGTAGAAGGGATCGATCTTGAAGCGCCGCGCGACGTGCCCGAGGCGAAGCTCCGCGTCGGAGAAATGGGCGTCGAGATACTGCTTGATGGACCACATCAACCTCGTGCTGTGACCTGGCGTCGCGCTCACGGGCTGCCCCGCACGCAGGTAGAGGCCGTCGAGCGCCTCGGCCACCGGCACGAGCGATGCCGCGAAGGCGTCTCGATCGTTCGCGAGGACGCGCGCGGTGCGCGCGGGGACTGCACACGCAGGGATTCGCGCCAGCGTCGGTAACGAGACCGGCGGCGACGGCGGCCGGATGACCTCGGTCATCACCATGCGCGTCCCGCGGGCCATCTCGTAGCGAAACGGCGCGCCGCGGATGATCAGGGCATCGCCGGCGCGGAGGGCGGTGCCGCCGCCGCAGACCGTGATCTCCATCGCGCCGTCGAGTACGAACGCGACCATCGCGCCGCGCGCGGACGCGTACAGGCCGGCGCGCGCACGCTGGCGCTCCCAGCTGCCCAGCCAGCGCGAGGCGGTTTGGGTCCACGTGACCTGTCCGTGTTCCTCGGCCCACGCCAGGCGCTGCATGCCGGCATCATAGCCTCATCACGCGGGCAGCCCCGCGGGGCGGCTACATGCTAAGCGCGGCGCGCTCGCCGAGCGGGGAAGCGGTGCGCAGGAGCTCGCTCTCGGAGTGCAGCACGCCGACGTTGTGTTCGCGTGCCATCGTGCCCGCGTCGACGGTCACCGTGATGTTCAGCTGCTGGCCACCCGCGGCCGCAGCCACCGGGATGGTGGTGCCTGCCGTGCGCGCACCGGCGGCGACGGTGACGCAGTTGCGCGTGACGGCGTCCTTGCCCTTGGTGCTCGCCTCGCCGTCGACGTTGAACTGCCAGGTGAGGCCGTAGACGTAGCGGCTGCCGTTCATCGCGGCGAAGCAGACGAAGATGCTCTCGCCTGGCCTCACCGTCGGCGACGGATCGTCGATCGCGAACATGGTGTCGGCGCCGGTGACGAACTCGACGGGCACCGTCGCCGCCGGCTTGTCGCCCGCGGTGACGCTCAGGTTGGTGACGCCCGCGAGCGCACCGGTGACGCGCAGCTTGTCCCACGCCGTGCGCTCGGCGCTCGGCATCGACAGCTCCATCGAGGTGTCCACGAGGCGCTGCAGCGTCGGCGAGCTCCCGACCTGGACCTCGCCCTCGAGCGCCACGCCGATCTCCTGATCGCCCGTCGCCCACACGATCGCAGTGCGATCGGTCGGGACGCGCTCGTACTCGGTGCCGACGAGCTCGATCTGGGTGATCTCGGCCCCCGCGAGCTCCTTGCGATCGAACAGCTCGTTCGTGCCCTTGTCGAGAATGCGCAGGTAGTTCTTGCGGCTGTTGACGCCGCGCACCGTCACGAGCGCGCCCGCGGTGTGATCGACCTCGACGCCGAGGCCGCCATCGTCGTCGGCGTCGTACGGCAGGTCCAGCAGGACGTCGATGCCGTCGCCGCGGTCGTAGTACAGCGCGATGTTCTGCGTCCCGCCGATCGCGGTGGCGGGCGGGCCGAGCGCAGGAGCGAGCGCCTCGCCCGCGAGCGCGGTACCGCCGAACAACAGGCCGTACGGGGTCTTGGGCGAGCACACCTCACCGGCGGGACATTCTCCAGACTGGTTGCGTTCGCCGCCCATGCAGGCGACGAGGGGGAGCGCGAGCAGCGAAACGAGAGCCGAGCGGTTCATGCGGTTCCTCCGAGCACTGGTCGTGCCACTGGACCCTGCGGCGTTCCGGGCACTTGGTAGGCGGATCGTAACCGCTTGCCCCCCAGTCCTGACACGAATGTCAGGCTACGGGTCGAATCGATAGCCCGAACCGCGGACCGTGATGAAGTGCCGGGGCTGCTCGGGGTTCGCTTCGAACCGCTTGCGCAGCTGGCCGACGAAGTTATCGACGGTGCGGACCGACCCGGCGGATTGGCCCCACACCAGATTGAACAGCTGCGCACGCGAGAACACCTGGCTCGGGTGACGGAGGAAGAACACGAGCAGCTCGAACTCGAGATGGGTGAGCTTCACTTCCTCTTTACCGCGCAGGACGAGCCGCTGCGCGAGCTCGATCGTGACCTCGCCGAACGTCAGGGTGTTGCCGTGCGCCGCCGGGACTGGCGTCTGCGTGACCTGACCGGTGCGGCGGAGGACGGCATCGATGCGCGCGAGCAGCTCGGCGAGCGCGAACGGCTTGGTGACGTAGTCGTCGGCGCCGAGGCGCAGCGCGGCGACCTTGTCGAACTCGCCGTCGCGCGCGGACACCACGATCACGGGCACGAGGTTGTCGGCCGAGCGCAGCGTGGACAGCACCTCGAGGCCGTTTTTCGCGGGCAGGTTGATATCGAGGAGGATGAGCGCGAAGTCCTCGTCCTCGGCGAGCCGCAGCGCCTCGGCGCCGTCGCGTGCGATCGTGGTGGTGCGGCCCGCGAGCTTGAGGTTGAGGGCGAGGCCGGTCGCGATCGCCTCGTCGTCCTCGACGATCAGGATGCGGGCGGTCACGACGCAGCCTCCTGGGGATAGGACTTCGGCTCGGCGGTGCGCGCCGGCACCTCACGGCGGCGCTTGAGGCGGATGCGGAAGACCGTCTCGCCCGGGCGCGACGTGAAGTCGATCTTGCCGCGGTGGCCGTGGACGATCGCGCGCACGAACGCGAGGCCGAGCCCCACGCCGGGGACGCCGCTCGCGAGCGCGCGCTTGCCGCGGTTGAACTGCTCGAAGATGGCGCGCTGATCCTCGCGATCGATGCCGGCGCCGTTGTCGCGCACGATGAGCTCGATGCGGCGGCCGTGCTCGCGCGCCTCGATGGTGATCCGCTTGTCCTCGCCCGTGTACTTCCACGCATTGGTGAGCAGGTTCGCCAGGGCGCGCACGAGCGTGTGGCGATCACCGACGATCGCGAGCCCGGGCTGGAGATCGACGGCGATCTCGGTCGGCCTGGTCAACGTCGCGGCGTCGAATGCCGCGATCGACTCCTCGACGAGCCCGGCGACGTCGATGCGCTCTCGCGCGTAGACGTGGCTGGTTTGCAGCTTCGACAGCTCGAGCACGCGATCGATCAGCGTGTCGAGCCGATCGGTCTCCCGCCCGAGCAGCGACAGCACTTGCTCGCGCTCCGCGTCCTCGAGGCGGCCGGTGCGCAGCGACTCCAGCAGCAGGCGGATCGACGTCAGCGGCGTGCGCAGCTCGTGCGAGACGCTCGACACGAAGTCGTTCTGCACGCGCACCAGCGAGGCGCCCTTGCCGACGAAGATCGAGCCCAGGATGTAGCCGGTGATGCCGCTCGTGCAGAACGTCAGCACGAGGACGCCGGAGATCAGCGTGGTGGTCGTCGCGCCGACGATCAACAGAACGATGCCGACGCCGGTCATCGCCACGGTCGGGAGCAGCACCGCGAGCATCAGCACGAGCTGCGCGCGGCGCAGCTGCATGTTGGCGGGCGGGAAACGCACGCGGGGACTCTACGCGATGTCGGGCACGGCGGGAGGCGATTCCTCGGACGCGGCTGCGGGCGCGACGTCTTCTCGGATGTGATCGGGCACGCCGTGGAGGTCCCAGATCAGCCCGACGAAGGCGAGGGCACGTAGCACGTAGTACGTGCCGTCGATCTCCCACCAGAAGAACCCCTGACGGGCAGCCACCTGATAGTGGTGGTGGTTGTTGTGCCAGCCCTCGCCCATGGTGATCACGGCGAGCACGGGGTTGTTGCGCGAGTCGTCGGTCGTCGCATACCGGCGGGCGCCCCACAGGTGCGAGAGCGAGTTGATCGTGAACGTGCCGTGCCAGACGAGCACCTGGCAGACGGCGAAGCCCCAGACGAGCGCGAAGAAGCCGCCGATGAGGAACGTGATCACGCCGGCCGCGACCGCAGGGATCATCCAGTAGCGGTTGAGCCAGCGCACCTCCGGATACTTGGCGAAGTCCTTGATGCGGGAGAGGTCGGTGTCTTCGAGGTCGCGCGACAGGATCCATCCCATGTGCGACCACCAGAACCCCTGCTGCACCACGCTGTGCAGATCGCCCGGCTGATCCGACAGCTTGTGGTGGATGCGGTGATGGGCGGCCCACCAGAGCGGGCCCTTCTGCGAGGTGAACGTGGCGCCGAGCGCGAGCACGAACTGGAACCAGCGCGAGGTCTTGTAGCTGCGGTGGGAGAAGTAGCGGTGGTACGCGCCGGTGACGAAGAACATGCGCGGCACGTAGAGCGCGAGTGCGAGCGCGACGCCCCACCACGAGAAGCCGGTGATCGCGACGCCGACGATCGCGAGCACGTGCACGCCCCAGAACGGGATCGCGAGGGCGTTGAAGTAGATCCGCCGCCAGCTCTTCGCGGCGGCCTCGGCGACGGCTGACATCGTCACGACTTACCTCGAAGCTACGCCGTGCGGGAAGGCCGCCCCGTCATGACTTCGTCACGGGCTCCGGGGTACGGTTCCGCCATGAAATACCGCAACCTGGGCGCCGCGGGCGTCAAGGTCTCGAACCTCTGTCTCGGCGCGATGACGTTCGGTGAGGCCGACGCACGCTCCTTCATGCACAAGGTCGGTTCGAACGAGGAGACCTCGCACGCCGTGCTCGACCGTGCCCTCGAGAAGGGCATCAACTTCATCGATACCGCCGACGTCTACGGACAGGACGGGCTCTCCGAGCGCGTGCTCGGTAACTGGCTCGCGGCACGCCAGACGCGCGACCAGATCGTGCTCGCCACGAAGTTCCGCTTCACCATGGGCACCGGCCCGAACAAGAGCGGCGCCTCGCGCTACCGGATCGTGAAGTGCCTCGAGGACTCGCTGCGTCGGCTCAAGACCGATCGCATCGACCTCTACCAGATCCACATGCAGGACCTCACGGTCCCCGAGGAGGAGACGCTGCGCGCGCTCGACGACCTCGTGCGCGCCGGCAAGATCCTCTATATCGGATGCTCGAACTACACGGCCTATCGCCTGATGAGCAGCCTGCGCCACAGCGAGCACACGAACCTCTCGCGGTTCGTGACGCTCCAGGCGCAGTACAGCCTGATCGTGCGCGACCTCGAGCGCGAGCATGTGCCGCTGTGTCGCGAAGAGGGCCTCGGCATCCTGCCGTGGTCGCCGCTCGCGGGCGGCTTCCTCACCGGCAAGTTCGAGCAGGGCAAGACCGCGCCCGCCGACACGCGGCTCGGCATGCGCGCCGAGCGGTTCGCGCGCTACGACCTCCCGCGCAACTGGGCGATCCTCGAGGCCGTGCGCGCGATCGCGACCGAGGTCGGCTCGACTCCCGCCGCCGTCAGCCTCGCGTGGCTCCTGGCGAAGCCGCAGGTCACCTCCGTCATCTTCGGCGCGCGCACGATCGAGCAGCTCGATGCGAACCTCGCGGGAGCGGAGCTCGAGCTGTCGGCCGCGCAGCTCGCGAAGCTCGACGAGGTCTCCGCGTTCGACCTCGGCTACCCGTACACGTTCATCGCGCAGACGCAGGGCACGTGGTGATAGCGTCCTCGCATGAGCGAGGACCTCGAGAACATCGCGTCGCACACGATCAGCCGGAGTGCTCTGTCGCCGGCCGAGCTGGCGCAGGAGGTGAAGTCACTCGGACCCCGCTGGTCGGTCGAGGGCGGCGACCTCAAGCTCGTGCTCCAGGGCCCGATGACCAAGGCGGGCAAGGTCGCGGCGTACGC
>DATLHR010000257.1:0-9115 GCA_035539815.1 Kofleriaceae bacterium
GCCACCGTCCTTGGCCGGCGTCAGCGGATCGTTGTTCGCGGCGATCGCCTTGTCGAGCGCACCGAGCGCGGTCTCGGCCTGCGCGCGCAGCTGCTCGGCCTGAGCCAGCAGCTGCTCGCGCTGTGCGATCTGCTGCTTCGCAGCCTCGATCTGCTTCGGATCGGGCGGCGGCGCCGCCGCGCTGCCGGCCTGCGTGGGCGGCGGTTGATCCAGCTGCTGCTTCTGCTGCGCGAGCGCGGACACCTCGTCGGCGATCAGGTCCTCGAGCCGCGGCATGCGCGCGACGTTGCGGGCGAGTGCCTCGTGGGTCTGCTTCGCGCGCTCGGCCGGGGGCAGCTTCGCGCCTTCCTCGCCGAGGAGCTTGATCAGCGCCTGCTGGTCGCCGTGCGCGAGCTCGATCGTCTGCTTGAGATCTGCGAACTGCTCGATCGCGCGTGACAATGCGAGCAGCGCGGCCTGCTCCTGCTCGAGCGCGGCCGGCAGCTTCTTGCTCGCGAGCGCCTCGCGCGCGCGGTCCATCGCCGCGCTGGCCTCGCCGACGAGCGGCAGCGCGACCTTGATGCCTGCGACCAGCTTCGCCTGCTTTCCGGCCTCGGGATCGACGACGCCGGCGCGCGGATCGATCGCGGCCGCCGGACTCTCGACGAACGCGGTGAGCCCGGCGCGGACCTCCTCGAGGCGATCGCGCAGCCCGCTCTCGCGCTCGGCCAGCTCGTCGGGAGCCATCCACGCGGGGACCTCTTGCGGCGTCGCCGGTGCGGCGTTCGGATCGAGCGAGAGCGAGCCCTCGGCGGCCGCGACGTAGGCGGACTCCTGGATCAGCGCGAGCTGGTCCTGCGCGATGCCGCGCAGGCGCGTGATCGGATCGAGCAGCTGCTCGCGCGCACGCTTGAGCGCGACCAGCGCGGCCTCGGCCTTCCCGACGCCCGCCTCGGCGGCGAGCTCTTGCAGCTTGCGGCGCGCCTCGGTGATCCGGCTTCGCGCATCCAGCAACAAGAGATCGACGTTCTTCAGCTGCATCACGCGGCTCTTCTCTTCCTGGCTGCGCTGGTCCTCCGGCTTCTTGCCGATCGCGTCGATCTCGTCGGCCGCGAGGTCGGTCAGCGTGCCTGCCTCGGCGACGATGCCCCGCTCGCGATCCGCGAGGTGCACGAGCGTGCCCTGCTGCGCGGTCGGATCGACGCCACCCGCTTGCTTGATCGCGAGCCACGCCTGCCGCGCGTCGTCGAGCAAGGCCCGCTGCTCGCCGATCACCGCGTCGAGCCGGGCCTCGAGCGAGCCCTCGCCCTTGCGCAGCTCGTCGCTGATCGCCTGCACGCGCGCGCGCACGATCGCGAGGTTCGCCTTGGTGTCCTCGTCGCCTTCGCGCAGCCGCAGCGCGTCCCCGAACCACTGCGCCGCTTGCTGGGCGAGCTGCAGCGCCTGCTCGAGGTCCGGCTTCTCGCCGGCCTTCACCTTCTCGGAGTGGCCCGCGTACGCGAGGCCGAGGTTGTACGCCGCGCGGTATCGCAGCTCGGGATCGACGCCGGCCTGGCTGCGCGCCTCGAGCAGCAGCTTCTCCGCCTGCTCGAAGTCACTCTTGCCGAGCGCGGCGATGCCGTCGTTGTAGATCGCGCGCGCGGCGCGGTGCTCGCCGCGGCAGCTCGCGAGCACGAGCATCACGATGATGATCGCGCGCCTCATGCGGTCCTCTTGTCGCCTGCGCCCGCGCCGACCCACAGCGCCGCGAGGACGCACGCGATCGAGAGCAGGACGTACCACTGGAACCGCTCGGCCGGGATCCGGCGCATCGCCGCGATCGCCGCTTCGCGCATCACCGGACGCACGTAGCTCTCCATGATCGAGTCGAGGTCGATCGCCGAGGTGCCCGCCGGGATGTACGCGCCCTCGGTGATCAGCGCGAGCTTCTGCAGCTGGTCGCTGTTGAGCTTGCTGATCACCGGCTTGCCGTCGTGCATCAGCGTCTGCTTCGCGCCGGTCTGCGGATCGGTCAGCGTGATCTGGCTGCCCTCGGCGCTGCCGAACCCGACGGCCACGATCTTCACGCCGGCATCGCGTGCGATCTTCGCCGCTTCCTCGGAGTGCTGGTCCTGATCGTCACCGTCGGTGATCAGGACGATCAGCTTCGCGCCCTGGCTCGACGGGAACCCACGCACCGCGAGCTTGATCGCCTCGCCGATCCGCGTGCCGCCCTTGCCCGCGCTGCGCGTGTCCACGGTCGACAGCACCGTCGAGAAGAACGAGTGGTCGAGCGTCAGCGGGCACATCTGCGCCGCACGGCCCGCGAACGCGACGAGCCCCACGCGATGCCCGTCGAGCCGCGCGGCCAGCTGGTTGATCTCTGCCTTCGCACGCGCGAGCCGGTTGGGCGCCGCGTCCTCGGCGAGCATCGATCGCGAGGTGTCGAGCACGAACACCACGTCGGCCGACGCCTTCTCGAGCGGCACCGCCTCGGTGACGCCGGGCGCCTGCGGCCGCATCAGCGCGCCGATCGCCATCAGCATCGCGGCGAAGAACAGGCCGAGCCGGAGCAGCATGCGGCCCGTGCTCGCCTGCGCGGTCAGCCGGCGCTGCATCACCGGCGACAGGAACGTGCTCAGCGCGTCGCGCGAGCGCAGCTCGAGCACGGCGAGCAGGCCGGTGATCGCGATCGCGATCCACACGTAGTGGATGCGCTCGGGGTAGAGGCTGACCCAGCCAAACATCACGGCAGCCTCCGCAGGAGCGTGCCGCGCAGCGCGAGCGCGAGCACGACGAGCCCCATCGCGGCGACCACGAAGTAGCCGTAGTACTGCCGGTACTCGGTGAACTGCACGTCCTCGATCGTCGTGCGCTCGAGCTTGTCGATCTGCTCGTACACGCGCGCGAGGCTCGCGTTGTCGGTCGCGCGGAAGTAGTGGCCGCCGGTCTTGTCGGCGATCCGGCGCAGCGTGGTCTCGTCGATCGAGACCGGCGTCGAGCGCAGAGCGCCACCGCGCTCCGTGCAGACCGGCGCCCGGCCGTTGGTGCCGGCGCCGATCGTGTAGACCTTCACACCCGCCTTGATCGCGTCATCGATCGCGGCGTCCTCGTCGATCGTCTTGTCGTCGCGCAGCGTCGTCTCGCCGTCGGTCAACAGGATCGCCACGCGCCCGACCGTCTTGTCCTCGGGCTTGAACTCCGCGAGCCGCGTCACCGCGAGCTCGAGCCCGTTGCCGATCTTCGTCCACCGCTCCTCGATCGGCGCGAAGTCGAGCTCGCGCGCCGCGGTGATCAAGTTTGCGTGGTCGAGCGTGAGCGGGCTGCGCGTCTCCGCGAACGTCGCGAACGCGACGAGCCCGATCGCGTCGTCGGGACGGCCGGCGACGAACTTGGCGAGCACGCGCTTCACGACGCCGAGGCGCGTCGGATCCGCGTCGGGCTTCCAGTCGCAGTTGGACGCGATCGACTCCGCGAGGTCCTGCGCCTGCATCGAGCCGGAGACGTCGATCGCCATCGCGATCGCGATGCCGTCGCGGCGCACGCGCGAGGCGTCCTCGCCCTTGCGCGGCCCGGCGAGTGCGATCGCGAGCGCGAGGATCGCGAGCCCGAACAGCGCATCCGGGACCCACGCGAGCCGCGTGCGCCACGTGTCGCCCCCCGCCGGCAGCGCGCGGAGCGACGAGAACACGACCCGGCCCGAGCTGCGCAGCGAGAACCACACCGCGAGCGCCGCGAGCAGCGCGAGCAGCAGGAACCACGGATCCGCGAGCTGCGCGTTCCACAGCTTGCCGACGATCTCGTTCATCCCACGACCTCCCGCAGCCGCGTGTCCTCGACGAAGCCGCGCGCGGCGTTGAGCGTCGCGATCGACTCGTCGGCATCCGGGCGGTAGCCCGCGAACTTCACGCGATCGCAGCGCTCGAGGAACTGGGTCAGAAGTCCGCGGTGGTCGCCGGTCAGCTCGGGCCGCGCGGTCGCGACCTGGAGGAACTCCTCGGTCGTCAGCTCGGGCGCGCGGATCTCGTAGCGGTGCTCGAGGTAGTGCCGCACGATCGCGGACAGCCGCACGAACCATGCGTCCGCTCCCGTCGCGTCCGGCGCGCCCGCTTGCTCGAGCGCGCGCAGCTGCGCGACCGCCTCATCGTATGCCGAGCGCTGCATGAGCACGCGGCGGCGACGCGAGAGCGCGCGCGTGCCGAACACGCCCGCGCCGGCGAGCGCGAGCCCGCCGGTGATCGCGCCCGCGATCACGACCCAGCTGGTCTTGTTGACGTCGGGATCGAGCTCGCCGGCCGCGGCGTGCAGCGGCGCCGACGCTTTCTCGACCGGCACCGGCGCGACCTCGATCGGCACCTCGTCGGTGAGCAGCTCTTCCGTAGGCTTCGCGGTGCCGTCACGCGCGTCCGTCATCTCGAGCCGCAGCGGCGGCACGCGCTGGCGGCCGCTCGATGGCGCCTCGAGCGTGTACGTCTGCACGTGGAGCTGACCGCCGTCCGGCTTGCGCTGCGTATCGCGCACGAACTCGGGCACGCGGAACCGACCGAGCCGCTGGTCTCCCGCTTCCTGGTACGGCGCGTCGATCTTCACGCCCGCCGGCGCCTCGATCTCGAGCCGTGCATAGATCGCGTCGCCGAGCGTCGGCTTCGCGGGCCATACCTTGATCGTCGCCTTGACCGGACCGTTCTCGGTGGTCTTGACGATCGCGTCCTTGTCGGGCGTCAGCGCCGCCTTCGTCGCGGTCGTCGGCGCCGCGCCACCACCGCACGCGGCGAGCGCGATCGCAAGCACGGCGAACGCCGGGCGCGTCCCGCGGGGATTCCCTCCGGCCAAGGTGCCGCGGGGCCCCTGCCCCGCGGGCGATCGGTGGCCGTCGGTCGCAGCAGCGCCGAAGGCGGTGCGGAGGTTGATCGACACCACGATGCGCTTCATCGGCGCAGCCTCCGCTCGCGGTCGCGGAAGAAGGCGAGCAGCGGATCGACCATCGACTTCGACGCATCGAACACGATCAGGTCCATGCCGGTCGCGCGCAGCTGCGTGCGTAGATCGTCCTGCCGCGTCTGCGCGCGCTTGCCGAGCTCCGCGCGAAACTCCTTGCTGCGCGTGTCGACGAGCCGCGTGCGCCCGGACTCCGCATCCTCGAGCGTGACCAGCCCGGCGGGCGGCATCTCGGCTTCGCGCGGATCCGTGATCAGCGCGGCGACGACATCGTGCTTGCGGTTCGCGTGGCGGAGCACGTCGAGGTAGCCCTCGTCGAGGAAGTCCGAGATCAGGAACAGCACCGCGCGGCGCGGCAGCACCTGCCGGCACAGCTCGAGCGCGGCGCTGATGCTCGTCGAGCGCCGCACGTCCTTGGCCTGCCGTGTGTCTTGTAGCTTCTTCCACCACCGGCGCAGCGCGCGCGGCAGCTCGAGGAGCGTGCTCCGCGTCTGCGGGCCCGACGCCTCCGTCTGCCCGCGCGCGAGCACCTCGCGCACCACGCGCAGTGCGTGCTTCCCGCCCTTGCGCGGCGGGATGTAGAGGTCCGCGCCGCCGTGGAACAGCAACAGGCCGACCTTGTCCCCGTTCTCGACCGCGCTCATCGCGAGCAGCGCGCTCAGCTCCACCGCGGCCTCGAGCTTGCTGCGCCGTCCGGATCCGAAGTCCTGCGATGCGCTGACATCGACGAGCAGCATCACGGTCAGCTCGCGCTCCTCGACGAACCGCTTCACATGCGGCTCGCCGGTGCGCGCGGTGACGTTCCAGTCGATCGCGCGCACGTCGTCGCCGGGCACGTACGGACGCACCTCGTCGAGCTCCATGCCGCGCCCCTTGAACACGGAGAGGTACGCACCCGCCATCACGTCGGACACCTGACGTCCGGTGACGAACTGGATGCGCTTGACGGCTTGCGCGATCTCGGCTGGCAGCATCGCGGCCAATCAGGGAACGGGGACGTTCTCCAGGATCTGCGAGATGACGGTGTCCGTCGTCTTGCCCTGCGCTTCCGCCTCGTAGCTGACGAGGATGCGGTGGCGCAGGACGTCGTGCGCGATCGTCTTCACGTCGTGCGGCGAGATGTAGCTGCGGCCGGCGAGCAGCGCCGACGCCTTCGCCACCTTGATCAGCGAGATCGACGCGCGCACCGAGGCGCCGTTGTCGATCAGCGTGGCGAGCTGCGTGAGCCCCGCGGCCTTCGGATCGCGCGTCGCCGACACGAGGTCGACCGCGTAGCGCTTCACCTTGTCGTCGACGAAGATCTGCTTCACGACGTCGCGCGCCGCGAGGATCTCGTCGGTGCCCATCACCTTGCTCGCGGTGGGCTCCGAGCCCGAGCCCGCCATGCGCTCGATGATCTTCACCTCGTCGTCCTTGGTCGGGTAGCCGACCTTGACCTTGAGCATGAAGCGATCGAGCTGCGCTTCGGGCAGCGGATACGTGCCCTCCTGCTCGATCGGGTTCTGCGTCGCGAGCACGAGGAACGGCTCGGTGAGCTTGAACGACTCGCTGCCGAGCGTGACCTGCCGCTCCTGCATCGCCTCGAGCAGCGCCGACTGCACCTTCGCCGGTGCGCGGTTGATCTCGTCGGCGAGGATGAAGTTGCCGAACACCGGCCCCTTCTTCACCGCGTACGTACCCTCGCGCGGGTTGTAGATCTGCGTGCCGATGACGTCGCCCGGCAGCATGTCGGGCGTGAACTGGATGCGCGAGAACGTGCCTTCGAGCGCGTCGGCGAGCGTGCGAATCACCAGCGTCTTGGCGAGCCCGGGCACACCCTCGAGCAGCACGTGACCGCCGGCGAGCAGGCCGAGCAGCAGCCGGTGGAGCATGTCGTCCTGGCCGACCAGCACCTTGCCGACCTCGGCCTTGAGCGATTGAAAGCGACCCTGCAGCTTGGTGATGTCTTCGGTAAGTCGGTCCGACATGGCTCGCGGTGGGGGAAATAAGCGCCCCGGAGGGTGGGCTGTCAACCAATCCAACCCCCGAGTCATTCCGCGGTCGCGCGACATCCTGCGACCTGACGCATGCGACGAGTCCCGAGCTACCTGGACCAGGCATTCCGCGGCGTTAACAGCGCGACGCGGCTGGCACGCGGCGTGGATTTCGCGCGGCGTGCGAACGGGAGGCTCGGAGGAGCCGTCATGAAGTCTGTCCTGGTGATCCTGTCTCTGTCCGCCTGCGCGACCACGACCATGGCGGTCGACCGCGAGTCCACGCCCCGCACCGGTGTGAACCTCCAGCTCTCGCTGCCGCACGCCGCGTCGCGGGTGTTTCCGTCGGCGATCGATCCGGTGCTGCCCGGGGCAGATCGCCTCGCGCATCAGATCCGCGCGCGGTTCGGTGACGTGGTCGCGACGGACCTCGATCTCTGTGTGTCGCCCCATGGGGACGTCGCCTCGGCCTCGCTGCCGGTGTCCACGGGGTTCGACGCGCTCGACGCCGCGCTGGTGCGCGATGCATCGGCCTGGACTTTCGAAGCGATGCCGGGGCCTGACGGCGTGAAGTCGTGCGCCCGTGCGCGGCTCGTCTACCGCACGCCGCGCTGAGCGTGTCGACGATCGCACTACTTTGTCTCGACGCGCAGACGATGCTTGCGTTCCGCGATCGCGCACGCGTAGAGTGACCTCGAGAGTAGGAAACGTCCCATGAGCAACGCCAACCGCATTCGCATGTGCATCACGTCGACGGGCTTTGCCGTCGATGGTGCCATGGCCCGCGGTGCGCGGAGCTCGGACGCATAGAAGCCGAGACCACTCCTCCTCCTGCCGCGGGCTCCAGAACAAATCCTGGGGCCCTTGTCGTTTTGCGGGCACCTCACGCCGAGGGGCCCCCGACGGGGCGGCCCCGGTCAGTCGTCGTCTAGCTGCTACGCGGTGCGCGCGTGGCGAGGGCCGTCATGTCTCTTCTCGTCAGATCTGAAGCGTTGAGTTGGTCGGAACGTCCCGGCCGCGAGCTCGTGCGGCTCGCGTGGCCGATCACCGTGTCGATGGTCTCGTTCTCCGCGATGACGCTCACGTCGACCGCGTTCGTCGCGCACATCGGTGCCGACGAGCTCGCCGGCGTGGGGCTCGCCGGTGTCGTCGGCTTCGCGCTCGTCTGCTTCGGCATCGGGCTGCTTCGCGCGGCGAAGACCGTCATCTCGCAAGCGATCGGCGCGGGTCGCGGCGAGCGTGTGCCCGAGCTCGTCGGTGCAGCCGTGGCGCTCGCGCTCGTGTTCGGCTTCATCGCGCTGCTCGCCGGCCAGCTGCTCGCGCCGCTGCTGTCGTACGTCAGCGAGTCACCACGCGCGGGTGGGTTCGCCGCGGACTACCTCTCGATCCGCTCGCTCGGTGCGCCGCTCGTCCTCATGTACGCGGCGCTCCGCGAGGCGCGCTATGGACAAGGGGACAGCCGCACGCCGATGCGCGCGTCGCTCGCGGGCAACGCGGTCAACATCGCGTTCGATGCCGTGCTCATCCTCGGCCTCGACTGGGGCGTGCGCGGCGCCGCCGTCGCGACGATCTTCGGCAACCTGACCGAGCTGCTCGTGCTCGCGTGGCCGATGCGCGCGCAGCTCGTGAAGGTACGGTGGCGCCCCGACGCGGTTCGCGCCGTGTGGTCACAAGGCGTGCCGAACGGCCTGCAGTTCATCATGGAGGTCGGCTCGTTCTTGATCCTCACGGTCATCGTCGCGCGGATCTCCGCGATCGACGCCGCGGCGCACCAGCTCGTCTTGCACCTCGTGAACGTGTCGTTCCTCCCGGCGCACGCGCTGGCCGAGGGTGCGGCCGTGCTCGTCGGGCAAGCGGTCGGCGCCGGCAAGGACTCGCTCGTTCCCGTGGTCGCACGGCGCGCGGTCACGCTGGGCGCGGCGTACTCCGCCGCGTGCTGCGTCGTCTACGCGGTGCTCGGCGGGACGATCGTGAGCGCGATGGCCTCGGGGGACGCTGCGCTCGCGGCGCGCGGGACCACGCTCGTGCACATCGGGCTCGCGTTCCTCGTCGCCGACGCCGCCAACGTCATCGCGCGCGGGGTCCTGCGCGGAGCGAGTGACGTGCGCTACGCCGCGATCGTGGGCATCGCGACCTCGTGGCTGACCACCCCGCCGTTGACCTGGCTCCTCGGCCAGACCGCGGGGCTCGGCGTCGTCGGTGGCTTGATCGGGTTGGCGCTCGAGATCTTCGTCGGTGCCCTGGGA
>DATLHR010000258.1:0-4628 GCA_035539815.1 Kofleriaceae bacterium
GCTTCTCCTTGAGCTTGTAAAGCCGGTCGCGCAGGTCGGCGGCCTTCTCGAACTCGAGGTTCTTCGCCGCGTCGAGCATCTGCTTCTCGAGCAGCTTCAACTCCTTCTCGAGGTCCTTGCCGCCCATCTGCTCGTACTTCGCGCGGGCCTGCGCGGCCTTCATCTCCTTGCGCCCTTCGTCGAGGTCGACGACGCCGTCGATGATGTCCTTGATGCGTTTCTGCACGCCGCGCGGCGTGATGCCCTCGGCGGTGTTGTAGGCGAGTTGCTTGGCGCGGCGCCGCTCGGTCTCCCCGATCGCCGCCTTCATCGAGTCGGTCATCGTGTCGGCGTAGAGGATCGCCATGCCGTTGATGTGGCGCGCCGCGCGGCCGATCGTCTGGATCAGGCTGCGCTCGGCGCGAAGGAAGCCTTCCTTGTCGGCGTCGAGGATGCCCACCAGCGACACCTCGGGGATGTCGAGGCCCTCGCGCAGCAGGTTGATGCCGACCAGCACGTCGAACTCGCCGAGGCGCAGATCGCGGATGATCTCGACGCGCTCGACCGTGTCGATGTCCGAGTGCAGGTAGCGCACGCGCACCGCGTGCTCGCCGAGGTAGTCGGTCAGGTCCTCGGCCATGCGCTTGGTCAGCGTCGTGACCAGCACGCGCTCGTTCCGCGCGACGCGCAGCTTGATCTCGCCGAGCAGGTCGTCGACCTGCGTGCGCGCCGGGCGCACGTCGAGCACCGGGTCGACCAGGCCGGTCGGGCGCACCAGCTGCTCGACCACCTGACCGGCGTGCTTGCGTTCGTACTCGGCCGGCGTCGCGGACACGAACGTCGTCTGCGGCAGCAGCCGCTCGAACTCCTCGAACGTCAGCGGTCGGTTGTCGAGCGCGGACGGAAGCCGGAACCCGTAGTTGACCAGGTTCTCCTTCCGCGCGCGATCACCCTTGAACATGCCGCCGACCTGCGGGATCGTGACGTGGCTCTCGTCGACGAACATGAGCGCATCGCGCGGCAGGTAGTCGATCAGCGTCGGCGGCGGCTCGCCCGGCTCGCGGCCGGACAGGTGGCGCGAGTAGTTCTCGATGCCCTTGCAGAAGCCGATCTCGACCATCATCTCGAGGTCGAAGCGCGTGCGCTGCTCGATGCGCTGCGCCTCGATCAGCTTCATCTGCCCCACGAAGAACTCCTTCTGCTGCGCGAGCTCGGCTTTGATCGCCTCGACCGCGTTGACCACCTTCTGCCGGCCGGTGACGTAGTGCGACGACGGAAACACGGTGAAACGCGCAATCTTCTGCCGGACGTGCCCGGTCAGCGGGTCGAACAGCTGCAGCGACTCGACCTCGTCGTCGAACAGCGAGACGCGCACGGCGTTCTCGGCGTGCTCGGCCGGGAAGATGTCGAGCACTTCGCCGCGCACGCGGAAGGTGCCGCGCTTGAAGTCGACCTCGTTGCGCGTGTACTGGAGCTCGGTCAGCCGCTTGATCGCGTCGCGCTGCGACAGCTTGTCGCCCAGCCGCAGGTGCAGGATCATGCTGTGGTACTCGGACGGGTCGCCGATGCCGTAGATCGCGGACACCGTCGCGACGATCACGCAGTCGCGCCGCTCGAGGATCGCCTTGGTCGCCGAGAGCCGCATCTGCTCGATGTGCTCGTTGATCGAGCTGTCCTTCTCGATGTAGAGGTCGCGCGACGGGACGTAGGCCTCGGGCTGGTAATAGTCGTAATAGCTGACGAAATACTCGACCGCGTTGTTCGGGAAGTAGTCGCGGAACTCCGAGTACAGCTGCGCGGCGAGCGTCTTGTTGGGCGCGAGCACGAGCGCCGGGCGCCCGGTGCGTGCGATGACGTTCGCCATCGTGAAGGTCTTGCCCGAGCCGGTGACGCCGAGCAGCGTCTGGAACGAAAGCCCGTCGGCGATGCCCTCGACCAGCTTGTCGATGGCCTCCGGCTGGTCGCCCGCGGGCGGGAACGGCTGGTGGAGCTCGTAGGGACTGCCGGGGTAGGTGAGAACCATGGTCGGTGGACGATGAGGGCGAACCGGGCATTCTAAACCGAACGATCGTTCGACGGAAGGGCGGCCGACGCCGGACGGGGGTCCCGCGCCCACACCCGCTAGCCGGTCGGCCCAGCGAACCGCGACGCGCGAAACGCTAGGCGACCGCGGCCGACGTGAACTGCAGGCTCGCGAGCCGCGCGTACAGCGCGTTGTCGCGCACCAGCGCGTCGTGCGTGCCGGCGGCGACCGCGCGGCCGAGGTCCATCACGACGATGCGATCCGCGTGGCGAACGGTCGCCAGCCGGTGCGCGATGATCAGCGTCGTGCGCCGCGTCATCAGGCGCTCCAGCGCCAGCTGCACCATGCGCTCGCTCTCCGCGTCGAGCGCGCTGGTCGCTTCGTCGAGCAGCAGGACCGGCCGGTCGGCGAGGACCGCGCGCGCGATGGCGAGCCGCTGGCGCTGCCCGCCGGAGAGCCGCACGCCGCGTTCGCCGAGGAAGCTCGCGTAGCGATCCGGCAGCCGCTCGACGAAGTCGGTCGCGTAGGCCGCCTCGCACGCCGCCTGGACCTCGGCGTCGGTCGCCTCGGGACGGCCGTAACGCACGTTCTCGAGCACGCTCGCCGCGAAGATCACCGGATCCTGTGGGACGACCGCGATTCGTCGCCGCACCTGCCCGGGATCGGCGTCGCGCAAGTCGACGCCGTCGATGCGCACATACCCCTCCTGCGGATCGTAGAAGCGCAGCAGGAGCTGGAACACGGTGGTCTTGCCCGCGCCCGACGGGCCCACCAGCGCGACGCGCTCGCCAGGCGCCACGCGCAGCGTGAAGGCGTCGAGCGCGGCGGCATCGGGACGCGACGGATAGTGGAACGTGACCGCCTCGACGGCGACCTCGCCGCGAGGCGGGTCCGGCAGCAGCACCGGTAACGCCGGCGCGGCGATGTCCGATCGCGCGGCCATGAGCTCGAACAGCCGTTCGGTCGCACCGGCCGCGCGCTGCAGCTCGCCGATCACCTCGCTCACTGCCGCCACCGAGGTCGCCACGATCACCGCGTAGAACACGAACGCCGACAGGTCGCCCGCGCTCATCCGGCCGGCGAGCACGTCGTGCCCGCCGATCCACAGGATGATGCCGATCGCGCCGAACACGAGCAGGATCACCGTCGCGACCAGCACGGCGCGCTGCCTGATGCGCAATCGCGCCGCGTCGAACGCGCGGTGCACGCGATCTCCGAACGCACGTCGGTCCTCGGCTTCGTGCCCGTAGGCCTGCACGGTACGGATCTCGTGCAGCGCCTCGTCCACGTAGGCGCCGACGTCGCCGACGCGGTCCTGGCTCGCGCGCGCGAGCCGGCGCACGCGGCGGCCGAACAGCAGGATCGGCACGACCGTGAGCGGGACGCCGACCAGCACCAGCAGCGTGAGCTTGAGGCTGGTGAGGGCGAGCATCACCAGCCCGCCGACCAGCAGCAGCAGGTTGCGCAACGCAAGCGACGCCGAGCTGCCGATGACGGTCTGCAGCATGGTCGTGTCGTTGGTGAGTCGCGAGATCACCTCGCCGGTGCGCGTCACCTCGAACCACCCGGGCGGCAACGCGAGCAGGTGGTCGAACACGTCGCGCCGCAGGTCGGCGGTCACGCGCTCGCCGAGCCACGACACGTTGTAGAACCGGACGTACGTGGCCGCGGCCATCACCACGATCACCACCAGCGACCAGGCGAGCGTCCGGTCGAGCTCGCCGGAATCACCCGCCAGGAACCCGTGGTCGATGACGATCTTGACGCCCTGCCCCAGCACCAGCGTCGCCGCCGCCGCCGTCACCAGCGCGAGACCCGCGACGACGAGCCGCCAACGGTACGGCGCAAGGTAGCGTCCGACGCGCGCGAGCACACGCACCGCGGCGGTGGGCGGCAACTTGGGAGCGTCTAGGCTGATGCGGTCGCCTCGTGCCATGCGCGCCCTGCCTCGCGTCGGCGCGGCTTGCGCGTTCGCTTCAGCGGTGACGATGGCGGCGCAGGAGCGCGCCGCGACCGGCCGGTCGGTCGGGCGCGGTAGAATAACAGCCCCTCGCTCGAGGCTTCCGATGAACGCTCCCCAGCCGCCGTCCTTCCTCGGCGCCGTCGACCTGGCGCCACGCGATCCCATCCTCGGCATCACCGAGGCGTTCAACGCGGACGCCAATGCGTCCAAGGTGAACCTGGGCGTGGGCGTCTACACGGACGAGCACGGCAAGGTGCCGCTGCTCGACTGCGTGAAGCGCGCGGAAGCCGAGATGACGGCGCAAGCGCTGCCGCGCACCTACCTGCCGATCGACGGTCTCGCCGCCTACGACAAGGCGGTGCAAGGGCTGCTGTTCGGCGCGGACAGCGAGATCGTCGCGTCGGGCCGTGCCTGCACGGTGCAGGCGCTGGGCGGCACGGGCGGGCTGCGCGTCGGCGCCGATTTCCTTCGCCGCTTCGCGCCCGGCGCGCAGGTATGGATCAGCGACCCGTCGTGGGAGAACCACCGCGCGCTATTCGAGGCGGCCGGCTTCACCGTCAACAGCTATGCGTATTACCAGGCCGCCACGCACGGCCTCGACTTCGACGGCATGCTGCGCGCGCTCGAAGGCGCGCCCCAAGGCCACGTGGTCGTGCTCCATGC
>DATLHR010000259.1:0-3217 GCA_035539815.1 Kofleriaceae bacterium
GTGGAACTGGAAGTAGGCGACCGCCATCGTGCCCGACGCGAGGAACGCCGCGGGCCGCGAGAACAGGCCGATCGCGATCAGCAGGCCACCGACGAGCTCGATCACGCCGCCGATCCACTTCTGCGAGAACGCCTCCGGGCCGACCTTGGTCGTCAGCCACCCGAACAGCTTCTGCATGCCGTGGAACGAGAACAGCGCCCCCGAGATGATACGCAGCAGCGCGTAGGCGAGGTTCTCGACTCTCGAGCGATCCAGCATGGGACGTTCCTAGCCTTGATCTCGCTGACACGCACGCGCCATCGCGGCGGGCCGAAGTCAGTCGATGCCGTACTTCTCGAGCTTGTAATACAGCGCGGAGGTCTTGATGCCGAGGATGCGCGCGGTCTCGGTCTTGACGCGGCCCGCTTTCGCGTAGGCCTTGAGGATCAGCTGTCGCTCGAGGTCGTCGAGGATGTCGGGCAGCGAGAGCTCGCGCGGGACGCTGAGCGCGTCCTCCTCGGCGCCGCCCTGGAGGAACTGGGGCAGGGCGGAGGGCGTGATCTCGTCGCCCTCGGCGAACACGAGCGCCTGCTCGATCGCGTTCTCGAGCTCGCGGACGTTGCCGGGCCAGTGATAGGCCATGATGCGCCCGAGCGCGGCGTCGCCGACGGCGGCCACCCGCGGGTTGGTCTTGGGGCCGAGCTTCTGCACGAAGTGCGCGCACAGGTGCGGGATGTCCTCGCGGCGCTCGCGCAGCGGCGGCAGCTTCACCGGCAGCACGTGCAGGCGGAAGAACAGATCCTGGCGGAACCGACCCGCAGCGACCTCGGCATCGAGATCCTTGTTGGTCGCCGACAGCACGCGCACGTCGACCTTGATCGGCGCCTCACCGCCGACGCGCTCGAACTCCTGCTCCTGGAGCGCGCGCAGCAGCTTGACCTGCATCGCGGGCGGCACGTCGCCGACCTCGTCGAGAAACAGCGTCCCGCCGTCGGCGAGCTCGAACCGCCCGAGCTTCTGCTTGATCGCGCCGGTGAACGCGCCCTTCTCGTGGCCGAACAGCTCGCTCTCGAGCAGCGTCTCGGTGAGCGCGCCGCAGTTGACCTTGATGAACGGGCCGTTCGCACGCTTGCTGAGGCGATGGATCGCGCGCGCGATCAACTCCTTGCCGGTGCCGCTCTCGCCGGCGATGAACACCGTCGTGTCGGCGAGCGCGACCTTCTCGACCATGCGCCGCACCGCCGACATCTTCTCGCCTTGTCCGACGAGCTCGGGGAACTTCGACGCGGCGTCGGCCTGCAGCGCGTCGGACAGCGCGTCCGCCTTGCGACGGCTCCGGCGCATCGCGCACACCTCGAGCGCTCGCTCGATCTTGAGCCGCACGACCTCGGGCTGGATCGGCTTGGTGACGAAGTCGAACGCGCCGAGCTTCATCGCCTCCACGGCCGTCTCGACCGTGCCGAACCCGGTGACGATCATGATCGGCACGTCCGGATCGACCGCGGAGATGCTCTTCAGGACGTCGACGCCCGTGCCGCCCTCCATCTTGAGATCGGTGATCACGAAGTCGGCGCGGCGCGCCTTGAAGGCATCGATGCCGGCGTTGCCGCTGGGTGCCGTGATGGGCACGTGGCCGAGCTTCTTCGCGACGTGCGAGAGCCCCTCGCGCACGGTCTCGTTGTCGTCGACGATCAGGATCACCGCCATCGAGGCGTTGGTATCACGAGCTACGAGGTCGCCGGGAGCACGATCGTGAACGTCGTCTCGCCGTCGGCGCTGGCGACGTCGACGCGCCCGCCGTGATCGAGTGCGATCTCGCGCACGAACGCGAGGCCGAGGCCCGTGCCCTTCTCGCGCGTGGTGAAGAACGGCTCGAACAGCTTGCCCGACGCCTCCGGCGAGATTTCCTTGCCGCGGTTCCACACCGACAGTGCGAGCTCGCCAGCGTGTTGGACGGCCGACAGCCTCACCACGTCACGGCCCGCGTGCCCCGCGGCGCTCGCCGCCTGCACGGCGTTCTTGGCGAGGTTGAGCAGCGCGCGCCGCAGCTGCGCACGGTCGGCGGTGACCGAGGCGGAGCTCGGCTCGACGGCGATCGTGATCGTCTCGGTGCTCGCGAGCTCGGCGACCTCGGGCAGCAGCTCGGCGAGCGCGACCTGGGCGAGCGCGGGCCGCGGCCGGCGCGCGAACTCGAGGAACTCGTTGACCACGCGCTCGAGATAACCGAGCTCCTTGCGGATGCGATCGACGTGCGCTCGCCGCTCGTCGCCTTCCGGCAGCTCGTCCTGCAAGATGCCCGCGAACAGCGTCATCCCGGCGAGCGGGTTGCGCACCTCGTGAGCGATGCCGGCGAGCATCTGCTGCATGCGCGCGTCGCGCTCGGCGAGCTGGCCGCGCATGCGGTCCATCGTCTGCGCGAGCACGCCGAGCTCGTCGCGCGACGTGATCTTCACCGGCGCACGCAGGTCGCCGCCGCCGATGCGCTCCGCCGCCGCCGCGAGCCGCCGGACGTTGCGCGTGATCAGCAGCGTCGCGATCACCGCGGCGAGGATGCTGACGAGGGCGAGGCCGCCGCCCCACCAGAACAAGCGCCGCCGCAGATCCGCGAGGCGCGTGAAGTACTCGGCCGGGGCCTGCGCTCCGATCGCGAGGACGATCGGCGAGCTCGCCTCGAGCTCCGCGTGCACGGGGGCGTAGCCGGCCTTGTACGTTTTGCCGTCGTTGCCGTCGAACGTCACCGACGCGACGCTCTCTCCATGATCGAACACCCGCTCGAGCTCGGTGCGATCGAGCTCGAGGTGGTAGTAGTGCGTGCCGATCGCGACGCCCGCGGCGGTGTCGAGCTTGCTGTCGAAGGCGCGATCGAAGACGTAGAGGTGCGCGCCGGTCGCCTGCTCGAACGACTGCAGCTTGTTGAGGTAGTTCTGGTAGCCGCGATCGCCTTCGCCGCCGGGGGCGAGGTCGACGAGGTACTTGCCGCGCATCTGCGTCGCGGCAGAGCTCGCGATCGCGCGCAGCCGCTGGCCGACTTCCTCGTCGAGGTCGCGCCGGCTCACCTCGTGCGCCACGAACGCGAACAACGTGAACAGGATCAGCGCGGGCAGGACGAGCGCGACGAGCAGCTTGACCAGGATCGTCGCGCGAGGCCGCACGCCGCGAGCGTACTACGGGGGCCTACGGGACGATGGTCACGGCGGGCGAGGTCACGGCGCCGGTGAGCGGCTGGTTCGACTGGAGG
>DATLHR010000260.1:0-45461 GCA_035539815.1 Kofleriaceae bacterium
GATCCAGGCCTACCTCGACGGTGCCCGCGACGTGGTCCGCCGGCGCGCGATGGCCGCCGAGCAGCTCGCGATCGCGCGCGCGGCGCTCGCCGAGGGCACGAGCAAGGGACGCGCGGTCGCGATCCACGCCGCGGGGCGCGCGCTCGCGCTCGATCCCGAGTCGACCGAGGCGAGCGAGCTGGTGACGCAGCTGATCGTCGAGCCACCCACGTCGATCCCGAAGGAGCTGGCGGACGAGCTCGTGAGCGAGGAGCGCAAGGTCACCGCGCAGCGCAACCGCGCCGCGTTGCTCGCGTACGTGTCGCTCTACCCGTTCTGGTTCGTGTTCCCGTTCCTCGGCGTGAAGAACTGGAGCTGGCTGTTCGCGATCTACGCGGTGATCACCGGCATGGCGCTCTACATCTACCGGAGCCGCAAGACGGGCGTGTTCAACATCTACATCGGGCTCGCCGGCAACCTCGTGCTCGCCACCCTGTGGACCCGCCTCGCGGGGCCGTTCATCTTGATGCCCGTGTTGCTGTGCGGCGTCCTGCTCGCGCTGACCACGAGCACGACCCTCGCGAAGCACCGATGGATGATCGCGGTGTGGGCCGCGGCCGCGTTCCTCGTCCCCATCGGGCTCGAGTGGGCCGGCATGATGGCACCGTCGTGGGCGGTCACGCTGACCTCGATCGACGCGCATTCGGAGATCTTCGGCATGGAGGGCACGATCGGCGACCTGGCGCTGATCGGCACCAACATCCTGTTCGTCACGACGGTCGGGCTCTTCGGCTTGCGCGTGCATGGTGCGGCGCGAGAAGCCAAGCGCGCGGTGTACATCCAGGCCTGGCACCTGCATCACCTGCTGCCCAGCCGTGCGTGATAGCGTTCCGCCATGGCCACGCCACCACCTCGCCGCCTGCGTTGGGGACGCGTCCTCGGCGTGCTGATCGTCTTGGGCGGCATCGCCGCCGGCATCATCGTCTTCGCGACGCGCTGAGCCCCGCCACGGGGGAGTTGTCCGCCTTCGGCGTTCATCATCGCCGCGCGGCTTCGCCGCGCCCTGGTGCTTCGCACCAGGCGACCGCTTCGCGGCCGGGCGCTGATTAGTCGGGCGGCAGCGGATCGTCCTTGTCGCGGAACAGGCGCATCCGTACGCGCTCGTGCTGGCGCGCCTTGTACGCCTCGTGGCTCGACGCGCCGGACTCGTTGCGCTTGGCCGTCTCCTTGTCCGCGATCTGGAACTCGGTGAGCACGAACACCACGTGCCCCATGTCGGCGGTCATCTCGGTGCGCGGCAGCAGGCGCTCGATCCGGATGGGCAGGTCGGCGACGAAGTTGATGATGCGGTACTCGGGGCCCGAGAACTCGTTGTACGGCGCCGTCTGAGCGCGCTGCTTGGCCGGCTGTCCGTTGCGCGCCTCGTGCTCGTGGACGAGCGCCGCGAGATCGACGAGCTGGTTGATCGATTCGCCGGGGACGACGTAGTTGAACGGGATCAGCTGCCGGGTCAGCGTCGCCAGCATCGGGACGAGGTCCTCGCGGTTGGGCACGATCAGGCGAAACCGCAGCTTGTCGTAGATGTTGGCGGCGAGGGTGGAGCGCTTGGCCAGCAGCTTGGTGATCTGCGAGTCGAGCGGCTTGCGGCTCCACTCGAACTCCGCGATCTGCGCGCCGGCGGCGCGGAGCTGCTCGACGAGCTGCATCACCTTGAGCTCGATCTCGCGGAAGATGATCTCGTCGGAGACGCTCATCTTGAGCAGCGCCTGACGGCCGGCGATGTGGTGGATGATGTGCATCACCTTGAGCACCACGCACGCCCACTTCTGGTGGGGCCCGGAGCTCGAGGCGACGAGGAACAGGTCGCGGGCGGCGAGATCCGCGGCCACCTCGTCGGGGATCGCCATCGCGTACGCGCGGGCGAGGTAGTCCACGGCCTCGCCGCGGATGTCTTCGAGCCGGCCCATCTCCTCGTCCGACTCGGGGTCGAACTCGTTGAGCCGCAGGAAGCGATCGACCTCGGCGTGGTCCGCGAAGCTGAGCCGGTGCCAGTCGATCACCGACTCGCCTCGTAGCAGGAGCCGCACCGAGTCGACGTCCGCTCGCGTGAGCTCGTCGATCGCGGGTGGCCGCGCTACGCGCGGCAGGACGGAGCTGACCACCCGTCCAGTCTATGCCTGCTTGCCCGGCTTTGTCAGGCGCAACGTCGCCGTGAACAGCCCAACTACCCCAAGTCCAGCGATCACGTTTCCGATGACGGCGATCATGTACGACCTCGGTGATGACAACGCCGATCCCTGCGGCGTTGTTCCGAGCAAATGATCTCGCGATCGCGGCGTGGAAGTCAAAAACGCGGCATGCCTCTCACGCAAGATGTGCAGCGGAGTGCGATAGGCTCGTGGCGATGGCGCTGACGGGCGTCGACAAGACCGCCGTGCACGTGACGTACACGTGCAATCAGTGCGGGGCGAGCCTCGCGTTCGCGGGCGTGCGCACCGAGACCTGCCCGTACTGCGCGAGCCCGAACTTCGTCGAGCGGCCGGCCTCGTCGGGGCAGCCGGATCCGGTGTTCGCGGTCGCGTTCACCGGCAACAGCGAGTGGGCGCGGCGGCGGCTCGAGGCCTGGCTGGGCGGACGCACGATCTTCGCCGACTCCGCGCTGCGCCACGCCAAGGTGGAGGACCTGCGCGGGGTGTACCTGCCGGCCTACCTCTACTCGGCGGTCGCGCGCACCGACTACACGGCGGAGATCGGCGAGCAGTACACCGAGACCGAGACCTACACGACGCGTGACGCACAGGGCAACGAGCGCACCCAGACGCGCACGGTCACGCGCACCGAGTATCGTCCGCTCGCCGGACGGCACGTCGGCTACGTCACCGACGTCATCGTCAGCGCGTCGGCGGGGCTCGATAACCGCACGCTCGGCGCGGTCGAGCCATACGACCTCAAGCAGCTGCGGCGCTACAGCCCCGCGCTGGTCTCCGGCTGGATCCAGGAGGAGTTCTCGCGCGGCGCCGAGGACTGCCAGCGCGCCTCGCGCGGCGAGGCCGTCGATGCCGTGGGCGTGCAGCTGCGCGGCTTCTTGCCGGGCGATAGCTACAGCGATCTCACGTGGAGGACCGCCGTCGACTGGGAGTCGCTCGATCCGATCCTCGTCCCGGTCTACGTGTTCGCCGTGCGCTACCGCTCCGACAAGCCGCCGCTGCGGATCGTGATCAACGGCCAGACCGGACGCGTCACCGGCAAGGCGCCGCTGTCGTGGTGGAAGATCACGCTCGCGATCGCGCTCGGCATCGCGCTGATCGCCGCGCTCGTCATCCTGTTCACCTCGAGGCCGGCATGAGCGCGTGCGTGCGATGCAGCGGACAGCTCGAGGAGGGCGACCTCCGCTGCGCGATCTGCGCGCTGCCGGTCCCGGTGCAGGCGCCCTCCGACCGTCACACCCGCGCGCAGGTGCTGCGCTGCACCGACTGCAATGCGGCCGTGGCGTTCGTGCCCGACGCGCGCGCCCCGAAGTGCGGCTTCTGCGGCGCGACGATGACGATCGAACAGCCGGAGGATCCGATCGAGGCCGCCGAGCTGCGCATCCCGTTCTCGGTCGCTCGCGCGGATGCGGAGGCGGCGCTGCGCGGCTGGCTCGGCCGTCGCGGCTTCTTCGCGCCAAAGGAGCTGTCGCGCGAGGCCGTGCTGGAGTCGCTGACACCGCTGTGCTGGGCGGGCTGGTTCGTGCAGGCGACCGCGCAGGTCACGTGGACCGCGGACTCCGACGAGGGCTCGCATCGTTCGGCGTGGGCGCCACACGCGGGGCAGGTGCCGATGACGTTCGACGGCATCCTCGTGCCTGCATCGCGCGGCCTCACCCACGTCGAGTGCACCATGCTCGCGCCGTACTACGACCTCGCACGCGCGGTCCCTGTCGACGCCCCCACGCGCTCCGACGAGGAGCCCGCGATGGTCGAGGGCTTCGAGGCGCAGCGCTCGGCGGCGCGCGAGATCGTGAGCCGCGCGATCGCAGCGACGGCGAAGACCAAGGTCGAGCCGCACATCCCCGGCCGCCGGTTCCGCAACATCCACGTCGCGTGCCTGCTCGAGCGGCAGACCACCCAGCGCGTGGCGCTCCCCGCGTGGGTGCTCGCGTATCGCTATCGCGGCAACCCGTATCGCGCGATCGTCCACGGCCAGCGCGCCGAGGTCGTGTTCGGCGATTCGCCGAAGGACTGGGGCAAGGTGATGCTCGTCGTCGGTGCGGCCGTGCTCGCCGTCGTCGCGATCGTCGTGATCATCGCGCTGGCGACCGGCCGGCTGTAGCTCGGTCCGGCCCCAACGGTGTTGGTGGCACAGCGCCTGCAGCGCGTTCCACGAGAGGCGACGTGAAACGACACCGCACCTGTCCCGCCGATCCGGTGATGCCAGCATGTCGGCGGCTGTTTCGGCGCGCGCTGGTCTCGGCGTTCGCGATGTCGCTGTCCCTGACAGCCTGCTCGCGCAGCAAGGAGGACCGCTGCGAGAGTGCGCTCCGGCCGTACTACGAGGCCTACCGCGGACTGGCTCGGCGTGGCGTCGATCCGTCGGCGAAGTATGCCGAGATGATCGCGGCCTGCCGCGAGTCCTGGTCCATCGAGCTCCTCGAATGCATCGAGCGCGAAACGCTCAGGCGTCGAGGGCTCGCGCCGCGCATGTCGAAAACCGACGAGCTGAAGTGCAGCGTGCTCGTAGAGAAGGCATTCGGTTCGTCACGGCTACATAGCTCGAGGACTGGTCGTGCCGGTGAGTGATGCACCGAAACCACATGCTGTTGCCTCCCGGCACACGTGATGTCGATTCGGATGACGCAGCCAAGGCCGTGCCTCGGTCGGAATCAGTTGCGACCTGCGACCCGACCGTCCTTCGGTTCGCCAGATCGCGCCAAACTCGCGACCGTCGGCGCGCAGATCGAGAACACGTACACCGAGCGCGAGCTCCGGTGCGTCGCCTTCACCTCGCCGGGTACGCCTGCGGATCGGTGACGAACTCGGCCCGGCCGTAGTCGGCGAGGCGCTTCTCGACGATGCGCGTGGTGTGCGCGTCCATCGCGTCGCGGAGCAAGCGCTGCTGGTTGGCGGCGACGACCGCGGCGAATCGGCCGACGAGGAACGGTGCCGTCAGCGCGACGCAGCCGACGTCGGTGGGCCCGATGCGGACGCCGGCGGTCGCGGCGGCCTTGCGATCACCGCCGAAGAACCCGAGCACGAACAGCTTGCTCCAGCTCCTCTCGACGACCTCGAACGCGCGATCCTGGACGGTGCGCCGCGGCCGCAGGTACGCGTCCATCGTGGAGCGGACGAGCTCGGCGCACGTGGCGTCGAAGTCGTGACGCAAGCAGGCGGCGCGGGCGTGGAAGAGCTGGATGATCTCGTCGGCGGTGGTGGGGAGCAGCTCCTCGGGGAGGCCCAGCAGGTAGCCGCGGTAGCGGCTGAACTCGAGCGTCGCGCGCTCGCCCTCGTCGAACGTAGTGCGACCTCGGCGCCGCGCGCTCATCGCCGCGAGGTAGAGATTGATCAGCCCCGCGGGCATCTGGTCGACCTGCGGGATGGGGATGCCGTAGATGTCGACGTCCCAGCGGCCTGCGCGGGTCAGCGCGTTGTAGCGGACGATCGAGTGCATGAGGCGCACCATCGCCGCCGCCTCGAACCCCGGACCGTGGCGATCGAGGGCGCCGGGGAGGGTGGTGATCGCGAAGAAGCTCGCCGTCTCGTTGATGCGATGGGCGGCCCGGCGTCCCGTGAGCGCGCCCGTGAGCGCCATCGGCAGCGCGGCGTACGTGTTGAGGAACGTGGCGAGGAACGCGCCGCGGTTGAGGAACGGCCCCAGGTACGCCGCACCGACGCGCGCGTGCCGCGCGCCCTCCTCGACCAGCTGCATGTCGAGCCAGGCAGGCGTGCGCTCCATCGCGGCGACGAACGTGCGCAGCTCGGCGGGCGCGTCCGGCACCGCGTCGCTGCCCTCGCGGCACGCCCGCGCGAGCATGCGGATCACGCCCTTCACGCCGTACGTCGCGCTGAGGGCGGCGTAGGGATCGGCGACGACATCGCCGAGCATCGTGGTCGTCCGGATCAGCTCGACCGCGCGGTCGTCGGCGAGGACCCGGGCGCGCTTGTCGACCCACGCAGGCAGCGCGGACTTGTCGGCGAGATCGGCCGTGAAGCGGTACGGCATCCGATCGAAGTCGACCTTGCCGTAGACACCTGGCTGGGCGGTGCGTTGACTGCGAGCGCGCTCCGCGAGCTCCGGATAATGGACGGTCATCGGCTACCGCCTGCGCAGGAGATTACGCGACGACCACCAGCTCCACACGAGGAGCACGCCCGCGATCCGCGCGGTCCACCAGCCCCACTCGGCGCGCGCGTCGTCGCCGCGGCCCTCGAGCACGACGGCGAGCGAGGCGCCCGCGATCCCGACGCTCGCGAAGATCAGCTGGTGGCCGAGCCGGTACATCAGCTGCGTCGGTGCCTCGATGTTCTTGAACTTGAGCTGGAGCTCGCCCGCGTGCGCGGCGCGCATGAACTTGCGGATCTCGGCGGGCAGCGCCGTCACCGACATCACGAGGTCCTTCGACGTCTCGACGAGCAGCTCCGACCAGTCGCCCTCGTCGCCGAGCACGAAGCGCTCGAGGTAGGGGCGGATCACGGTCATCGGGTTGAGCGTCGGATCGAGCTCGGTGCACAGGCCCATGAGCAAGAGCAGCGTGCGCTCGAGGACGATGATCTCCTTGGGGACATGAAAGTTCTCCGACAGCTCGCGCAACGAGATGTCCATGCGCCGGAGATCGGCCACGCTCTCGAGGCTCTTCTGCGGATCGAACTTGATGTCCTTCAGGTTGAGCGACTCGAGGGAGATGTTCTCCTGGAACTTCTCGTGGAAGTACTCGATGACCTGCTCGAACTGCGCCTCGCTGGCGCCGCGCGCGACGAAGCCCATCGTCTTCATCGACTCCACGATGCGGCGCGTGTCGCGCATCAGCGCGCCTTGGATGAGCTCGACGATGCCGGCTCGCACGTGGCTCGGGATCTCGGCGACGGCGCCGAAGTCGAGGAACACGATCTGCGGCGGCTGGCCGTCGGCGGTGGGGCGGACGAGCAGATTTCCGGGGTGAGGGTCTGCGTGATAGACGCCGTCGGTGAAGATCTGCTGGCAGTAGATCTCGACGACCTGGCGCGCGAGCTGGCCGCGATCGAGCCCGAGTTGCTTCACGCCGAGCTTGTCCGTGATCTTGCAGCCGGTCTCGAAGTGCGTGACGAGCACGCGCGCGGTCGACAGCTCGTCGACGACCGTGGGGAACGCGACATCGGCGCGGCCCTCGAAGTTCGCGGCGATCGTGCGCGCGTTCTCGGCCTCGGCGCGATAGTCGAGCTCGTCGAGCACGATCGACCGGATCTCCCGGTACAGCTCCTCGAGGCCCTGGTACGGAATGAACCAGGCGATGATGCGGAAGATCCGGCGCAGCGTGTTGAGGTCGCGGCGCACGACCTCCTCGATGTCGGGGTACTGGACCTTGACCGCGACCTTCTGGCCGGACTCGAGCCGCGCGATGTGGACCTGACCGATCGACGCCGACGCGATCGGACGCTGCTCGAACTGCGCGAACAGCTCCGACGGCGGGCGCCCGAGCTCCTCGCGCAGACGCGCTTCGATGTCCGCGTACGGGCGCGGCGGCACCGCGTCCTGCAGCCCCTCGAGCTCGCGACGGAACTCCTCGGGCAGGAAGTTGGTCATGATGCTGATCAGCTGGCCGACCTTGATGAACAGCCCCTGCAGCTCGATGATCGTGCGCTCGATGCGGCGCGCGTTGCGTAGGTTGATCTCGCGCAGCTTGTGCTCGACCCACGTATCCGAGTGGAAGCGCGCGCGGAGCCGGAGCCACAAGTAGCTCGCGATCACGACGAACGTGGTCCAGTACGCACGCACGCTGCGGATGCGCAGCGGTGGTCTGCGCGACTGCGCATCACTCGCGTAACGACGCGACTGATTCGCGAGCATGTAGACCGAGTCGGCGGGTTGCGGCGTCTTGCGCACGGACGGCGGCGGACGGTCCTCGACCTCCTCCCTGCGCGCGGGCTCCGCCATATGGCCAGGATAGCAGGGGTTCGCAGCGCCCGCGCATTGACCGTCCCGCGGATCGGGGGTAACCCCAAGGCCATGGCCACCGACGATGCCGACGCGCCCGCGCCACCGCCGCCGCAGTCGTCGGACGATCACGGGCTGCCCGAGACGATCCGGCAGCGGCTCGAGAGCCTGGTCCCCGAGCTCGTGAAGAAGACGTTCGCGGCCGGCATGGGCGCGGTGTTCTCGACAGAGGAGGGCATCCGCCGCATCGCGCGCGAGAGCCTTCCCGAGGTGGCCGGCTACATCGCGTCGTCGGCTGATGGTGCGAAGGACAAGGTGTTCGAGGTGATCGCGCGCGAGACGCGCGAGTTCCTCGCGACCCTCAACGTGAGCGAAGAGATCGCGAAGATCCTCACGACGCTGTCGTTCGAGATCAAGACGGAGATCCGGTTCATCCCGAACAGCGAGCGGTTCACGGGCGCGGAGCCCGACGTGAAAGCGTCGGTACGGCTCAAGCGCACGGACAAGGACGGCAAGGAGACGCCGAAGGAGGCGAAGGACGAGGACGCGACGCGCGATAGCCGCTCGCGCTTGCGGTTTTGGCGCCGCGACGAGGGTGAGAGTGACGAAGGCGACGACGGCGACAACAAGTAGCGCGCGCGCTCGCCGGACCTGGTGTTAGAATTTTTCGCGATGGGTCGGCATGCCCGACGAGGGCTCTCGCTAGTGTGCGCTGTTCTGCCCGCAGGGGCGGTCGCGTGCGCGCAGATCGCAGGGATCGAGGAGACCTCCAGCGGAGGTCGATCGAGCCTGGCGTTCACGCGCGCTTCGATCGGCGCGACCGTCGAGCGCCAGCCGCTCGACTTTAACGGTCTCGAAGGTGCGTGGTACCTCGTCGCGGACGAGAGCTCGCCCGATGGCTTGCGCCGCATCCCCGCCGTGCTCGGCGATGACGCCGCGACGTGGACCGCGACGGTCCCCGAAGGCGCGCAGGTGATGTTCCAGCTGCCGGACTATCCGGCGCCGATCTGGCGGATCTGGGACGTGCCGAATCGCAACCTCCAGGGGCTGTTCTCGGCGCTCGAGCACCCGGCCGCCGAGCTCGCGCCGCCGAACGCGATGTTCACGCTCAACGTCACCCTTCCGAGCCCCTACGCCGCGGAGGAGCGGTTCTCGTTCACGAGCGTCGGAACGTGGAACGCGCGCTCCTTCAGCGATCCCACGACCGAGCTGCCCGTGGTGGGCGGCACGGCGTTCACCCCGCCCGCGTTCGCGATCACCTCGGCGACGAAAGCGCCGGGCGGGCGCGACTACGAGAAGATCACGACGGCCGACGCGGTCATGGTGCTGCGCTACGTGCCGCCGAAGCTGACCGGTGTCCTCGAGGCGCCGCCGTTCGATCAGACGGGCAACGACTCGATCGCGGGGACGCTCGCGGCGGTCACCGATGATCAGACGCTCGCGGTCCAGCTCGCGCCCGCCGCGGTGCCCGCGCGCTACACGCCGCTGCGTCCGGGGATGTCGGCGCCGACGATGGCTTGGAGCCTGAACGCGTCGCCGGGCTGGGAGCTCGGCGTGCACGACGGGCCGTCGCTGACCAGCGGCGTCGCTGCCATCGACACCGGCACGCTCTCGGTGCCGTACGGCAATCCGTTCGCGGCACGCGAGTGGCGCGCGACGTTCTTGTGGTCGACGAGCGCGACGCGCACGTACACCCCGATGAACGAGACGCTGGCGATCACGTTGGCGGCGGGGACGCGGCAGCTCGTCGATCCGACGGCGACCACGACGCTCGACCTGCCCGCGCCGATCCCCGAGGTCATCACGCTCGGCGGCATGACGCTGTCGTCCGATGGATCGACGATCCCGCAGCCATCGACACCGGTGGCGGTGACGATGGTGACCAGTGGTGCGGCGCCCTCGCTCTACAACCTCGAGCTGTTCGAGATCCTGCCGAACGAGGCCAACACGGCGCTCGTGCAGCGGCGCAAGTTGACGATCACGTCGACACGTCCCGAGCTCTCGATCCCGCCCGAGTTCCTCGAGGCCGGCAAGCGCTACAACCTGCGCGCGCACACGGTCGTGGGGGGCTATCCGCTGCTCACCGACGGTGACCTCACCGCCCGCGAGCTGCCGGTCGCTTCGGCCTACATGGACAGCGGCGTCTTCAACGTGGTGGCCCCATGAGCGTTCGCCTCTCGATCGCGTGTGTCCTCCTCGTCGCGCTCGCACCGGCCGCACACGCGGACAAGGCAGCCAGGGCCGACGCCCTGTTCAAGCAGGGCAAGAAGCTGCTCGCCGAGCAGCGCTACAGCGACGCCTGTCCGACGTTCGAGGAGGTCGACAAGCTCGATCCCGGCATCGGAGCGAAGCTCAACGTCGCGAAGTGCTACGAGGAGTGGGGAAGGCTCGCGACGGCCTTTCACTGGTACGAGGAGGCGATCGAGACCGCGACCGCGTCGAAGGACGAGCGACTGCCGAAGATCCAGCAGCTCGCCGAGGAGCTCGACGTCAACGTCCCGCGCGTGACGATCAACATCCCCGAAGGGGCGAACCCGGACATCGTCGCGACGATCACGCTCGACGGTAAGCCGATCCAGGCGAGCAAGCTCAACAAGGAGGTGCGCGTCGATCCGGGCCCGCACCGCATCGAGTACGTCGTCGACGGGCAGAAGAAGACGAAGGTCGCGCCGGTCGAGCGCGGGGGCATCGCGGAGCTCGTCCTCGACATTCCCAAGGGGGCGGGCCGTCCGAAGCAGACGGCGAAGAAGCGGATCGAGATCGATGCCGAGCCCACCGACGAGCCCGCCGGCAATCCAGGGCGCGGGCGCCGCATCCTCGGCCTGTCGGTCGCCGGCGGCGGGGCCGTCGCGCTGGGCGTCGCCGGTGTGCTGACCCTGACGGCGCGCGGCAAGTACACCAAGGCGATCGACGATCACTGCATGGGTGATCCGCAGTCGTGCGACGACACCGGCCTCGACATCACCCACAGCGCGCGCTCGCGGGCGAACGTCGCGACGATCGTGGCCATCGGCGGCGCTGCGCTCGTCGGCGCCGGCATCGTCCTCTACCTGACCGCGCCCGACGGCGACGGCGACGGCGGCGAGACCGAGAAGAGCGCGCTGTACCTCGCGCCGTCCGTCGCCGCCGGCGGCGGCACGCTCGTGCTCGGCGGCCGGTTCTGAGCCGCTACGACACGTGACGCAGCTTGTCGGGGTTGCGCACGATGTAGATCGCCGCGACCTGGTCGCCGCTGAGCTCGAGCGCGACCGTCTCGTGGACGCCGTCGACGAGGATCACGAAGCCGACGGTGCCGTTGATCCGCGCGGGGCGGACCGCCTCGATGGGCGGCAGCCCGAACCTGCGGTGGAGGCCGCGGAAGAAGCGAACGATGCGATCGCGGCCGACGATCGGGTTGAGGGCGGCGCGGCGTTTTCCTCCGCCGTCGGAGTACAGCACCGCGTCCTCGGCGAGCAGCGTCATCAGCGCGTCGATGTTGCCGGTCGCGAGCGCGGCGCCGAACGCACCGCCGAGGCGCGCCTCGGCCTCGGGCGATGGCGCGAACCGCGGGCGCTCCGCGCGGACGTGCTCGCGGGCGCGCGCGGCGAGCTGGCGGACCGCCTCCTCCGACCGTTCGAGCGTGCCGGCGATCGCGGCATAGTCGAGGTCGAACACGTCACGCAGCAAGAATGCCGCGCGCTCGAGCGGGCTCAGGCGCTCCAGCGTGAGCAGCAGCGCGACCGAGACGTCGTGCGCGATGTCCGCCGCGCCGGCGGCATCCTCGACGATCGGCTCGGGGAGCCACGCCCCCACATACTCCTCGCGGCGGGCTCGCGCCGACTTCAACCGATCGAGGCACAACCGCGTCACGACCTGCGCGAGGTACGCGCGCGGATTCTCGACCGCTCCGCGCTCGACGCGCTGCCAGCGCAAGAAGGCATCCTGAACGACGTCGTCCGCCTCGGCGACCGAGCCGAGCATGCGATACGCGACGCCGTGCAGGTACGCGCGATGCGTCTCGAGCTCGTCGCTCACGTCGCCTCTCGTAGCACGGCGACCGGCTGCCCGGCGATCACGACCCGCTGGCACGCCTTGCCATGCCCCAGCGCGTACTTCAGCGTCGGGTACACGCGCGACATCGTGATCGCGAAGGCGAGCGACACCAACGCGCGCTGGCCCCACGTCGCGACGATGCGCTCGCGCAGCTCGTCGGCCGCGGGCGCGTGCGAGATCACCGCGCGTGCGAACTCGACCCCGAGGCGAACGTCCTCGCTCAGCTCCTCGAGCTCGCCGCGCACGACCGCCGCCAGGACGCGCGCGCTCATGCCCTCGCGCAGCGCCATGGTCACGCCGAGCTGCGTGCACGGGCCACAATCCTCGGCCAGCATCGCGGTGATGCCGGCCGCGTAGCCGACGTCGCGCGGGATGTCCTTGCGATAACGCCCCATCCCCTGCGCCTTGGCGAATGCCAGGAACGCGCGCACGTCCGCGTCCAGCAGCGCCCGCGCATAGCTCATGTCGTACTCCCACTCGCGCTCGAAGGCGCGGAGCCGATTCCTGAGGATCCATGACAGCATGCCCGGAAGACGACGCAGCGCCGGCAGCCGTGACACGGCACCGCCTTTTCGTAGCTCAGTCCGGGTCCGAGTCCCACAGCCGCTGCAAGAACTCCTCGTCCGTCAGCGGCCGGTTCTTGTCCATTCGCCTCAGCGCCTCGTCCATGTCACGGCGGAACTTGAGCACGTGCGCCCGCTTGACCGTGATGCGTGCGGGCCCGCGCGTCGCCACCAGGTCGCCGCGTTTGATCGCCGCATAGATGCCACCGGGCGTCATGTGGACGAGCTTCGCGGCCTCGGCCACGGAGAGCGTCTGCTTGACCGGTCGCTTCTTCCTGATACGCGTCTTCGCCATTGCTCTGCGCTCGTCAGTGCCGCGAGTCGAACAGGCCCTTCTTCCTCGTCGTGCCCGTCTTGCTGGACTTGCTCGTCGTGCTCCTGGTGGTCGATGAGCTCGGCGTGCTCTTGGCGTTCGATGTGGTCGTAACAGGCGTGGCCGTCGCCGAGGTGGTGTTCGTGGGCGACGAGGGCTTGACCTGCGAGGCCTCGCTCGTGGTTCCGGTGGGCTCTGTCGTCGGCATCGTCGCGCTCGTCGTCGGCGCGGTCGCTGCCGCGGGTGTGGTGGTCGATGCGGTCGGCGGCATCGACGCCACCGACGACGACAACAACAGCTGCGCCGGCGACCAGCGCGACCACGAGGACGCCCGCGAGCAGCCAACCACGAGGACGACGTGCGCGTTCGGAGCCCAGGGCCGGCGGCGCTCCGGGGGCGGGCCAGCTCAACGGAGTGTGCGGCGCCGGAGACAGCGGCTCGGGGGGGACCAGGCCGCCGCCCGCGGAGGTCGGCATCGCTTGCTGGCCGAGGCTCGCCTGCGATGCGCGCAGCTGGACGATGCGCGTGGTGCGGGCGGCGATCTGCGCGCCGACGACGGGATCCGAGGCGAATGGCGCGAGCATGCGCGCGAGCTCGCCGACATCTTGCTGTCGCTGGCTCGGGTCCTTCGCGAGACAGCGATGAATCACGGCGGCGAGGCCCGGAGGGAGCTGGGCGATCATGGGCTCGGGCTGCTCGGTGGTGACCTTGACCAGGAGCTCGGCGAACGTCTCGCCCGCGAACGGCGCACGGCCTTCGAGGAGCTGATAGCTGACGACGCCGAGCGACCAGATATCGCTGCGCCGATCGACCTCGCGCCCGCTACGGAGCTGCTCGGGGGCGGCGTAGGTCGGGGTGCCGAGCATCGCGTGGGCGCCGGTCAGATCCTCGCCACCGACCGGCACCTTGGAGATCCCGAAGTCGAGGATCTTGAGGAGCATCGAACCGTCGGGACGGCGCGTGACGTAGAAGTTCGAGGGCTTGATGTCGCGGTGCACGAACCCGAGCGCGTGCGCCTCCGCGAGGCCTTCGCACGCCTGCAGCACGAGATCGCACACGACGCCCGGGAGCTGCGGACCGTGATGGCGGAGGATCTGGTTGAGGTCGCTGCCCTCCAGGTGCTCCATCACCATGAACGGCACGCCGTCGGGCATCGTGCCGACGTCGAGCACGCGCACGATGTGCTCGCTCTTGAGGCGGGACGTCGCCTGCGCCTCGCGCAAGAACCGCGTCACGGTCTGCGGGTTCTCGAGCATCGCGGGGAGGAGGAGCTTGATCGCGAAGGACTGCTGCAGATAGAGGTGCGACGCGCGCACGACGCGACCCATCCCGCCGACACCGAGGACCTCGTCGACGCGATATTTCCCTAGCAGCACCGTCCCTGGCGCTAGCTCCACCGTCCCACTCTACCAGGTGTCCGACGCTACTTCGCGCACGCCGCGAGCTTGGGATCGTTCAGTAAGCCGTACAGCTGGGCGCGACACGAGTCACGCAGCAGCTCGACGAGCTCGGGAGGTGCGGTGCTGGGCCCGCCACCCTGCGCGAGCTGGTGGAGCGAGGCGCGCATCGTCTTCGCGCTGGTGGCGAGCCGCGCGCGGGCGTCCGAGGACAGCGCCGGGCACGTCGCCGTCTTGTCGATCGCCGCGATGAACGCGTCGCAGTCGGCGAGCGGAGAGGGCGCGCTGCGCGAGCAGCCGCCGACCAGCGAGCCGGCGAGGGCGGCGATCAACGCCGAAGCCCACGCGGCTCGGCGCAGCATCAGATGTAGCTCAGCCAGTGATCGTGCTTGGTGTCGTTGCCCTTGACCACCGAGAAGAACGACTCCTGGAGGCGGCGGGTGACCGGGCCGGCCTCACCGCGACCGATCTTGCGGTGGTCGATGTCGCGCACCGGCGTGATCTCGGCGGCGGTGCCGGTGAGGAAGACCTCGTCGGCGACGTAGAGCTCGTCGCGCGCGATCGGCTCCTCGCGGACGTCCACGCCCTGCTCGCGGAGCAGCGTGATCGCCGTGTCGCGGGTGATGCCGGCGAGGATCGCGCCCGACGTGGGCGGCGTGCGGACGACGTCTTTCTTCACGACGAAGATATTCTCGCCCGTGCCCTCGGAGACGTAGCCCTGCGGGTCGAGCATCAGCGCCTCCTCGAAGCCGCTCTTGATCGCCATGCGCTTCGCGAGCACCGAGGAGACGTACTGGCCGCAGATCTTGCCCTTGTTCATCACCGCGTTGCTGTTGGCGCGGCTGAAGCCGGACACCATGCAGCGGATGCCCTTCTTCAGGCCCTCCTCGCCGAGGTACGCGCCCCACTCGTAGCAGGCGACCATCGTGCGCACCGGGGGCTCGAACGAGCCGAGGCCGAGCGCGCCGTAGCCGAGATAGACGAGCGGGCGCAGGTAGCACGACGTCAGCTTGTTCGCCTTCACGACGTCGAAGCACGCCTGCATGATCTGATCGCGCGTGAACGGGACGTCGAGCGTGCAGATGACCGACGAATCGAGGAGGCGCTCGACGTGCTCGCGCAGGCGGAAGATGGCGGTGCGGCCATCACCACGCTGATAGGCGCGGATGCCTTCGAACGCGCCGACGCCGTAATGCATCGTGTGGGCAAGCAGGTGGTCGGTGGCGCCGTCCCAGGGAACGAGCGCGCCGTCGAGCCAGATCTTGTCGAGCTTCTTGATGCCCATAGGTGCTTCGTACCAACGCTCGTCGACGAGCACAAGGCGCACCGTGCAACCGATCGTGACGCGGTGCGTGCTGTGTAGCGCGCTACGCACCGAGCAACCGGCGATACGCCGCGCGGATGTCGTGCTGCCAGCGCTCTACATGTGCGAGGAGCACACCACCGTCGGGGAAGCCGGCGCGTCGCGCGAGCTTGTCGAGCTCGTCACGCGCCTCCGGCAAGCGGTGGATCGGCTGATCGTGCACCACGCGCAGGCGATGCTCGATGCGGCGCAGGAAGCGATAGCCCTGATCGAGGAGCTCGAGATCGCGCACCGGCGCGATCCCCGCGTCTGCCGCGGCGCGCAGCGCGGTCGTCGTCGCCGTCGTCCGCAGCGCGGGATGCGCATGCCCGTACACGAGCTGCAGGTACTGCGCGACGAACTCGATATCCATGATGCCGCCGGCGCCCGTCTTGAGGTCGCTTCGGCCGCCGAGCTCGCGCTCGATGCGCTCGCGCATGCGCGTGATGTCCTCGGCGGTGATGCGCGGATCCGCGACGGGCGCGCCGTAGACCGTCTCGCGTGCCAGCGCGGCCACCTCGGCGCCGAGAGCGTGGTCGCCGGCGACAGGGCGCAGCTTCGTCAACGCCTGTCGCTCCCACGAGCGCGCGTCCTCGGCGTGGTAGCGGCGCCAGCCGGCGAGCGACGTGACGAGGAGGCCCCGGGAGCCCGACGGACGCAGCCGCGTGTCGACCTCGTAGAGCCGGCCGCGCGGCGTGCGCTGGCGGAGCGCGCCGAGCAGGCGCTGGGCGCAGCGCGAGAACCACTCGATCGTCGACAGCGGCACGGCCCCGTCGGACTCGCCGTCGTCGCGCGCGCTGTACACGAACACGACGTCGAGGTCCGCGGCATAACCGAGCTCGCGTCCGCCGAGCTTGCCGAGCCCGAGCACGGCGAGCCGTGCATCGCCCGGTGGGCGCCCGTGGCGCTGTGCGAGCTGCGCGGAGACGATCGTGAGCGCGCGGTCGAGGCACGCCTCTGCGATCGCCGTCAGCTGCTCGCACACCGCGAGCGGGTCGAGGGCACCCGCGAAATCCGCGACGCCGACGCGCAGCACGTGCCCGTTCTTCACCTCGGCGACCGCGCTCCACACCGCCTCCGGATCATTCGCGTCGACGGTGGCGAGCCGCGCGTCGAGCTCGGCGGTGATCTGCGCGGTCGTGCGTAGCGGTGATGACTGCCCGAGATCGACGAGCAGGTCGATCAACTCCGGGGTGTCGACGAGCATGCGCGCGAGGTAGGCGCTCGCGCCGAACAGCGAGCCGAGGAGGCGCATGATCGCCGGGTTCTCGTCGAGCAGGCGCCACACCGACCACGCTTCGCCGCGGCGCGCGATGAGGTCGCCGAGGAAGCGCAGCGCCTGATCGGGATCCGCCGACGTCGCGATCTCGGAGAGCAAGGCGGCACCGATCCGCGCGGTGCGCTCCGTGGCGGCGAGCGACAGTGGTGAGCCCGCGTTCCGCCGCGCGCGCGCGAGCTCGGCCTGCGCCGCGGTGACGTCGCGAAAGCCGAGGCGCAGCAAGGCCGCGGCTTCCTCGTCCTCGGCGAGCTCGCCGCGCAAGATCGCGGTGACGTCCGCGCGCTCGTCGCTGGGGTCGCCGAGCGTCGCGAACAGGCGCGACACGGCGGTCGTGTGCGTGACGAGATCGAGCGCGAAGGAGACGCTCGCGGATCGCATCCCGCCGTCGTGCTCGCTGGGGAAGTAGCCGAGCCGGCGGGCCAGCACGTCGAGCGCGTGCTCGTCCTCGGGGATGATCTGCGTCTGCAGGCCACCCTCGAGCTGCAGCAGGTGCTCGGCGTGGCGCAGCCAGCGATACGCACGCCACAGTGCGTGATGCTCGTCGTCCGAGACGAGGCCCGCGAACAGCAGACCATCGAGCGCGGCGAGCGTGCCGCGCGCGCGCAGGGCAGGGCGCTTGCCGGCGTGGATCAGCTGCAACGCCTGCACGAAGAACTCGATCTCGCGGATCCCTCCTTCGCCGTTCTTGAGGTCGAAGCCCTGGAGCGCGCCGGTCGCACGCCGCGGCCGCACGAGCTCGCGCTTGATGCGGCGGTTGAGGTCGCGCACGTCCTCGATCACGCTCGGCGAGACGAAGCGCGGGAACACGAACGGGCGCAGCGTCGAGAGCACCTCGGCGCCGAGGGCGTGGTCGCCTGCCGACACCCGCGCCTTGATCCACGCCTGGCGCTCCCACGGCCGCCCGAACGTCTCGTAGTAGCGCTCGATCTGCGCGAGCGAGTTCGCGATCGCTCCCTTCGCGCCTTCGGGACGCAGCCGCAGATCGACGCGGAAGACGATGTCGTGCTCCGTCACCTCCGACATCGCGGCGGTCACCTGCGTGCACAGCTTCGCGAAGTACTCGTGCAGCGACAGCCCTCCGACCTCGCCCTGATCCGACGAGTAGACGTAGATCACGTCGACGTCGGAGCTGAAGTTGAGCTCCTCGCCGCCGAGCTTGCCCATGCCGATCACGGTGAGCGTGGCCTCGCGCAGGGCGCCGTCGTCGTCGCGATACCTCGGTGCGCCGTAGCGTGCGCGCAGCGCGGCGCCGTGGAACGCGATCGCGGCGTCGAAGCACGCATCGGCGAGCCGCGCGAGCTCGCGCCCCACCTCGGTGTCCAGCCCGAGCTCGAGCTCGCGCACACCAAGCCGCACGAGCTCGTCGGCGCGCACGCGGCGCAACGCCGCCGCCAGCTCGGCGGGGGAGGTGACGGTGCGGATCGCGCGTGCGAGCTTGTCGTCGAGGACCGCCCGGGGCTTTTCCCGATGCAGGTAGGGATCGCGGGCGACCCTGTCCAGGCGGTGAGGGTCGCGGGTGATCAGCGTTGCGAGGTACGGAGCCGCCTGGCACGCGAGGCGCGCCACTTGCGCGCCCTGATCGTCCAACCCGCCGAGATCCAGGCCCGATTGCGCTGCGGCGTCGAACAGGCGCTCAGCGCGCCGGAGCGCATCCCCCTCATCGGGGGCGCCCCGCGCAAGATCGAGCGGGTTGAATGGACGGCTTGACATGATCCCGCTCTCGTCTTACCCAACGTGTTGATTCTTCACGCCCATGCGCGATCTGTATGAAGTCCTCGGTGTCGAGCGGCAGGCGTCAGCCTCCGATCTAAAGAAGGCGTATTACCGCCTCGCAAAGAAGTACCACCCGGATCACAACCCCGGGGACAAGGAGGCCGAGGAGAAGTTCAAGGAGGCGGCGAACGCGTATCAGATCCTCGGCGATGACGATCAGCGCCAGCGCTACGATCGCTACGGCTTCGACGGCCTGCGCTCGAGCGGCATGCCCGGCGGGGCCAATGGCTTCTCGAGCGTCGACGACATCTTCTCGGCGTTCGGAGATCTGTTCGGCGACTTCTTCGGTGGCCGCGCGAGCGGGCGCCGCGGGCCGCCTCGCGGTGCGGACCTTCGGCTCGATCTGAGCCTGGCGTTCGCCGAGGCCGTGTGGGGCACGACCAAAGAAGTGAAGGTCACGCGGCAGATCGCCTGCGAGAGCTGCAACGCGACCGGCGCGAAGCCCGGCAGCAAGCCCGAGACGTGCGGCACGTGCCGCGGCATGGGGCAGGTCGTGCAAGCGCAGGGCTTCTTTCGCGTCCAGACCACGTGCCCGACGTGTCGCGGTCAGGGCAAGGTGATCAAGGACCCGTGCGATGACTGCCGCGGCCGTGGCACCAAGCCCGAGGCGAGCACGCTCTCGGTCACCGTGCCCGCGGGCGTCGACGATGGGCAGACACTGCGCCTCGCCAACAAGGGCGAGACCGCGCCGGGCGGCACGACCGGGCACCTCTACGTCGTGCTGCACGTGCAGGGCGACGAGCGGTTCCGTCGCGACGGCGAAGACATCCTCACCGAGACGCCGATCAGCTTCGTCAAGGCGGCGCTCGGCGGCGAGGTCGAGGTCCACACGCTCGAGGACGAGTGCAAGGGCACCGCGACGATCAAGGTCGATCCGGGCATCCAGCCGGGCGACGTCATCGTGCGCCGCGGTCAGGGCATCCCGCGCGTCGGCGAGTCGGGCCGCGGCGATCAGGTGATCCAGTTCAAGGTCGAGATCCCGAAGAAGCTGAACGCGAAGCAGGAAGAGCTGCTGCGCCAGCTCGCCGACGAGCTCGGCGAGGACGTCAAAGAGCCCAAGCGCGGGCTGTTCGGCAAGAAGCGCTAAAGCGCTAGCTCGGACGTGCACGTCCAGGTGTACGCCGGAGGCAACGCTCAGCGCGGCGGCACGTAGAGCTTGATCTCGACGCGGCGGTTCGCGAGCCGCCCCTTCGGCTTGTCGTTCTCGGTGACCGGCTCCTCGAAGCCGCGGCCGTCGATCTCGATGCGCGACGCCGGAATGCCGAGCCCGGCGAGCGCCTGGCGCGCGGCCTCGGCGCGTGCTCGCGACAGGTCCTCGGAGAGCGGGCCGAGGTCGGGCGGCGGCTGGCCCTCGACCACCTCGGCGAACTGCTTCGCCTCGCGATCATCGGTGTGGCCGATGAACATCACGCGGATCGACGGGTGCTGCTTCATCACCGCCGCGATCTTCTCGAGGTTCCTGAGCGCGGAGTCGCGCACGGCGGTCTCGCCCTCGGCGTAGAGCAGGCCTTCGACGGTGCCGCGCAGCGCATCGACCTCGGGCGGCAGCGTATCCGGGCAGCCGTCGTCATCGGTGAAGCCGTTGTACGTCTCGCTCTCTTGCGAGCAGCGATCTGCGATGTCGAGCACTTGGTCGCCATCGTTGTCGATGTCGGGGCAGCCGTCGTCGTCGGCGAAGCCGTCCCTGTCCTCGGGGCGATCGACACACGAATCGCTCGCGTCGGGGATGCCGTCGGCGTCCTTGTCGGCGACCTTCTCGAGCTCGGGGCCGGTCGCGCGCGGCGCCTTCTTGCCGAGCCGAAACTCGATGCCGACGCTGACGTCGCCTTCGGCGGCGAGATAGTTGATCGCGCCGGGAATGATCGACACGCGCGCGTCGAGGCGGATGACGAAGCCCCGGTGCGAGTCGAACCGCAGGCCGCCGCCGGCGTACGCCTCCCACTGGATATCCGAGTCGAACGTCATGCGCGCCGAGGACAGCGCGATCGGTGAGCCGCCGCCGAGCACGACGAACGGCGACAGCCGGCGCCACGAGCGCGGCTCGATCCGCACGTGCAGGCGAGGCTCCATCCAGAGCACGCTCGCCGCGGCGGCGCCGGCGATCGGGCGCGTGTCGGTCGGCGCGATCGACAGCTCGAGCTCCGGGATCAGCCACGGCAGGATCGGGTGCGCGACGCGGCCGCCGAGCTGGATGGCGTTGTCGAGCATCGGGTGCGCGGGCGCGTCCTCGATGAAGCCGAGGCGCGAGTCGTCGCTGTACAGGCGTGGGCCGAAATACGCGCCGAGCTGGAGGTCGGGCGCAGCGGCCGCGGCGGCCGGTGCGAGCAAGAGCGCGACGAGCAACCTGCGCATCGCGCCGAACGTAACATCACTGCGGGCGTCAAGGCAGCACGGCGCCGTCGCCGGGGAGGGTGAGCTCGGTACGCGGCCCTTACGTGCGCCTTACACGGTGCGCGGGGGCATCTGGCATCATCGAGCCGTGCGCATCCTCGTGGTCGAAGACGAGCCCAGCCTGCGCGATGGCATCGTCGACCTCCTCGGCGGAGATGGCCACGAAGTGACCGCCGTCGGCGACGGGGTCGCGGGCGTGGAGGCCGGGCTGCGCGACCCCTTCGATCTCGTGGTGCTCGACCTCATGCTGCCGCGGCTCGACGGCATGGAGGTGTGCCGGCGTCTCCGCGCGGCGCGGCCCGGCCTCCCGATCTTGATGCTGACCGCGCGCGGCTCCGAGGACGACAAGGTGCGCGGGCTGATGGAGGGCGCCGATGATTACGTCACCAAGCCGTTCTCGGCGCGCGAGCTGCTGGCGCGCGTGCGCGTGCTCGGACGTCGCGCGCCGACGGGCGAGTCGCTCGACGAGATCTCCATCGACGGTGCGCTGATCGATCTCGCGCGCATGGTGGTCGTGCGCGGTGACGTGCGGACGACGCTAACGCCGCGCGAGGTCGGCATCGTGCGCTGGCTGTACAGCCACCAGGATCGCGTGGTGACGCGCGCCGAGCTGCTCGAGCGCGTGTTCGGGCAGCGCGGCGATCTGCAGACGCGCGCGGTCGACATGGCGATCGCGGTGCTGCGCAAGAAGCTCGAGCTCGATCCCGGCAAGCCGGTGCTGATCGTCTCGGTCAAGGGCGCGGGCTACGCGTGGAGGCTCGCGCGATGAAGCGTCCCTCCCGTACGCTGGTCGCGGCGGGCCTGCTGGTGACGGCGCTCGCGGTGCTGCTCGTCGCGTGGTTCTACGCCGGGTGGGCCGACGTACGCGCGCGCCAGCACGCGACGCGCGAGGCGCCGGTCGCAGCCGCGGCGCGCCATGCGACGACGCTCGCACACGAGCTGCGGCTCGAGCTCTCCGCGCTGCTCGATCGCGAGGTCGATCGCCCGTACTTCCATTACCAGAACCTGATGCACGACCCGCGCGCGTCGAGAAGCCTGAGCGTATCGCCGTCGCCGCTCGCGACCGGTCCGAACGATCCGTTCGTGCTCGGCTACTTCCAGGTCGACGCGAAGGGCAGGGCGACGACGCCGACGATCAACGACGACCTGCCCGAGCTCAGCGAACAGACGCAGCTCGCGGGCAACCTTCGCTTCCGGGACGAGGTCACGCGCAGCCTGTCGGCCAAGCTCGCGCCGCCCGCCGCGCCCGAGCGCGCGAAGCCGATCATCGTCGCGCAGGCGGATCCGCCGCCGAAGCAGGTCATCGCGACGAAGGGGCAGCTGGCAACGAAGACCAAGAAACAAGCGAAGGTCATCACCCTCGACCGCGACAGCTACACGCAGAACAATCTGTCGAACACGATCTATCAGGACAACCTTCCGCGCGGGCTCGGGAACGACAACCGCTTCGGGAGCCTGGATCTAGGAACCGTGCAGCAGGCGGCGACACCCCCGGTGCCGCAGGGCGCGCTGCCCGCCGACCCCGAGGTCGCGAAGCCGGCGGAGCCCGCGAGCCAAGCGCCACGTCCGCGCGCCGCGCGTCCCCGCGTGCAGGCGGCCGCGCCCACGCCCGACGACGCGGTGACGATCGTCGTGTCGCCGCTCGAGTGGCGCACACAGGACTTCGCAGGTGCGCCCGCGCTGCTCGCGGTGCGCGACGTGACCACGCCCGACGGTAACTTCGCGCAGGGCTTCGTCGTCGATCGCGCGACGCTGACCAGCTGGCTCGCGACGCGCTCCGGCGACACCGTCGTCCGGCTCGCGCCCGGCGACGATGCGACCGCCGAGCTCGCGCCCGGCTGGCACCTGACGGCCACGCCGAACCCGCGCGTGATCGCCGGCGCCGCCGCCGATGCCGCCGCGCTCGCGCGGACGTTCGTGCTGCGGTTCGTGGTGCTCGGCGTGATCGCGCTGCTCGCGGGCGGGCTCGTCCTCTTGCTCGTCGCGCGCGCGGAGCGGCTCGCGCGCGAACGCAGTCAGTTCGCCGCGGCCGCCGCGCACGAGCTGCGCACGCCGCTCGCAGGGCTCCAGCTGTACGGCGACATGCTCGCCGACGGGCTCGGCGATCCGGGAAAACAACGCGACTACGCGCGGCGGATGTCCGAGGAAGCGTCGAGGCTCGGGCGCGTCGTATCCAACGTGCTCGGGTTCTCGCAGCTCGAGCGCGGCAACCTCAGCGTGGAGCCCGCGCCGCATCGCCTCGACGAGGAGCTCCGCCGGCTCGCGGAGCGCTCCGAGGCCGCGCTCGATCGCGCCGGCGCCGCGCTCGCGCTCGACGTCGAGCCCGAGCTCGTGGCGAGCTTCGATCGCGATGCGCTCGCGCGGATCGTCGGCAACCTGCTCGACAACGCCGAGAAGTACGGCCGCGACGCCGCCGACCGCACCATCACGCTCACCGCGCGCACCGCGGGCGATGTGGTCGAGGTCACGGTGTCCGATCACGGTCCCGGGATCGCCGCTGCCGCGCGCACGCGGCTGTTCCGTCCGTTCACCCGCGGCGTGTCCGCCGACGGGCCGGCGGGGCTCGGCCTTGGCCTCGCGCTCTCGCAATCGCTCGCGCGTGCGATGGGAGGTGACCTCGAGCATCGGCCGACCTCCGATGGAGCAACGTTCGTGCTCCGGCTGCCACGCGCCAGCTGATCGGCTCAGAACCGGTTCTTCCAATCGCGGATCGCGGCGAACACGCTGACCGGATCGTCGGCGGCCGCGCCCTGCGCTCGCGCGCTCGCGATCACCGCGGGCTCGGCGGCGCGCAGGAACGGGTTGGTGACGCGCTCCTCGCCGATCGTCGACGGCGTCGACGGAGATGGGAGCGCCGCTGCCCGCTTGGCGACCGCTTCGCTCTGCGGCTCGACGGCGGCCGCGAAGCGCAGGTTCGCCGCTGTGTACTCGTGACCGAAGTACACGCGCGTCTCGGGTGGCAGCGCGGCGAGCCGCATCAGCGACGCGTGCATCATCGCCGGGTCCCCCTCGAACACGCGGCCGCAGCCGGCGGCGAACAAGGTGTCGCCGGTGAAGGCGCAGCCGTCGACGAGGTAGGTGACCGCGCCGAGCGTATGACCCGGGTTGTGGATCACGCGCACGCGATGCGGCCCGAACACGAGCTCGTCACCGTCCTTCACGGTGCGCGTGACGTGCTTGGTCTTCGCGGCGTCGGTCTCGCCGATCACGACGTCGACGCCCGGGTGCTTCGCCGCGAGGTCGCCGATGCCGCCGGTGTGATCCCAGTGATGGTGCGTCGCCCAGATCGCCGCGAGCGTGACGCCTTCGCGCGCGAGTGCAGCCTCGATCGGCGCGGCCTCGCTCGGGTCGACGACCGCGGCGCGATCACCCTCGATCACGAGGTACGCGAAGTTGTCCTTGAGGCACGGAACCGGCACGACGCGGACGCTGGGCATGACGGTGTTGTATCGCGTACGGTGCGGTCATGACGACGATGAGTGCGGTCGTGCTTCGCGAGCACGGCGGTCCCGAGGTGCTACGCGCCGAGACGCTCCCGATTCCGGAGCCCGGGCCGCGCGAGGTGCGCGTGAAGATCCGCGCGGTCGCGCTCAACCACATCGACCTCTGGGTCCGCAGAGGCGGTCCCGCCTTCAAGCTGACCTATCCGCATCTGCTCGGCGCCGACATCGCAGGTACCGTCGATGCGCTCGGGCCCGGCGCGCGCGGCACCGTCGGTGCGAAGACCGTCGTGCAGCCCGGGCTGTCATGCGGCGTGTGCGCCGCTTGCCTCGGCGGCCACGACAACCTGTGCAGGTACTACAAGATCCTCGGCGAGAACGCGCCGGGCGGGTACGCCGAGTACATCGTGGTACCCGACGTCAATCTCGCGCCGTATCCCGAGCGGCTATCGTTTTCGGAGGCGGCTTCGTCGCTGCTGCCGTTCCTCACGGCGTGGCAGATGGTGGTGCACAAGGCGCGCGTCGCTCCCGGCGATGTCGTGCTCGTGCAGGGCGCGGGGGCCGGCGTCGGCGTCGCCGCGATCCAGATCGCGAAGCTGTATGGCGCGAAGGTGATCGCGACCGCGGGCACCGACGACAAGCTCGCGCGTGCGAAGCAGCTCGGCGCCGACGTCGGCATCAACTACACCACCACCGACTTCGCCGCCGAGTGCCGCGCGCTGACCGGCAAGCGCGGCGTCGATACCGTGATCGAGCATGTCGGCGGCGACGTGTTCGAGGCGAGCATCAAGGCCGTGCGCAACGGTGGCCGCATCGTCACCTGCGGCGCGACCGCCGGCTTCTATCCGAAGATCGATCTGCGCCACATCTTCTTCCGCCAGGTCGAGGTGCTCGGCTCGACGATGGGCAGCAAGGCCGACCTCCTCGCGGTGCTCGAGCACGTCGCGGCTGGACGGCTGTCGCCGGTGGTCCATCAGGTACTCCCGCTCGCGCGCGCGGCCGAGGCTCATCAGCTGCTCGAGCGACGAGAGGCGTTCGGCAAGGTCGTGCTCGAACCGTGATCCGGGGACCCGGCTCGCGCGTACCATGGCGCGATGAGTCAACTGCCACCGGGCTCGATGGGGGCGCCGTTCCTGGGCGAGGCGCTCGCGTTCCTGAAGGACCCGTTCACGTTCACGCTCGAACGCACGCAGCAGCACGGGAACGTGTGGAAGACGCGGATCCTGGGCGACACCGTCGTGTTCTTCGCGGGACCGAAGGCGTTCTCGTTCTTCATGGATCCGGAGAACTTCACGCGCCAGTCGGGCTCGCCGAAGTTCATGCAGGAGCTGCTGCATCCCGATGCGGTGCCGTTCCTCGACGGAGATCGTCACAAGACACGCAAGCGTCTGTTGCTGTCGGCGTTCACCGATCAGGCGCTCGAGAGCTACCTGCCGGGCGTCTTCACGATCCTCGCGCGGTTCGCCGACGGCTGGGTCGCGGGCGGCGAGCACACCGTCGCGGGTGACCTCTCGCAGCTGGGGTTCGACGTCGCAGACCTGCTGTTTGCGGCGAGCGATCCGGGCGCGTCCAACACGCAGGGCGCGGCGGACTTCACGACGATGAACAAGGGCACGTTCGCCCCGCCCGTGAACTTGCCGTTCACGGCGTACGGCAAGGCGCTGCGCGCGCGCGATCGCCTGCGCGCGTACATCAAGCAGCAGGTGTCGACGCGCGACGGCGCGGGCTCCGCGCTCGGCGTGCTCAAGGCAGCGCGCGGCCCCAACGGCGAGCAGCTCACGCAGGCCGAGCTCGAGATCGAGCTGCTCCACTTCTTCTTCGCGGCACACGGTGGGCTAACCGCCGCGCTCGCGTGGGCGCTGGTCGTGCTCGGCGAACATCCCGAGCTCGCGGCGCGGCTGCGCGCCGAGGCAGATGCCCAGCTGTCGTCCGGCACGCCGTCGCTCGCACAGCTCCGATCGATCGCGCAGGCGCGCGCGGTGTCGCGCGAGATCCTGCGCGCGTATCCGATCGCACCGGTCACGTTCCTCGGCGTCGCGAAGAAGGACCTCGAGCTCGACGGCTTCTCCATCCGCGCCGGCTGGAAGGGCGCCGGCGCGATCTGGGCCACGCTCCGCGACGGCACCACGTTCGCGGATCCGACGGCGTTCAAGGCGGACCGCCTCGGTGACGATGCGGTGCGCGCGCTGCCGGCGAACGCGTTCGTCCCGCAGGGCGGCGGGCCGCCCGAGGGCCACCGCTGCCCCGGCGAGGCGCTGATCCAGCTCGTGATGCCGGCGTTCCTCGGATGGTTCACGCGGAGCTACGACCTGTCGTACCCCGCGCAAGACGCGTCACCGGGCGGCGGCGGCCTCGGCCCGCTGCCGAAGAGCGGCCTCCGCGTGAAGATCACCCGGCGCGCCGGCCAATAGCGCGCCGCCTCGTGAGAGGCTCGGAGCATGGGTGATTCCTCCGTCATCGTGCGACTACCGGTGAGCGCGCTGCCGCGCCTCCCGGAGGTCCTCGCTTCCGTCACGCCCAAGGACGGTGCTCGCTTCATGGCCGCGCTCGAGCTGGGCTACCTCGCGGCCTCCGCCGACGGGCTCGACGACGCCGAGCGCGTGACGATCGCCGCGACGCTCGAGCGAGTCAGCGGCATCGAGCTCGATCACGACGCGTTCACCGCGCACTTCGCCGACCTCGACGAGGCCGTCGCATCGCTCGGTCGCCGCGAGCGCCTCGCGCGCACCGCCGCGGACCTCGAGACCGACGCCGCGCGCGCCGAGGCGATCCAGTTCGCCGCGCTCGTCGCGATGGCGGACGGCACGCTGCAGGCCGCGGAGCTCGGCGTCCTCGCCGAGGCCGGCTCGCACTTCGCGTGGAGCGCCGACCGGATCCGCGGGCTCGTCGACGAAGCGGCCGCGCGCGTGGGAGGTGCGGCATGAGCTTCGTCAATCGAATGTCGAAGGAGATCAACTGCAAGATCGTCTATTACGGTCCGGGGCTGTGCGGGAAGACCGCCAACCTCCAGTACATCTTCACGGCGACCAAGCCCGACTCGCGCGGCAAGATGATCTCGCTCGAGACGGAGACCGATCGCACGCTGTTCTTCGACTTCATGCCGCTCGATCTCGGAAAGATCGGCGAGTACAAGGTCCGCTTCCACCTGTACACGGTGCCGGGCCAGGTGTTCTACGACGCGAGCCGCAAGCTGATCCTGAAGGGCGCCGACGGCATCGTGTTCGTCGCCGACTCCCAGCCGGGACGGCACGAGGCGAACATCGAGAGCCTCGAGAACCTCGAGCAGAACCTCGCCGCGTACAACATGTCGCTCGCGACGATGCCGCACGTGATCCAGTACAACAAGCGCGACCTGCCCGAGGTCGCGTCCGTCGAAGAGCTGCGCGCAACGCTCAACCCGGCCAATGCGCCCGACTTCGAGGCCTCCGCGAAGACCGGCACCGGCGTGTTCGAGACGCTCAAGGGGCTGGCGAAGATCGTGCTCGGCAAGCTCGCCAAGCAGCCGCCGCCGGCGCCGTAATCAGCCGCTCGCCGGAAGCAGGGCGGCGATCAGGCGCTTGGCGAGCAGATAGGCATCGCCGGGCCAGCGCGCCGACAGATACCGTCCGCTCTCGACGACGAAGGCGGGCTGGTCGTCCTCGCGGGTGCCGCGCTTGGACAGGGTCCGCGGGCCGCGCTCGAAGTCATCGGGTGAGGCGAGCGCGGCGCGGACCTCGTCTTCGACGTAGGCCGGATAGGTGCGGTAGTAGCGGCCGCGGCGCCAGAACGTGGCGAGGTAGGCACTGCGCTCCATGTACTTGGGCAAGCACGTCGTGCGGTGTCCTCGAAGCACGGAGGTTCCGTCGGGGCGCCGGGCGCGCGCGGCGACGAGCACGCCGTGACAGATCGCGGCGACAGGTTTATTCGCGGCGAAGAACGCGGCGGTCAGCGCGTGAACGTGCTCGCTGCCGAGGTATTGGCGCATGCCGGGGGCGTGACCACCGGCGAGGAACAGCGCGTCGAACGCGGCGACGTCGCACGTGGTCCACGCGACCGGCGACACGAACGCGGGGTCTCGCTCGAGCTCGCGATAGAAAGCGATCGGCTCGGGCCGCGCACCGAGCAAGCCGAACCCGACGCCGCTGATGAGCAGCGGATCGCAAGCCGGCGTGGCGCCTTCTGCAGTCGCGAACACCACCTCGTGGCCCGCTTCGCGTAGCAACTTCCAGGGCACCGCGACCTCGGTGACGTCGAAGTCACGATCGGGGAGCGGGAACAGCACCTTGGCCATGTGACCGAGGGTAACCCCGGAACGGCAGCGGGATGGCTGCGTCGCCGCTGCGTCCGAGTGGTCAGCTAGCGAGGTGGCGAGACTCGCGCTCATGTCCGGCGGCCCCCCAGGCTGCGTGGTCACTGGCCGAATGGTCCGCTAGCGAGTTGGAGACTCGCGCTCAGGCTGCCCGCACTGACCTTTCGGAAGAACGCGGGCGCTGTGACCGGTGACGGAGCTACGGACGGCGCCCTGGCGTTCTGGGCCTCAGGTGCGCCGCCCGCAGCTCCTTGGACAAACCTTCGGTTTGACCACACCGCTCACAGCACTGCTGCTACCAGCCCCTGATTTGTCTTTTTTTGTTGGTCATCACCAAGGCCGTGATGGAGAGCGCCAACGCTCCTGAAGAGTATGCAAAAATATCTGCCAAAACTCGTGGACGTGCGTCGGGTGGATGGGGTAAGTATGCTGAACACCACGGGGACGCGCTTGCAGGTGAAGGCGGAGGGAAGGCCAGCAAGTCGCCGCGGGAAGACCGAAGGAGGGAGAGCGGCGGGCGCGAACGGCAAGCGCCGCAAGCCGGGCCGGCCGAAGAAGCCGAATGCGGGTGCGCCGCATCGTCGCCGCAAGAGCTTCAAGGCGAGTGAGCCGCTACACGTCGTGCTTCGCGTGGACAAAGCCACGGGGACGCTGCGGCGGCGGGCGATGTATCACGCGATCCGCGAGGCGACGCTGGTCGCGGCGCGGAACAGCGAGGTGTTCCGGATCGTGCACCTCTCGATCCAGCGAACCCACGTGCACCTGTTGGTGGAGGCGCAGCACAAGACGGCGCTCGCGCGTGGAATGCAGGGCTTCAAGATCTCTGCGGCGAAGCAGATCAATGCGGCGATCAGCAAGGAGCGTGGCGAGCGGCGGCGCGGGCGCGTCTTCAGCGAGCGCTACCACGTGGAGATCCTCAGCTCGCGTCGCCGCGCACGACACGCGCTGGCCTACGTGCTCAACAACTGGCGCAAGCACCGCGAGGACAGCGGCGCTCGCTCGAGCACCTGGTTGGTCGATCCGTACTCGACGGGATGCTTGTTCAATGGTTGGAAGCAGCTCGAGGGCCGGCTGACGATGTGGGCAGTCCCTGATGGATATCTGTCGATGTTCGTGTGGCTGCCTCGAACGTGGCTTCTCTCAGTGGGGTGGAGGATGTACGGGCTCATCGATGGTCACGAAGTGCCGAGCGCGCAGGTGTCACGTCCGGGTCGGTGAAGATCGTCCTCGGCAAGCTCGCGAAGCAGCAGCCGCCGCCGGCCGCCTTCACGGAGCGCCTACCCCGAATGGGGGACGCACGCCCCTCCGTCCAAGATGCATCCTGGGCACCTGACGCTGGAGGTCCAGGTGCATCGATCGGTCGTGGTACTCGCCATCCTGCTGCTCGGCTGCGGGGAGAGCTCGACTCCCAAGCAGCTCGCGCGTCTTCAGATCGTGCCTGGCAGCATGTTGTTCGCTGCGCCGGGCGAGACGAGAACGCTCGCGGTTCGAGGGTTCGATGCCGACGGGAAGGACGTGCCCGTGCGCGGGGACGTGACCTGGACGTCGTCGCACCCCGACATCGTCTCGGTCTCCGATGCGGCCGCAGCGACGTCCGTCGCGGCGCTCGGCTCGAGCCAGATCGTCGCGCAGGTGGGAGAGCTGAGGTCGGAGCCGATCGTGGCCTTCGTCGCGCAGCTTCATCCCGGGACGCTGCTCGTGGACGACGCGCAGATCGCGTCGGACTACAGCCTGACGCAGGAGACGCCGGCGCAGTTCCAGGTCCTGCTCGCGGGCATCGAAGCGCCGGCGCCCGGGACGATCGTGCTCGGCCGCGAATCGAAGCCGCTGGTCGGACGGGTCGCGGCCGCGGTCGCGTCGGACACGGGCACGCTCGTCACGCTCGACGTGATCCATCTGGGGCAAGCGGTCGTCGCGCTGTCGATCGACGAGACGTTCGCGCTGCCGCGCACCGGACCGATCACGGTGAACACCGACGAGACGATGGCGCGCACCGCGTTCGCTGCCGAAGACGACGAGCCTCCGGGGCCATTTACCTACAAGTTCAATTGGGGAGCGCTGACGTGCGAGGCCACGGGCATGCCGAAGATCTCGCTCGGCGCGGGGCTCACGCTCACGCTCGAGCCGGACGTCGACCTCGACTACAAGTTCGAGGTCAAGGATGGCGCCGTCGAGGCCGTGCGGATGGTCGGCAAGGGCAGCATGAAGCTCGGTGCGGAGGCCGCGATCGAGCTCACGGGCGCCTTCGCGGTGAAGTTCGTCTGCGAGCGCGAGATCGCCAAGAGCGTGATTCCGGTCGGTGGGATCGTGGCGTTCATCATCGCGCCGACGGTCTCGTTCGGCGCCGGGTTCGAGGTCGAGGCGGCGATCGAGCTCGTCGCGGGCAAGCTCGGCGCCAAAGGCGAGGTCGCCGTGGAGGTCACCGCGGGGCTCGAGTACACGCGCGCGGGGGGCCTCAGCCCGGTGTCCGGGTTCACGCCGAGCGCGACGGGCGAGCCGATCGTCGAGGTGCCGGACTCGTTCACGCCCAGTTTCAAGCTCACCGGAAAGCCACTGCTGTTCCTCAAGTTCAACGGAGAGTTCTTTCCCTATCTGCCCGGCAAAGGAAAAGCGCTCGAGCTCGTCGTCGCGGATGTCGGGCTCGAAGCCGAGCTCGACTACTCGTCGATGACCCAGCAGTTCCAGGATCCGGGGTATCGCTCGACGTACGGCGTCAAGGTCGTCTCGTCGCTGGGGTTCGGTGAAGCGATCACCGAGCTGCTGGAAGCGCTCGGCGGCGTCTTCGAGATCTCGCCGCCTACGCTGACCTACGAGCTTCCGCTCGACGAGGCGCCCAAGGGCGTCGATATGGATCCGTTCACGATCACGCCGTCGACTTCATTCGACAAGGGCGAGACCGCGATGTTCACGGTGAAGCTCGATCCGAACACGCTGAAGTTCTTTGTCTTCGACAACGTCGTGACGGTCGAGCTCTATCGTTACGAGTCCACGGTCGGGCTCACGCCCTTCAAGACGCTCGCGCACCAGGGTGGTGGCGTGTACACCGCGACGTGGGAGACCACGGACAACGACATCGGCAACTACACGTTCGTGGCGTTCGTCAAGGACTGGGTCCTCGGCGACAACGTCGGGACCCCTCTGCTCGAGGTCGACGACGACGCGACGATGAAAGTCACGGTGCGCGATCCGGGCAACCCGGCGCCCGCGCTCACCGGCAACTGGCGCCTCCGTACCGGCTACCTCACCTGCGACACCACGTCGTACACGGACATGGTGCTGTACCCCAACGGCGCGGCCGTCAGTGATGACTTCTACGAGGAGTCGCAGGACTGCACGTCGGCCGGCGGCGAGACGTATCGGGTCGGGCGCTACGCGTGGGAGGGCACTGCAGATCAGGTGCAGCTCCGGCTGTGCGAGTACGACTCCGCCGAGGCCGGCGACGAGCTCGTGTGGGACCTGACGTGGAACCCGCAGACCAACCGCTTCGAGGGCGTCCAGTCGCGCGGCATCAACTGGCCTTACGGACAGGACTACAAGGCGTGCCTGACCAGGCTCAACGACGTCGACTTCACCGGCACGTGTGTCGCAGCGGCGTGCCCGCGCGCCGACACGACCTGCACGGCCGCCAACGGAACGACGGGCGGCTATCCCGGCGTCGCGCTGTACTGCGGCTGTAACCCCAGCGCGTGCGACGAGTGTCGACTCGGTCCGGCGCCATGGGAGCTGGCGTACACGCCGACCTGCTACTAACGGAACGGCAGGTCTTGCCCGCGCGCGGGCAGCACCGATGGTGCGGCGCGCAGCTGCTGATCCACCGCGCGCGCGAGCTCGCGGCCCTCGGCGATCGCCCACACGATGAGCGAGGCGCCGCGGTGCGCGTCACCCGCGGCGAAGACGCCGGGCACGTTGGTCGCGTAGCGCGCATCGACTGCGATGTTGCCGCGCGCGTCGAGGACGACGCCGAGCTGGTCGACGAGCGATGTGGTGTCGGGCCCGGTGAAGCCGAGCGCGAGGATCAGCGTGTCGACGGGGAGGCGCACCTCGACCCTCGGATCATCGGTGCGCACGCCGACCAGCGCTGCGAGCTTGCCGGTGCCCTCGAGGCGCGTGGTGCGGAACGCGAACGTGCGCACGCCGCCTTCCTCCTGCGAAGACGAGGTGCGGAACACGAGCGGCCACGCCGGCCACGGGTTCGCGGTCGCGCGCTCCGTAGGCGGCGCGGGCATGAGCTCGATCTGGGTGACGTGCGCGGCGCCCTGGCGGTGCGCGGTGCCGAGGCAGTCCGACCCGGTGTCGCCGCCGCCGAGGATGATGACGCGCTTGCCGCGGACGTCGTGCGCGGCCGACGCGCACTCGCCGCCGACGACCTGGTTCTGCTCGGTCAGGTAGTCCATCGCGAGCACGACGCCGGGCAGGTCGCGCCCGGCGAGGTCGAGATCGCGCGCGCGCATCGCGCCGATCGCGACGACGACGGCGTCGTAGTCGGCGCGCAGCTGCGTCCACGTCGGGTCCTCGCCGACGCGCACGCCACAGCGGAGCTCGATGCCCTCGGCGGTCAGGATGGCGAGGCGGCGATCGATGACGTGCTTCTCGAGCTTGAAGTCGGGGATGCCGTAGCGCAGCAGGCCGCCGGGGCGCGCGGCCGCCTCGAACACGACCACGGTGTGGCCGGCGCGGTTCAGCTGGTTCGCCGCCGCGAGGCCCGCCGGGCCCGAGCCGACGATCGCGACGCGCTTGCCGGTGCGTACGCGGGGAGGGCGCGGCGCGTTCCAGCCCTCCGCGAACCCGCGCTCCGCGATCGCCTTCTCGAGCGCCTCGATCGTCACCGGGGCGTCGTCGATGCCGAGCACACAAGCGCCCTCGCACGGCGCGGGGCACAGGCGCCCCGTGAACTCGGGGAAGTCGTTGGTCGCGGCGAGCCGCTTGTGCGCGTCGTGCCAGCGCTGCTTCCACACCAGATCCGCGAAGTCCGGAATCGGATTGCCGAGCGGACAGCCTTGCGTGCAGAACGGGATCCCGCAGTCCATGCAGCGTCCCGCCTGGTTGCGCAGCGCATCGTCCTCGAGCGGACCGTGCGCGGCTTCGACCTCACGCCAGTCGCGCACGCGCTCGGCGACCGCGCGCTTCTTCGGCAGCAGGCGCGGCCACTCGATGAAACCGGTCGGCTTGCCCATTACGGCCTCCCTCCGCCGACGACGTGGAGCCCGGTCGACCTGCGCGCGGCGGCGCGCCGCGCCTGCAAGACCCGCTTGTAGTCGGTGGGCATCACCTTCACGAACCGCGAGACGAGGTGCTCCCAGTTGTCCATCACGCGGCGGCCGAGCGTCGAGCCGGTGAACCGCACGTGTGCCTCGATCATCGAGTGCACGAGCCACAGATCGCTCTCGTCGACGACGGACTCGAGCTCGACCATCTCCAGGTTCGCGCGCGCGCGCAGCTGCTGGTTCGGGTCGTAGACGAACGCGGTGCCGCCGCTCATGCCGGCGGCGAAGTTGCGTCCGACGGGACCGAGCACCACCACGACACCACCGGTCATGTACTCGCAGCCGTGATCGCCCACGCCCTCGACGACGGCGCGCGCCCCCGAGTTGCGCACCGCGAACCGCTCGCCCGCGAGGCCGCACGCGAACAGGTCGCCGGCGGTTGCGCCGTAGAGCGCGACGTTACCGATGATCACGTTGTGCTCGGCCGCGAACCGCGCGGTGGCCGGCGGGTAGACGACGATGCGCCCACCCGACATGCCCTTGCCGATGTAGTCGTTGGCGTCGCCGCACAGCTCGAGCGTGACGCCGGGCGCGAGGAACGCGCCGAGGCTCTGGCCCGCCGAGCCCGTGAGCCGCACGGAGATCGAGCCATCGGGCAGGCCCTTCGCCCCGTGCCGGCGCGCGATCTCGCCCGATAGCATCGTGCCGACGGCGCGCCGCGAGTTGTCGATCGGCAAGGCGAGCTCGACGCCGCGGCCCCCGGCGGGTGGTGAGGACTCGAGGTAGTCGACGCTGCGACGGATCAGATCGTGATCCACATGGTCGCCGAGGTCCCACGGCTGCGCGGTGACGAACCGGCGCGGGGCGCCGGCGGGTGGCTCGGCGAGCAGCGGCTCGAGATCGAGCAGCTTGGCCTTCCAGTGCGGCGTCGGTTTGACGCGCAGGTGCTCGACCGCCCCGACGACCTCGTCGAGCGTGCGCGCACCGAGCGCGGCGAGCTTGTGGCGCACGCCCTCCGCGACGAACAGGAAGTAATTGACGATGTCCTCGGGCGTACCGGTGAACTTCTCGCGCAGCGCCGGATCCTGGGTCGCGATGCCGACGGAGCACGTGTTCAAGTGACACTTGCGCAGCATGATGCAGCCGCTCGCGACGAGCGACGCGGTCGCCATGCCGAACTCCTCGCCGCCGAGGAGCGCCGCGACGATCACGTCGCGCGACGTGCGCAGGCCGCCGTCGACCTGGATGCGAATGCGATCGCGCAGCTTGTTCGCGACGAGCACCTGCTGGGTCTCGGCGAGCCCGAGCTCCCACGGCAGCCCCGCGCGCTTGATGCTCGACATCGGCGCCGCGCCGGTGCCGCCTTCGTAGCCCGCGATCACCACCGCACCCGCCCGCGCCTTCGCGACGCCCGCGGCGATCGTGCCGACGCCGACCTCGCTCACCAGCTTCACGCTGACGCGCGCCGCCGGGTTGACCGTGGTCAGGTCGTAGATGAGCTGCGCGAGGTCCTCGATCGAGTAGATGTCGTGGTGGGGCGGGGGAGAGATCAGCGTCACGCCGGGCGTCGACCACCGCACGCGCGCGATCCGCTCGTCGACCTTGTTGCCCGGCAGCTGACCGCCTTCGCCGGGCTTCGCTCCCTGCGCGATCTTGATCTGCAGATCCTCGGCCTCGACGAGGTACTGCGTCGTCACGCCGAACCTGCCGGACGCGATCTGCTTGATCGCGCTGCGCCTGGAGTCGCCGTTGTCATCGAGCTCGTAGCGATGCGGCTCCTCGCCGCCCTCGCCGGAGTTCGACTTCGCCCCCAGCCGATTCATCGCGATCGCGAGGGTCTCGTGCGCCTCCGCGCTGATCGAGCCGAACGACATCGCGCCGGTCACGAAGCGCTTCACGATCTCGGTCGCGGGCTCGACCTCGTCGAGCGGCACCGGTGTGGCCGCCGGGACCACCTCGAGGAGGCCGCGCAGCGTGATCAGGGCGGTGTCCTCGTCGTCGCACAGCCGCTCGAACTCGGCGTAGCGCTCGGCATCGTTCGCGCGCACCGCGGCCTGCAGCGTCGCGACCGTCGCCGGGTTCCACTTGTGCGGCTCGCCGCGGCGCCGCCACTGATATAGCCCACCGACGGGGAGGTCATCCGCGATCGCCTGCGCCGCGGCGCCGAAGCCGCGGTCGTGTCGCGCGAGCGCCTCGCGCCCGAGCTCGGCGAGCCCGAGCCCGCCGATCCGCGACGGCGTCCCCGCGAAGTGCCGCTCGACCATGCCGCCGTCGAGGCCGACCGCCTCGAACAGCTGCGCGCCGCGATAGCTCTGCACCGTCGAGATGCCCATCTTCGACATCACCTTCAACAGACCTTCGTCGAGCGCGTGCAGGTAGCGCGCGATCGCCTGCTCCGGCGTGCCGGCGGCGCGGCCCTGCACGACCAGCTCGCGGACGACGTCGAGCGCCAGGTACGGGTTCACCGCGGCGGCGCCGAACCCGATCAACAGCGCGACGTCATGCACCTCGCGGCAGTCCGCGGTCTCGACGAGGATGCCCGCCTGCATGCGCGTGCCCTCGCGCACGAGGTGCTGCTGGACGGCGCTGAGCGCGAGCAGCGCCGGGATCGCGACGTGCGCCGCGTCGACGCCTCGGTCGCTGAGGATCAGCACGTTGTGACCGTCGTCGATCGCGAGCTCGGCCGCACGCCGGAGCCGCGCGATCGCCGCGGCGAGCCCGTCGACGCCATCCGCGACCGGATACACGAGCGACAGCGTGATCGGCTCGAACACGCCATCGCCGCCCTCCGCGAGCGCGCGGATCTTGGCGAGGTCGTGGTTGTCGATCACCGGCCCGCGCAGGCGCAGCTGATGACACTGCTCCGGCGTCTCGTCGAACGTGTTCCCGTCGGGCCCCATCGTGGTCTCGAGTGACATCACGAGCGCCTCGCGGATCGGATCGATCGGCGGGTTCGTCACCTGCGCGAACAGCTGGTGAAAGTAGGCCGCGAGCGGCGGCGCGTGGTTCGACAGCACCGCGAGGGGCGTGTCGGTGCCCATCGAGCCCACCGGCTCCTTGCCGGTCGTCGCCATCGGCTCGATGACGAGGTTCCAGTCCTCGTCGGTGTAGCCGTGGGCGCGCGCGAGGCGGTACAGCGCCTCGCCGGTCTCGACCGCGGGCGCCGGGCCGTCGTCGAGCTCGTGCATCTCGAACACGTTCTTGTCGAGCCACTTGCGGTACGGGAACCGCCCCGCGACATCGCGCTTGAGCTCGGCGTCGTCGACGATCCGGCCTTCCGCCGTATCGACGACGAACATCATGCCGGGCTGCAGGCGCCCCTTGCTGCGCACGCGCTCCGGCGGCACGTCGATCACGCCGGTCTCCGACGCGAGGATCACGCGATCATCGGTGGTGATCGTCCACCGCGCGGGACGCAGGCCGTTGCGATCGAGCGTCGCGCCGACGAGCTGGCCGTCCGAGAACACGATCGCCGCGGGCCCATCCCAGGGCTCCACGAGCGAGCCGGCGTAGCGATAGAACGCCTTGCGGTCCTCGTCGACGCCACCGGCCTCCCACGCCTCGGGGATCATCATCATGATGGCGTGCGGCAGCGTGCGTCCGCCGAGCGTGAGCAGCTCGGCGAGGTTGTCGAACTGCGCGGAGTCGCTCTTGCCCGGAACGATGATCGGATGCAGCCGCTCGAGCCCCCCGTGGAACTTGGCGCTCTTGAGCTGGCTGCGCCGCGCTTGCATCCAGTTGCCGTTGCCGCGCAGGGTGTTGATCTCGCCGTTGTGCGCGATGTAGCGGAACGGCTGCGCCAGATCCCAGGTCGGGAACGTGTTGGTCGAGAATCGCGAGTGCACCACCGCGATCGTGCTCACCAGCTCGGGAGCTTTCAGATCGACGAAGAACTGCGGCAGCTGCCGCGGCAACAGCAGACCCTTGTAGACGATGGTCTCCGTCGAGAGGCTCGCGACGTGGAAGTACCCGCGCGGATCGAGGCCGCGCTCGCGAATGCGGTTCTCGGCGAGCTTGCGGATCACGAACAGCGTCCGCTCCCACGCGCTCGGGGGGACGCGCCGCATGCGCACGAACAGCTGCCGGAACACCGGCATGACCTCGCGCGCCACCGTGCCGACGTGCGCCGTGTCGGTGGGGACGTCGCGCCAGCCGATCGCGCGCTGGCCCTCCTCGGCGACGACGTCGGCGAGGACCTGCTCGCAGGCGGCGCGCTGCGCGGGATCCGGCGGCAGGAACACCTGGCCGACCGCGAACCGCCGGCTGGGTGGGATCTCGATGCCGAGCCGCTGCGCCTCGGCACGGAAGAAGCGATCCGGCAGCTGGATCAGGATCCCCGCGCCATCGCCGGTCTGGGGATCGGCGCCGCACGCCGCGCGATGCGACAGTCGCCGCAGCACCTCCAGCCCGTCATCGACGATGCTGCGCGAGCGCGTCCCCTTGATGTCGGCGACGAACCCGACGCCACATGCGTCGCGATCGAAGCTCCGGTCGTACAGCGTTGGCAACGTCTGCTCCTCGTCGAAGCACCACTCTAACGCATCGCGTCAGCGGGCGCTAGCTGTGGACTAACCGAGCACGAAGGAGCGGCGTTGCGAGCCGTGTTAGCCTGCGTGTCCGTTGTCCTCCGCGAAACACAAGATCCTGCTGATCGACGACAGCGAGATCAGCTTGTACTTCGCGAGCTCGACGCTGGCGAAGGCCGGCTACGACGTCCGCACCAGCTCGGATGTCCACGGGTTCGCGGCGAGCCTCGGAGATTGGCGTCCCGACGTCATCCTCACCGATGTGACGATGCCGCAGATGTCCGGCGTCGAGCTGTGCCGTCTCCTCAAGTCGAGCTACGAGACCGCCCACGTGCCCGTGGTGCTGTTCTCGGCGCTGTCGAGCGACGAGCTGGAGATGCTCGCGCGCGAGTGCGAAGCCGACGGATTTTTGACCAAGGCCAACGGCCTCGATCAGCTGCCAGCCGAGCTCGATCGGCTGATCGGCACCGCACTCTTCTGAGTCAGTCCATGCGCTGCCAGCCGACGCGGAACATGCACGCGTCGCCGCCGAGCACGACGCACTCCTCGTGATCGACGTTCGCGCCCTTGCCACCCGACAGCACGACCAGCTGCTCGAGCAGGCCGCTCGTCCACGCGCACAGCACGGGATCCGCGACCGGATCACCGAGGCGTACGACGACCTGATTCGAGTCGACCGGCATCGCGGAGATGTTGCCCCACGTCTGATAGCGACCCCAGATGTTGCGGATCGCGGACAGCGTTCGCTCGGGGACCAGCGTCGCGGCGCTCGCCGGGAAGAACCGGCGGAACGACGCGCGCACGGTGGCGCGGGCGATGTCGCGCGCGAGGCTCGCCGCATCGCGGCCGAGGTGATCGGGCGCGAACGTGAACAGCCGCACGAGCTGCGCGGTGGGGAGCCAGCCGAGCGGGGCGGTGTCGTGCAGCGCGCGCGCGAGCTCCTCGTCGTGACCACCGAGTAGGTCGCGCAGCCGCTCCGCTTCGCGCACGCCGATCGCGCGCGTGACCGAGCGGAACACCACGCCGCGCGTACGAGGTGCCTCGTGGATATCGCTGCGGCGCTCCGACGTGCGCACGGCGACGGGCTCGCGCGGTGGCTCGAGCTCCTGGCGCGGCACCACCTCGGCGATCGCGGTCGCGAGCTCGCTCGCGAACTGGCCTGCGGTCGCTTGCCGGTGCGCCGGGTCGCGGCTCATTCCGCGCAGCAGGACGTCGTCGAGCACCGCGAGCTCGGGGCGCACCGCCGAGATCCGCTGTGACTCCTCGTGGATCTGCCGGCTGAGGATCGTGACGAGGTCACCCTCTCCCCACGGCCGCTGCAGCGTGAGCATCGCGTACGCCGTGGTCGCGAGGCCGTACACGTCGGCGCGCGCGGTGACCTCCTCGTTGGCGAACGCCTCCGGGGCGACGAAGCCCGGCGTGCCGGCCATCTGCGCGTCCTGGCCGTAGCGGCGCGCGATGCCGACGTCGACGAGCACGCTGCGCGCGCGGAACGGATCGCGGATCACGTTCGCCGGCTTCACGTCGCGGTGGACGATGCCGCGCTCGTGAAGCGAATCGAGCGCCGAGGCGATCTGCTCGATCACGATCGGCAGCTCGACGAGTGACATCATGGTCCCCTCGGTGCGATGGCGGACATACGCCTGCTCGAGCGACTCGCCTTCGACGAGCTCCATCACGAAGTAGGTGTCACCGCCGCTCGCGCCGAAGCTGTGGATCTGGACGAGGTTCGGATGCTGGATGTGCGCGAGCATCGCGGCCTCGCGGCGGAACCGCTCGACGACGGCCGGGTCCTCGGCGAGGTCGGGCCGCAGCATCTTGATCGCGACCGGCCGCTCGAGCGAGCGGTCCTCCGCGCGGTAGACGACGCCCATGCCGCCGCGGCTGATCTCGTGCAGGAGCCGGTAGGTGCCGCCGACGGACGCCGAGAGCTCCTCGAGCTCGGGCACGTCCATGCGCTGGGAGATCCGCGGCGGGTTGGTGTTGCTCGACGAGCGGATGCCTTCCTCGGCGGCGTGCTCGGGCGACTGCGCCTGGCGCGCGGCGTACGACGCGCGGGCGAGCAGCGTCGCCGAGCCTTCCGACGGATCGAGGATCGCGGTGCCGATGGTCACGCGCAGCGCGAGGTGCTCGTCATCGCCGAGCTCGAGCGGCCGGTCCGCGAGCGCGGCCATCAGGCGCTCCGCGACACGCTTCGCGCCGTCGGCGGGGGTCGCCTGCATCACCACGGCGATCTCGTCGCCGCCGAGCCGGCCCACCACATCTTCTTCGCGCACCGTCGCGCGCACGGCGTCGGTGATCCGCACCAGCAGGCGGTCGCCGACGTCGAGACCGTGGCGCGTGTTGATCGACTGCAGATCGACGACGTCGAGCACAGCGACCGACAGCGGCATCCCGGTGCGCCGTGACATCGACACCTGCGACGTCGCGAGCTGCTTGAGGGCGCTGCGGTTCCAGCAGCCGAGCAGCGGATCGACGCCGGGCGCCGCCATGATCTTGTCGAGCTCGTTGGTGATGCGCTCGTGGTTCGCGCGCCACACGAGCTCCGCGCTCAGCCGCGCCGCGATGCCCTGCAGCGCCGACAAGAAGTCGCGCGGGAACACCCGCGGGCGCTGCAGCGCGATGCCGACGAAGCCGCCGCGCCCGGCTGGGATCTCGAGCGGCACCGCGAGGTAGCTCTCGGCAGGCGCCGCCGGATCGTCGAGCTGGGGCGCGATCAGGGTCGCGCCGGCCTGCAGCGCCGCGAGACAGCGCTCCGCCGTATGGCTCCAGGCGAGCGAGCTCCACGTGCTGCTGCCGCTCGCGGCTCCGCCCGTCGAGTCACCGCGCAACGAGATCAAGCAGCGGCTCACGCCGAACCCGGTCGCGACGAGGTTCGCCGTGTCCTCGAGCGCCTGATCGAGGCTGCCCGTGAGCAGCGAGACCCCGAGCAGCTGATCGAGCGAGAGCGGCGCGTCGAGCGCGCGTCCGCTCTTCGTCCCCGAGCGCAGCGCGTCGGCGAGGGCGTGCTCGAGCACGACCGCGTCGGCGCCCGCAGGCACGGTGCCGAGCGGATCGCGCGCGACGAGCATCACCGTGAGGTGCTCGCGGTTCGGCAGCTCGCCGACGACGGTCAGCGCGCTCTCCACGTCGCGATCGATGACGACCGTCTTCGGGCGCACGCGCGCGATCGCGGCGCGCAGCTCGTCGGTCGTCTTCACCGTGTGGCAGCGCGGTCCGACCGCGGACGTCGCGAGCTCGTGGACGCGCGCCGACTTCGAGAGCACGACCACGCCGACGCCGACGATGCGCTCGACCGGCAGATCCCCTGGAGGCGATGCAACCAACCTATCAAGCTTCTCGAACGCAGCGAGACGCGTCAACACCACCTTGGACCACCTTCGTACTTCAAAACTGAAGTCTCACACCTCGCTATTGAAGCGCTCGTCGACGGCGGCGTTGACTGGAACCGTACCTCCGAACCTGCGTATTCTCCGGTATCGACGTGAGAGCAGTTAATGCGTTCCTGATGCTCGCTCTCGCCGGAGGCCCGCTGCACGCGCAGCCGGGTGCCGGCGGTCCCCCTTCGCAACCCGGGCCGCAGCCATCGCCGCCCGCGACGACACCGCCGAGCGCGACACCGCCGAGCGCGACACCGCCGGCGACGGCGCCGCCGGCCACCGAGCCTGCCGCGCTGCCGCAGCTCGACAAGGATCGCCTCGAAGCGCTCGAGGAGGAGAATGCGAAGCTCAAAGAAGAGCTCGAGTTTCTGCGCGAGGATCACGAGTACATCGAGGAGAAGGTCGGCAAGATGTCGACGCTCTCGGTCAAGCTCAGCGGCTTCCTCGACGTGGGCTTCTTCGGCGTCGTCGGCGACGGGCCCGGCATCGTCGCGGACACCGGCTACGAGCACTTCCCCGAGTACGACCTCGGACCGGGCGTGGGCATCCCGGACTCGTGGGTGTTCATGGGCGACCCGCTGTCGGTCATGATCAACGCGCGCGGCGAGCCGGCGAACACCGGTGACTCGAAGGCGATCTCGTTCGATCCGATCCACGCGACCGGGCCGACGTTCATCGTCAACTCGCTCAACGTCGGGCTGTTCTCCGAGATCGGGGACAAGGCGGTGTTCACCGCCAAGCTCGATGTCATCCCTCGGAGCCGCGACGTCAGCGAGCCCGACGGGCTGTTCCTCGGCGACTACATCGATCTGCGCCTCGCCTACCTCGAGTACCGCCTGGCGAAGGGGGCGCACAAGCTCGACCTTCAGGTTGGCAAGTTCGACTCCGTCGTCGGGTTCGAGTACCGCTCGCAAGAAGCGCCGACCCGCATCGAGGTCACGCCGTCGCTGATCTGCCGGTACACGTGCGGCTATCCGCTCGGCGTGAAGGCGCGCGCGCGGTTCTTCGACGACGCGCTCGTGCTCAACGTCGCGCTCACCAACGGCAGCCAGTTCAGCGAAGGCTTCGCGTTCTACAACGAGATCGACACCAACAGCTTCAAGACCGGCTCGGCGCGCCTGTCGTACCGGCTGCCGTTCGTGAAGGAGCTCGAGGTCGGCGTCTCCGGCATGTGGGGCGCGCAGGACAACCAGGAGTCCGACTCGGTCTGGCAGTGGCTGTGGGGGGCGGATCTTCATTTCCACCGCCACAACTTCGTGTTCCGCGCCGAGTACGTGAAGGGCCGCGCCAACGGCGAGCAGGATCCTGCCGCGCCCACCAAGTGCGACAAGTCCGAGTGCCTGGAGTTCCAGGGCGCCTACGGCCTCCTCGGCTACCGGGCGTCGAACATCACGATGCCGTACGCCCGCGTCGACTGGCGCGACGCGCTGCACCGCGACGGCGCGGCGTTCGTCTACATCTCCGAGCTGTGGCGAGCCACCCTGGGCCTCCGGTTCACGTTCACCGAGAATTTGATTTTTAAGGCCGAGTTCACGTCGAACAACGAGATGGGACGTATCCCCAAGATCATCAACGACGTGTTCACCTCGTCCTTGGTTGTAAAGTACTGATCCGGAGGTTCTCGAACATGCACAAAGCGCGATTGACGCTGGTGGTCCTCGGCGCGGCGATGTGCTTCCTGGCGCGTCCCAGCGTCAGCACGGGCACATCCGCCGACGGCTCCGTCGAGGGGCAGGTCGTCGTCACCAAGAACGGGTCCAAGAAGGACAACTTCTCGAACGTGGTGGTCTACCTCGAGGGCGTGCAGCGCACGTCGCTCGACGATGGCCGCAAGCACGTCATCAAGCAGCAGGACCTGCAGTTCAACCCGCGGGTGAGCGTCGTGGTCAAGGGCACCACGATCGACTTCCCGAACTCCGACCGCATCTTCCACAACGTGTTCTCCACGTCGCGGCCGGCGCGGTTCGACCTCGGTCTTTACCGCAGCGGCGCGACCAAGGCGGTCGAGTTCAAGCGCGAGGGCGTCGTCGACGTGTTCTGCAACATCCACCCCGAGATGAGCTCGCGCGTGCTCGTCGTGCCGACGCACCACTTCGCGACCACCGACCGGCAAGGCAAGTTCAAGATCACGGGCGTGCCGCCGGGTGAGTACCCGGTCGTCGCGTGGCAGGCGCAAGGCGAGCCGCAGCGCGGCACCGTCAAGATCGAGCCCGGCAAGACCGCGACCGTGTCGTTCCAGGTCGCCGAGGGCGACAAGCCCGTCGCGCACAAGCGCAAGGACGGCTCGCCCTACGGCCGCTACGAGTAGCCGTCAGTCGACGACGCGGCGGAGGACGACGAGGCTCATGTCGTCGTCCTGGCGATACGGGCGGACCGCCTCGAAGATGCGGTCGCGGATCGTCTCGACCGACTCGGCGCGCGCGGCGAAGACCACGTCGCACAGCCGGTCGAGGCCGAACTGCGAACCGTCCGGCAGGCGGCACTCCGTGATGCCGTCGCTGTAGAGCACCATCAGGTCGCCGGGCGCGAGCTCGAGCGTGCTGTCGCTGGTCACGCGGGCGATGTCGCGCATCGCGCCGAGCCACGGCCCCGGCGTCGCGATGCGCTCGCACTCGGTCGCGCCGACGCGGCACAGGATGATGTCCTCGTGCGCGCCGGCGAACGTGACGTTGCCCTCGTCGCAGTGGAGCAGCGTGAGCGTGATGTGCTCGTCCTGGTGCAGGCGGTTGCGGATGTTGTCGTAGATGACCTGGTTCAGGATCCGCAGGTGGTGCTTGGGCGTCGCGTCGGGGTTCTCGCGCACGAGCGCCGACACGACGCTCTGCACCATCATCATCTCGAGACCGGCGGTGAGGCCGTGGCCCGCGACGTCGCCGATGCCGATCCAGCAGCCGTCCTTGACCGGCAGGATGTCGTAGTAGTCACCGCCGACCTCGGTGGCGGGGATCATCTTGGCGGCGATGTCCATGCGGTGGACGTCGAAGCTCTGGGGCAGCATCGAGGTCTGGATCTTCGTCGCGATCTCGAGCTCGCGCTCGAGGCGCTCCTTTTCGGCGAGCTGATCGCGGGACTTCTCGATCTCCTCGACCATGCGGTTCATCGCGGTCGCCAGCGCCTTGACCTCGCTCATGCCCTTGGGCTCGGCGCGCAGCTCGAGCTCGCCGCCACCGACTTTCTGCGTGAACTCGACGAGCTCGTCGACCGGGCGCGATAGCCGGCGCGACAGCGCGAGCGCGAGGATCAGCGTGCCCAGGAACGCGAGCGCGGCGATCACGATGATCGTGCGCTTCAGCTTGGCACCCGGTGCCATCGCGACATCGAGCGAGCGCATGACGGCATACGTGAGCGTGCGCTTGCCGCTGTAGCCGGGCAGGGCGCCGCCGACGGTGACGTAGCGCTCGCCCTTGATGTCGACCTCCGCGATCGACGCGCTCGCGGACGCTGCGAT